>JANWUW010000041.1 GCA_025057935.1 Thermoflexales bacterium
CACTATAATCGCGGCGACCATGCAACGCGCGTTGACGCAGCCCGCGACGACGCAGCCTGTTGTGCACCGTCGGCGCCTCCAAACTTGGATCACCCTCTCGTTGGTGGCACTCGACGCGCTCAGCGTGGTGCTTGGGTTCTACGCAGCTTACTGGCTGCGCTTGGTTGTGCCGTTTCCTGCCGAGGCGCAAAACGTCCCACCCTTTGCTGCATTTTTCCCTTTGCTTGTGGTGCAAGTTGGCGCGATCCTGAGCGCCTTCTTCTTCGCGCGCATGTATCACCGCCAACGCATTCGCTACAGCACCGATGACCTTGCAGCGATTTTCTCCGCAGTCTCCATCGGCACGCTGGCGAGTGTCGCCTTTGCCACCTTCTGGCGGAACCCGCAATTCGAGATCACCGACGCCCCGCGCGTCATGATCATTTACGCATGGCTGCTGACGATCGCGATCGCGGTGGTGCTGCGCGCGGCGCATATGCAGGTGCAGCGGGCGCTGCACGCGCGCGGCATCGGGCGCACGCGCGTCGTGGTGGTGGGCAGCGGCGAGCCAGCGCATACTGTGTTGCATCGCCTGCTTACCTTGCCACGTTTGGGCTACGACGTGCTCGGCTTAGTGCCGTGGGATGGCTACCGCCCCGAGTTGGCGGTGAACGTCCTCGGCGGCTTGGAGGAGTTGTCGGCGATGGTGCGCAGTGGCGTTGTGGACGAGGTCATCATCGCCTTGCCCGAGGCAGACAGCGAAACGCTGCTGCGCATCATCGAGCACTGCGACCGCAGCACAATCAGCATCAAAGTTTTGCCCGACCAATTCCAGATCATGGCAGGTCAGCTCAGCATCAGCGAGCTGGGTGGCTTGCCGCTGCTGAACATGCGCGATGTCGCGCTGCGAGGTTGGAAGATCACCTTGAAGCGCGCGATTGACATCGTGGGAAGCGCAGCAGGGCTAGTGTTCCTCTCGCCGCTAATGTTCCTCATCGCCTTGCTGATCAAGCTCGATTCCCCAGGTCCGGCGCTGTTCTCGCAAGAGCGTATGGGGCTGGACGGCAAGCGTTTTTACATGCTTAAGTTTCGCACCATGCGGGTGGATGCGGAGAAAGACGGACCGGGCTGGACGCGCAAAGACGACCCGCGTCGCACGCGTGTCGGCGCTATCTTGCGGCGCACCAATCTTGATGAGCTGCCCCAGTTGATCAACGTCTTGCTCGGTGAGATGAGCTTGGTCGGGCCGCGCCCCGAGCGACCCATGTATGTCGAGGAGTTTCGCAAGCGCATCCCGCGTTACATGGAGCGGCACCGCGAAAAGGCAGGCATGACTGGCTGGGCACAAGTCAATGGCTTGCGCGGCGATACCTCCATCGAAGAGCGCACTAAGTACGACCTGTGGTATATCGAAAACTGGTCGGTGTGGCTGGACATCAAGATCATCCTGCTCACCATTTGGCAAGCCATCACCGGACGCAGCGAGAACGCCTACTGACGCGGCGCGCAGGGAAGGGGCTGACTTTCAGGTGGCGCATCGCCGCCCCTAAACGAAGGAGACAGGAAACAAGCACATACCCCAGTCACCCCACCTGCGTGGGCAGACTTGGCTGACCACTCGGCTACGTCGGGAGTGGCCAAACAAAAGTTGATGCGAAGTCTCGGGGACAGAAGTGATACCTCGGACACTTGCGCCGCATCAAACACGTCCGATTCCAGCAACTCGCAAACAACCACACCCGCTGCGTCTGCGGCGGTAAACGCGCTGCTACAATCCTCGCTCAGCGTGTTTGAGTTGATTCGCCTCATAGAGCGCCTCTCGCAATTTGCGGTCGTGCCGCTGCTTGCGGTGTTGGTGATCTCGGCGTTAGCGATCACAGTAGTGCACAACTGGCGTGTTGCGCTGCCCGCGATGGTGGCGCACTACGTCGCAGTGGCGGCGTTGCTAGTGCGTGTGATTGACCCCACTGTGGTGTTGATTCAGTTGCTCGCTGGAGGGCTCACCTGCATTGCTCTCGGCCTAGCAGCGCTAGGCGCTGACAACGCGCAACGCGCTGCTGGCGCGCCGAGCGCAGCACAGCGGTTAGCTCAGCCGAACTGGACGCAGGTTCCTGCTCAGTTGACCCTGCGCGCGCTGGCGGCGCTGCTTACTGGCACCGCAGCGATAGGCGCTTCCATCCGCTTTCCGCTGCCGAGCGTGCCGCCCCTCTTCACGCTGAGCGCCTATGTGCTCTTCAGCTTGGGTGTGTTGATCATCGCGACCTCGTTCGAGGTGCTGAACATCGGGCTTGGCGTATTGTTGATGCTCTCCGCCTTCGAGATTGCCTTTATCTCCTTGGAGCCAAGCGTAAGCGTAGGAATACTGCTGGGCACGATCACGTTGCTCGTTGGAACCGCCGTGTCGTTCCTCACGCTCGCCGAAGGAGGCAAGGAAAGCGTATCATCGATGCCTGCAGCAGAGCTCTCAGAGTCTCGCGCGTGACTTCGCTCACCCTCTCCGCAGCGCCGCTTCTTGTAGTTCTGCCGCTCGCAGCAGGCGCGCTCACGTTTTTGGTGCGTCGCTGGTCTTGGGCAGAAGGGGCAATCGCTGCTGTTGCCTGTGCACTGGTTGCTTCGCTCCTCGCCGCGCCAACCGCTGCGACGGTTCATCTGGGCGTGATCACGCTCTCGCTTGATGCGCCGTTTGTCGTGTTGGGGCGCACGCTGCAGATTGATGCTAGCAACCGCCTTGCGCTTGCTGGGCTGTTCAGCGGCGCGGTGTTCTTGTTTGCGCTGTCGAGTGCGCTGCCACGCCAAGGCGACTTCTTTTACCCCTTGGCATTGGGAATGCTCGGCACGCTGGCTGCTGGGCTTGTGGTGCGACCGCTGCTCTTCGCAGCGCTGGCTATCGAGGTGGCGGCTGCGCTCGGTGCTCTGCTGATCCAAGCCAATCGCCTCGGCGCACGTTCCACGCAGGGCGCTGCCCGCTATCTAGTGAGCGGCACGCTGGCGATGCCGACGTTCTTCCTCGCCTTCTGGCTTGCTGACCGCGCGCCAACTCTGGAAGGCGAGGCGGCGACGCTGCCGGTGGTGCTGTTGGTGTTGGGGAGCGGTCTCTTGTTTGGCGCGATCCCGCTGTATAGCTGGTTGCATGCTGCTGCGCAGGAGTCGCCGCCGATGGTGGTGGCAGCGATCGGCGCTATAGCCCTTGGGTTTAGCCAAGCTTGGTTGCTGCGCCTCTGGAGTGTGCTAGATTGGCTGCGCGCAAGCGCGTTGGCGCAGGAAGTGCTTCTCGTCGGCGCGCAGGCAATTTGGGTGGGCGTGGCGTTGATCGCTTGGGCACAGCGCAGCTGGTCGCGCGTGTTGGCGTGTGTGCTGTTCTTAGAAGTGGCGAACGCCTTGTGGTCAGTAGCCACGAGCGGCGCCACACCATTGGCTGCAACTGTGTTCGGGATTGCGGCACGCAGCCTCATGCTGAGCGCTTTGGGCTTAGGTTTGAGCTACTTGCGCCCTGTGAGGCGCGCTGATGGGACGATTGGCTACGCGTGCAGCTCGCTGCTGCTTGTTTTAACCAGCGTGATGGCGCTGGCAGGGTTGCCTGGCACGGTGGGCTTTGTGGAACGCTGGTTGCTAGTGCGCGCGATCGAGAGCAGCGTTGAGCCGATTGGGCTGATGGCGCTTGCGGGCGTGAGCTTGTTCGCGGGCGCGCTGCGCAATGCGCTCCCCCTGCTGCGCTGCGCCGAAAATGCCGAGCAGGCGCAACACGATGCGCACATCATGCGCCTTGCTGTGGCTGCGGCGCTGGTGCTCCTCATTGGGCTGGGGTTGTGGCCCTCGCTGCTCAGCCTTGGTGCTGCTGCGCCTTGAGGCGTGGTTTCACAGCGCGGTGTTTCAACTGCTTTCTCCCTCGTTTACCGTCGGGAATTTTGAGGCTCTGCATTACCCACAACCACGAGCGCTCGACAACACTTGTCGCGAGGCATTGGCGTCTCGCCTCAGATCGGTCGTGGAAGAAGCTCCGCTTGTTCTCGCTCAACTTGCTCCACGCACTGCCAGCAGTGTGCGAATCAACCGCGCCCAGTTTCGATTAGGCATCTACTGCCGCGCAACGCCTCGCCGTTGGCAGCAAGCACTGCCTCCTCGCTCAGCCGCAACATCCCTGCTGCTGCACTGAAGATCGCCGCTTGCGAGAGTGCGGCAATGTCCAGCCAGTGATCTACGCTGTTGGCAAGAGCGATGACGGTGAGGGCGACCGCGCACCACAGCAGGCGGCCCTTGTCAAGCAAGAGCGCAGCGAAGTCTCAAATCTGTTTTGGGCAAAACCTCTGGCGTCCCCCGCGGCTTGCGTTGCGCTTTTTGCAGCAAGCATGTATCATCGTGGGAAACAGTGGGGTAAAGTGGTAAAACGTGGTTTCGTTTGCCGCTTTTGCCCGCGCTCGGTCCATCCATGTTTCTCGGCGAGTTCGCACATGCCCTAGACGACAAGCACCGCCTGACGCTGCCAGCGAAGTTTCGCGCGCGGTTGGCAGATGGCGTAGTAGTCACGGCAGGACCGGGTCCCTTCTTGCTCGTTTATCCGCTCGATGAGTTCAAAGTGCTCTTCGATAAGGTGAGCGCGCTGTCGCTGATGGACGCAGAAGCTGCTGCGATACGCCGGCTGCTGTTCTCCAGCGCTTTCGATGTCGTGCCCGATAAGCAGAATCGTGTGGTGTTGCCGCAGATGCTGCGCGAACATGCGGGCTTGACCGATGCAGCCGTGGTGGTTGGGGTAGGGCGTTTCCTCGAAGTGTGGAATCCGCAAACTTGGGAGCAAGTGCGTCAAGCAGTGCGGCAGCGCACCGCCGACCCAAGCGTTTGGGCGCGTCTGGGAGTGTGAGGTGGAGACGGTGAAACACGTTCCCGTGTTGTTCGACGCGGTGATGGCGATGCTTCAGCCGCGACCAGGGGGGCGTTACTTGGATTGCACGGTGGGCAGCGGAGGGCACGCCGCGGGACTTCTGCAGCGTTGCGCGCCAGAAGGGCGCGTGCTTGCCACCGATGCTGACCCCACAGCGATTGCCCGTGTGCGCGCGCGTTTCGGCGATCATCCCTGCCTCACGCTGCGCCAGTGCTGGCTCGACGAAGTGCCAGCTCTGGTGGAGGCGTTGGGCTTTGCGCCACTCGATGGCGTTTTGATTGACCTCGGGCTCTCTTCGGATCAGCTTGAAGATGCAACGCGCGGGTTCTCCTTCCAACGCGAGGGTCCGCTTGATATGCGCTTCGACCCGACGCAGGGCATGCCGGCTTGGGCATGGCTCGATCGCGTCGATCGCGTGGTGTTGGCGCGTGTGCTGCGCGAGTATGGCGAGGTGCCGAACGCCACGCGCGTCGCAGAGGCGATTTGGCGCGCGCGCCCTATCCGAACCACCACTCAGCTTCGCGACGCGGTGAGCGCGGTGATGCGCATGCGCAGGCGGCGCATTCACCCAGCCACCCAGGTGTTCCAGGCGCTGCGCATTGCCATCAATGATGAGCTGCGGCGCTTGCGCGAGGCGCTGCCGGCGCTCATGGCGCTGCTGGCACCGGGCGGGCGCATCGCGGTGATCGCCTTTCACTCTCTCGAGGACCGCATCGTGAAGCAGGTGTTCCGTGCGGCGACGCGGTCAGCGGCGTTCGACTACGGGGTGGCGCCGATGGCGCAGTTTCGCTTGATCACTCGAAAGCCGATCACACCTTCGCCGCAGGAGATCGCGGCGAACCCGCGCGCGCGCAGCGCGCGTCTGCGCGTGGCGGAGCGAGTGCCTGTGCTGCAGGAGGAGGCGCGGTGATAAGGACAAGCCGTTTGCGTCGTGCTGCTGCGAAGCCTATGAGCGAGCGCTTGGCTTGGGCTGCGCTCGCGCTCAGCGTGTTGCTGTTCCTCGCGCTGGCTATGACTTGGCTCTGGCTGAGCACGCGCACCGCGCACCTCATGGACACGCTTGAGCAACTCGATCGCCGTCGCGAGATGTTGCGCGAGTCCATCAACGCGCTGTGGATCGAGATCGGCGAGCAGACAGCGCCGAACGTGGTGGAGATGCGCGCGCGCCAGCTCGGCTTTGTGCCAGCGCGCGCCTTGGAGTACGCCGATGCCGAAAAAAGCAGCGCCCAACGCTGAAGTGCTATGACCTCGCCGATTTCGCCTCGTCGCCTCTATTTCTCGATGGGAGTGCTTGGTGTATTGCTGCTGTTGGTCTTGGCGCAAGCAGTGCGCATTCAGATCGTCGAAGCACAACGTTTCGCGCAGCAGGCTGAGCGGCAGCAGCATGTCACGCGCTACGACATTGCTCCGCGTGGGCGCATCTTCGATAGCTATGGTACGCCGCTGGCTATCAGCCGGCGCGCCTTCAGCGTGCGTGTTGACCTCGAGCGGCGCGACCAGATCGACGCGCGCGCGCTCGCCGAGAGGCTTGCGGCTGCGACAGGCGAGTCGCCGCAGGTGCTCGAGCAGCGCATCCGTGCCATCCAAGCAAGCCCCAGCCCCACCAGCACGCTGCTGGCGTTTGCACTCACGCCGCAAGAAGCGCACCACCTCACTGCTACCCTCGACGCGCGCCAACAGACATGGATCGTTGTCGAGCCGCACTGGTGGCGCGTTTACCCACAAGGTCAGATTGCAGCTCCCCTGCTCGGTTTTGTCGGCTTCGACCAAGATGGCTTTCTAGGCGTTGAGCATTACTACAATCGCGAGTTGAAATCGCGCGCGGGCTTGCGCTATGAGCGCAGTCGCACAGACGTTGCCGTGGTCTCGCCAACCATCGAAGGCGCCGACTTGGTGCTTACGCTCGACCTCGAACTCCAAACTTATGCTGAGAATCGCCTGCGGCGAGCACTTGAAGAGACAAACGCGCGCGCTGGCATGATCGCGGTGATGGAGGTGCGCAGCGGCGCGATCCTTGCCTCTGCCTCTGCGCCTAGCTTCGATCCGAACCTCGTCTTCTTCCGGGAGGGCAGCGAGGGCGTGCAGGATCCCTTGGTGAGCGCTGTCTATGAGCCCGGCTCAGTCCTGAAGGTGGCAACGCTGGCGGCTGCGCTTGACGCTGGTGTGGCTACCACTGCGACGGTTTACAACGACGAAGGGCGTCTTGTGGTAAGTGACTTTCGTGTTTACAACGCGAACCGCGCGCGCTACGGAGCGTTGACCCCGGAAGACATCCTCGCGGTCTCGAGTAACGTGGCTGTAGCTCAGGTGGCGCTGAGCCTTGGTGAAGAGCGCTTCGTGGCATACATGCAGCGCTTTGGATTTGGCAGCCGCACTGGCATTGACCTCGCGCATGAATTGCCGGGCGCATTGCTCACGCCGAGCGATCCGCGCTGGCGTCGCGCTGACCTCCTTGCGAATAGCTACGGTCAAGGTATCTTGGTGACGCCGATCCAGTTGCTTAACGCCTATAACGCGCTCGCCAACGATGGCTTGCTCATGCAGCCCTACGTGGTGCGCGAATGGCGCACGGAGACTGGTGAGGTGATCATGAAACAGCCTACGCCGATCGCATACGTGGTTCGCCCCGAGACCGCGCGAACCATACGTCGCCTGATGGCGCGGGCGCTGCAACGCGGACATCCCGACGCGCTGCCGCCGCGTCATACAGCGGCTGGCAAGACTGGCACAGCGGAGTGGTACAAAGATGGCAAGAAGCAAGACACGACCATCGTCACATTCGTCGGTTTTGTGCCAGCGGAACAACCGCGCGTGACCATTCTGGTCAGGCTTGATGAGCCACGCAGCTCGCGCTGGGCTGGTCCAACGACAACGCCAGTCTTCCGCGATGTTGCCGCTTACGCCGCACATCGGCTTGGCATCCCGCCCGATCGACCTTGAGTGACAATAGTGCCCGCATGATGCACGTAGCCGATTTGTTGGAGGGTACGCTTGGGCTGAGAGCGCCGGCGTTATCTGTGCGCCCGCTGCGGCGCGTGGTGATTGACTCGCGCGCCGTGCAGCCGGGCGATGTGTTCGTCGCGCTGCGCGGCGAGCGCACAGATGGGCACGCCTTCGTCGGCGACGCACTTCGCCGAGGTGCCGCAGCAGCGATTGTGCGGCGCGACGCGCCTTTGCCCGCCGATGCGCCAGCTTGCGCGCGCGTGCGCGCAGACCATTTGCCGCTCGACGCGGCAATGACCCAGCCGCTGCTGATTGAGGTCGAAGACCCGCTAACGGCGCTGCAATCGCTTGCGGCATTTTGGCGGATCAAAGCGGCAGCGCCGTGCCTGCGCGTGATCGGCGTCACCGGAAGCGTAGGGAAGACGACCACCAAAGAGTTGATCGCGCAAGTGCTTGCGCGGCGCTTCCGCGTGTTGAAGAGCGAAGGGAACTACAACAATGAGATCGGTGTTCCGCTCACGCTGCTCAACTTGCGACCGCAGCATGAAAAACTGGTGGTCGAGATGGGCATGTATGCCCAAGGCGAGATCGCTGCATACTGTCGTTGGGCGAAGCCCCACGTTGGCGTGGTGACGATGGTCGCCCCTGTGCATTTGGAGCGTCTAGGCAGTATTGAGGCGATCGCGCAAGCGAAGTCGGAATTACCTGCCGCGTTGCCTCCTGCTGAAGAAGGTGGCGTGGCGATCTTGAACGACGACGACGCGCGTGTGCGCGCGATGGCGAACATCACCCGTGCGCGGGTGGTCACATACGGTTTCACGCCACGCGCTGATGTGTGGGCGGACGCGGTCGAAAGTCGCGGCTTACAAGGAGTGCGCTTCACGCTGCACGCCCAGGGGCGTGCCCTCCATGTGCATCTGCCGCTGCTCGGGCAGCACAGCGTGCAAACGGCGCTGCGCGCTGCAACAGTGGCGCTGGTGGAGGGGATGACGCCCGAGGAGATCGTCGAAGCGCTGGCAGTGCCAGCTGCTGAGCAACTTCGGCTGATCACTGTGCGCGGTCCGCATGGCTCGCTGGTGATTGATGACACATACAACGCCAGCACAGAGTCCGTGTTGGCTGCGCTGAACTTGCTCGCCGAGATCAACGAAGGTCCGCGCGTTGCTGTGCTCGGCGACATGCTGGAGCTTGGCGATGTGGAGCAGAGAGCACACGAGGAGGTGGGATGTCGCGCTGGCATTGTGGCGCAATTCGTGATCGGGGTCGGGTCGCGGGCGCGCTGGATCTGCCAAGCGGCGCGCGCTTGCGGTGCCTCAGCGGAGCGCGTCTTCCACGTGCAGAGCAACGCTGAGGCGCTTGCAGTGCTGCAGCGCATCGTGACGCAGCGCTGCACGATCCTTGTCAAGGGTTCACGAGGCATGAAGATGGAGGAGATCGTGATGGGCTTGCGCGCCATGGCTGAGTCACAGGATGCGCAGCAAGGAGCAATCGCATGAGCACGACCATCGCTGCGCCTCAAATGGGTGTCTCGCTCATCGCCGGCGGCGTTGCATTTCTCATGGCGTTAGCGCTGGCGCCCGTGATGATTCGCCTGCTCAAGCGGTTCGGCATCGGCAAGCGCATTCGTATGGATGGGCCTGCCAGCCACTACGTCAAGATGGGCACGCCTACCATGGGCGGTGTGATTTTCATCGTGCCGACGCTGGTCTTGATCGGCGCGATGTATCTCTACACACGCATCGCCGTGCGCATTGATCCAGCGCTGGTGCCCTTCGTGCTGGTGGGCAACTCGATCGCCGTGCCGGTGTTCGTGATGGTGAGCTTTGCGCTGCTAGGAGCAGTGGACGACTACATGGGCGTGCGCGGCGTGCGACGCGGCGAAGGCATGCGCGGCCGCAGCAAGTTTCTCGTGCAGTTGGTCATTGCTCTCGTCGCTGCCGTCGTCATGAATCAGTTGTTGGGCATCAACCGGCTCGGCTTGCCAGGGGTGGGTGAGCCCGTCGCGCTTGGCGCGGGCTGGATTCCGATCGCGGTGTTCATCATCCTCGCCTCGGCGAACGCTGTAAACCTCACCGATGGTCTCGATGGGCTGGCGGCGCTGATCAGCGGTGTGGCGTTTGTGGCATACGGCGTGATCGCTTACATGCAGGGGCAGGTCTTCCTCACCATGCTGTGCATGGTGCTTGTCGGCGCCATGTTGGGCTTTCTTTGGTTCAACGTTCATCCGGCGCAGGTGTTCATGGGCGACCTTGGAAGTGAGGCGCTGGGTGCAGTGCTTGGTGTGGTCGCGCTGATGACTGGGCAATGGTTGTTGTTGCCCGTCATCGCCATTATCCCGCTCGCCGAGACACTCGCGGTGATCCTCCAGGTGGCTTACTTCAAGTTCACTAAGCGCCGCTACGGTGAGGGCAAGCGTCTGTTCAAGATGTCGCCACTGCACAACCACTTTGTGCTGCTCGGCTGGAGCGAGCCGCAGATTGTGCAGCGCTTCTTCGTCGTGGCGCTTTTCTTCGGCATGCTCGGCATCGGGCTAGCGACGTTTGGTAACCCGCCTGCTGAACTGGCGCGCGGCGTGGATTGCAGCGCGATGGCTTTGGCAGAGTGCAACACGTGGGTCAGGGCAGGGCGATGAGCACGCAAGACTGGCGCAATCGGCGCGTGTTGATCCTCGGCGCAGCGCGACAGGGCAAGGCGCTCGCGCGCTACCTTATCGCGCACGGCGCGCGTGTGGCGCTCAACGACATCCAACCATGCGCGAAGCTTGACCTCTCCGATCTCGCGGATCTCAACCTGCTGATGATGGAAGCTTCCGCGCTGCCCGAAGGATCGATTTGGCAAGCCCTGCCAACCGGCGCGTCCGTCTTGGTGTGCGGTGGGCATCCCCTCTCGCTGCTCAATGACTGCGAGTTGGTGTGCGTGAGTGGCGGCGTCCCGCTAGACCTGCCGATCGTGCAAGCTGCGCGCGCGCGCAGCATTCCCTTGAGCAACGACGCCCAGCTCTTCTTCGAGGCATGCCCAGCGCCGATCATTGGCATCACCGGCTCGGCTGGCAAAACCACTACCACTGCGCTGGTTGGCGAAATGTTAAAAGCAGCCGGGCGCGTCACCTGGGTCGGAGGCAACATCGGCAACCCGCTGATCACTGAGGTCGAGCGCATTCAGCCTACCGATGCAGTGGTGATGGAGCTTTCGTCGTTTCAGCTTGAGCTGATGACGCGCAGCCCGCATATTGCCTGCGTCACTAACATCACGCCCAACCATCTCGACCGCCACGGCACGATGGAGGCATACATCGCGGCGAAGCAGCGCATCCTAGATTTCCAGTCGGCTGAGGACTGGTGCGTGCTCTCGGCGGATAACGCAGTGACTGCGGCTCTGCCGGCGCGCGCACGCAAGGTTTGGTTTAGCCTCCGCCCACTTGCGAAGCACTGCCAGGGAGCGTGGATGGACGAACGAGGAGGACTTTGGGTCCGCATCGGTGACACGCACGAGCTGATCTGCCATCGCAGTGCGCTCAAGCTGATGGGTGAGCACAACGTTGCCAACGTGCTTGCCGCGGCAGCAATCAGCATTCTGGCAGGTGCGCCAATCGATGCGGTGCGGCAAGTCGCTGCAACATTTCGCGGCGTTGCTCATCGTCTCGAGTTGATCGCTGAGCGCAACGGCGTGCGCTGGTACGACGACTCCATCGCGACCACGCCAGAGCGGCTGATCGCGGCGCTGCGGTGTTTTGAAGGGCAATCGGTGATCTTGCTTTGTGGCGGGCGCGACAAGCACTTGCCTTGGGAGGAAGCTGCCCAGCGCATGCGCGCTCAGTGTAAAGCCGTCGTGTGCTTCGGTGAGATGGCGCCGATGGTCGCTGAGCATCTCGCGCGCGTGCCCGGCAAGGCGCAGTGGATTGTAGTGCCTGCGCTGCGCGAAGCCGTGCTTGTTGCGGATGCACTTGCGCAACCAGGCGACGTAGTGCTGCTCTCGCCAGGCGGCACGAGTTTCGACGCTTTCAAAGACTTCGCCGAGCGCGGTGAGCGCTTCCGACAGTGGGTGAACGAGCTGCCATGACGCGGACGCCCCGCCGAACAAGCCGTTTCGTCGCTGGAACGCGGCCTGTGGACGCGCTGCTGGTGTTTGCTGTGTTGGCGCTCACTGGGCTGGGCTTGCTCATGGTGTACAGCACTACGTTCGCATGGGTCGCCTCTGAGTCGCCGAGCGTGGTCACGCTGCTGCTCAGCCTCATTGTGGGCGAGCGGAAGGAAAACACGGCTATTTTTCTGCGCCAGGCACTGGTCACGGCGGTGGGGTTGGGGCTGTTCGTCGTGACGGCGCGCGTGGACTACAGCCTGCTGCGGCGTTACGCCGTGCCGATCATGCTCCTTGGCTTAGCCTCGTTGGCGGCGGTCTTGTTGTTCGGCGAGGATTACCTTGGCGCGCGTCGCACGTTTCTCCAGCGCTCCATCCAACCTAGCGAGGCTGCGAAGCTCTGCCTGGCGATTTACGCGGCGGCGTGGTTGGCGAGCCGCCGCGAGCAAGTGCGGGACATCGCAAATGGCTTGGTGCCTTTTGGCGTCATTGTTGGCAGCGTTGCCTTCCTCATCGTCGCTCAGCCCGATCTCAGCACTGCGGCTGTGGTGGTGTTCATGGCGTTTGCGATGTTCTTCTTCGCAGGCGCGAGCGCAGTGCAAATGCTGCTCCTCAGCGCGATCGCTGCGGTGGCGTTTATAGGTCTGGTTCTGCTCTTCCCCTACGCCATGGAGCGCTTGCAGCAATATTCCCTTGTTTGGGCGGATCTTGACCAGGCGAGCTACCATCAGCGTCAGATGTTCATCGCGCTGGGGAGCGGTGGCTTGTTCGGCAAGGGACTTGGCGCAGGCGGGCAGAAGTTCGGCTTGCTGCCGATGCCAAACCACGACAGCGTGACGGCTGTGATTGGCGAAGAGCTTGGTCTCATCGGCTTGCTGCTCACGTTGGCGCTATTTGGCTTGTTTGCGTGGCGCGGTTTAGTGATCAGCCAGCGAGCAGACACAGCGTTTGGCGCCTTCTTGGCGATCGGCATTGTGGTCTGGGTTGTGGGTCAGATGCTACTGCATGTGCTTTCTGTGTTTGCGCTGATTCCATTTGGCGGGATGGCGTCGCCGTTCTTGAGCCAGGGCGGTTCGTCCATCGTCGCCGTGCTTGCGGCTTCGGGCGTGCTCATCAGCATTGGGCGGGGAAGCCAAATGGCAGCCGAGATGGATAATCCAATCCAAGGAGGTTCGATCGCGCGTGCGCGTGTTGGTTTCCGCCGGTGGAACAGCCGGCCACGTTTTGCCCGCACTTACCGTGTTGGAGGCGCTCCAGAAGATACACTCTTCGGTTTCCGCGCTGTTCGTCGGCGAACAAGAGGGCATGGAACGTGAGCTGGTGACGCGAACAGGCACTCCTTTTCGCAGCGTGCGCGCGGGGGCGATGCATGGCGTGGGGCTGGCGCACATGGCGCGCAGCAGCCTGCGCTTGGCGGCGGGGTTGGTGCAGTCGCTGCGTTTGATTGAGGAAGTGCGCCCGCACGTCGTGTTCCTCACAGGCGGCTTCGTGGGAGTGCCGGTGAGCGTGGCAGCGTGGGTGCGCCGCGTGCCAAGCGTGGTGTTTCTGCCCGACATCGAGCCGGGGCTTGCGGTGCGGCTGATGGCGCGCCTGGCGACGTGCGTCGCGGCGACTACCCCAGCTTCGGCTGTGTTTTTTGACGCGCGCCGCTTTGTCGCCACTGGCTATCCGTTGCGCGAGTCTTTCAAGAAGGCAACGCGTGCCGAAGGTCGCGCCCGCTTTGGGATCGCTGAGCGGGCGCGTGTGCTGCTCGTGTATGGGGGCAGCAGGGGAGCACGAAGCATCAACCGCGCGCTGCTGCGCGATCTCGCGCGCTTGCTAGCCGAGGAAGACGTTGTGGTCATCCACATCAGCGGCAAGACCGATTGGGACGAGGTGCGCAACGCGCGCGCGCAGTTGCCTGAAGTGCATCGGCAACGCTACTTGGCGTTCCCGTATCTGCACGATGAGATGCCTCTCGCGATGGCGGCTGCGGATTTGGTTGTCTGCCGATCAGGAGCAAGTGTGCTTGGCGAGCTTACGTATCTTGGCTTGCCAGCAGTGCTTGTGCCCTATCCACATGCCTGGCGTTATCAACAAGTGAACGCGCGCTACATCGCAGATCGCGGCGCAGCCACGATCTTGCCTGACGAGGCGCTCTCAGCGCCGGGCGTGTTGGCGAACGCCGTCGTTGCGCTGCTGCGCGACGATGAGCGGCTGACAGCCATGCGGCGCGCTGCGCGGGCATTGGCAGTGGACGATGGCGCAGAACGCCTCGCGCGCTTGCTGATCGAAGCGGCACAAGCGCGCGCTTGTGGGGCAGAGGGCATATGATACGTGCAGACGTTTTCTTTGTCTTCTTCATAATCTTGTTCGGCTTCTTCGGCGCATCGCGCGGCTGGGTGCGCGAAGTGCTCGCTGGCTTTTCCATGATCTTCACGCTCTTCGTCTATAGTCAACCCGAATTCGCACGCGTTCTGCAGCCATTTCTTCAGCAAGAAGATAAGCTATTGCGATTCATTTTTCAGTCCTTTGTATTTTTGTTGATTGCCTTTTTTGGCTATCTCGGTCCAGCGGTTGCGCAGCAGCGTTTGTGGGACAGGAGCAATGTGGAACGCCGACTCGAGGGAAGTTTGCTCGCGTTCATACTCGGCGCCTTCAATGGCTATCTGCTTTTGAGCACGCTGCTGTATTGGGCGCTCCAAACCGAGCTGCTTGGCTCTCTGCCGCAGATCTTCCAACCCCCGCAGGAGGGGTGGGATAAGTTCTTCTTCGTGCAAAATGCGGCGCCCGTTGTCTTCAGTGGGGCGACGCTGATCTTGGTGTTGGTGGCGGTGGTGATTTTCATCATCATTGCTCTGGTGTGAGACGATGAGCTTGTTAGGCGAGCACGTGCACATCTTGGGCATCGGCGGCGCGGGGATGAGCGCTATTGCTCGAGTGCTGCACGCGCGAGGCGTGTGCCTAAGCGGCGACGACCGCGTTGACTCGCCAGCCTTGGCAGCGCTGCGCGCCGAAGGTATTCCCGTGTTTGTAGGTCACGACCCGGCGCATCTTGAAGGAGTGACGTTAGTGGTGCCCTCATCAGCAGTGCCGAAGGACGAGCCAGAGCTGTGCGAAGCGCGACAGCGGGGCATCCCCGTCTGGCATCGTGGCGATCTGCTGGCTGCGCTGCTAGAGGGCAAGCTCAGCGTCGCAGTGGCAGGCACGCACGGCAAAAGCACTACCACGGCGATGCTTGCCACTATCTTCACTGAAGCGGGCCTGGACCCTTCGTTCATCATCGGCGCGACACCAATCAACCTTGGCACGAACGCGCGCGCGGGCAGCGGCGATCTTTTCGTGCTCGAAGCCGATGAGTACGACCACACATTTCTGCGCTTTCGCCCCAACGTCGCGATCATCACCAACGTTGAGTTTGATCACCCAGACACGTTTGCCGATGCAGACGCGCTCGTGGATGCTTTCGCGCAGTTTGCGCGCAGCGTGCCCCGAGAAGGCTTGATCGTGGCATGCGCCGACGATGATGGCTGCGTTGCCGCGCTTCAGCAAGCGCAGCCCCAAGCCACAGTTGTGGACTATGGCGTGCAGCGCGGGATGTGGCGCGTTGTGGACGCGCGTCCGAACGCATTAGGCGGCGTGGACTTTGAATTTCACGGCGCGGGAGTGAGCGGGGAAGTGGCAGGACGCTGCTCCTTGCGCATTCCCGGCGAGCACAATGCGCTCAACGCGCTTGCTGCGCTGATCGTCGCCGAAGCATGCGGCGTGCCCGTAGCCGAGGCGGTGCGCGCGCTCGGCGGTTACAAAGGCGCGGCGCGTCGCTTCGAGCTGCGCGGCGAAGTGCGCGGCGTGCGCGTGATTGACGACTATGCGCATCACCCCACTGAAATCCGCGCTACGCTGCGCGCGGCGCGCATGCGTTATCCCCTCGCAAACGTGTGGGCTGTGTGGCAACCCCACACGTACAGCCGCACGCTGGCGCTGCTCGATGACTTCGCGCGCGCTTTCGACGATGCCGACCACGTGCTGGTGTTGCCGATCTACGCGGCGCGTGAGCGCGCCGAGGACTTCGCCAGCGCATTGGAAACGCTGAACCCCATTGCCCTCGCGCGACGCATTCAACATCCCGATGTGCACAACGCGGCTTCGTTCGATGACGCCTTGGGATTGCTTCTCGCTCAAGTGCGCGGCGGCGACGTGGTCATCACTCTCAGTGCGGGCGACGGCAACGCAGTGGGCGAGCGATTGCTGGCGATGTTGCGATGACAAGCGCGACGTTGGACTGGGCGGACATCCAGGCGCGCGCGCGGCGCAACGAGCCGCTCGCGCGATACACCACCGCGCGCATCGGTGGACCTGCCGATCTGCTAATCGAGGTGCGCAGCACGGCAGAGCTGATCGCTGTTGCGCAGCGCGCGGTGGAGCGCGACATCCCCTTCGTCGTGATCGGCAGCGGCGCCAACATCTTGGTGAGCGATCGCGGTGTGCGTGGTTTGGTGATCCTCAACCGCGCGCGTAGCGCGCACTTCGAAGTGCGCAATGCACGCGCACGCGTAGAGGTGGACTCGGGCGTGCTGCTCATGACGCTCGCGCGCGACTGCATCGAGCGTGGCATCGCCGGCATGGAGTGGGCGATCAGCGTGCCGGGCACAGTTGGCGGTGCAGTGGTTGGAAACGCGGGCGCACACGGCACCGACATGGCGGCATGCGTGCAGATGGTGCGCGTGTTGCGCCGCGATGGCATCGCCGAGTACTGGACGCCGCGCCAGTTGCAGTTTGGCTACCGTACCAGTGCGTTGAAGCGCTACTTGCCCCATGAGCGTCCTATTGTGTTGAGCGCCACGCTCGAGTTGAAGCTGGATAGCCGCGTGAACCTTGAGCGCCGCGCAAATGAGCATGTTGCTTACCGAAAGGCAACGCAGCCCCCCGGCGCCAGCATTGGCAGCATGTTCAAAAATCCACCCGGCGACTACGCTGGTCGGCTGATCGAGGCATGCGGCTTAAAAGGGAAGCGCATCGGTGGCGCAATGATCTCGGAGAAACATGCGAACTTCTTCGTCAACGCGAGCGGCGACGCCAAGGCGCGCGATGTGAAGGCGCTCATCGATCTCGCGCGGCGCGCGGTGTTCGAGCGCTTCGGCGTGCTGCTGGAGCTGGAAGTGGAGCTGATCGGCGACTGGGGCGACGATCAGCCGCAATTGCAAGCCAACATTGTGGAGGTGAAATGAAGTGGCTGCGAGGCTGCGCGTCGCCGTGCTCTACGGCGGGCAATCAGGCGAACATGATGTGAGCGTGCTCTCAGCGCAGTCAGTGATGGCGCACTTGGACACGTCGCGCTACGAGGTCGCGCCGATATACATCACCCGCGATGGGCGCTGGCCGATTCCGCTCGAGCAGTTGCGCGCGTTCGATGTGGTGTTCCCTGTGCTGCACGGCCCAATGGGTGAAGATGGCACGGTGCAGGGTCTGCTCACGCTTTTGGGTGTGCCGTTCGTGGGCGCTGGCGTGACCGGCTCTGCTGTGGGCATGGACAAGGCTATTTTTAAGGACGTCATGCGCGCTCATGGCTTGCCTGTCCCGCCGAGCATCGTGGTGCGCCGCCACGAGTGGCTGCATCATCCTGAGGCAGTGCAAGCGCGTGCGTTGCGGGAGATTGGGTTACCTTGCTTCGTCAAGCCAGCGTGTTTGGGCAGCAGCATAGGCGTGAGCAAGGTGAAAACGCAAGATGCGTTTAGCGCAGCGATGGATGAAGCGTTCCGTTGGGATCGCAAGGTGCTGATTGAGCGTGCCGTGCCCAAGGCGCGCGAACTGGAGGTGAGCGTGCTGGGCAACGACACCTTGCGCGCCTCAGTGGTTGGCGAGATCATCCCGAGCCGCGAGTTTTACGACTACGCTGCCAAGTATCTCGACAGCGGCGAACGCGCCTCTCGCCTGCTGATTCCGGCTCCGCTGCCCGAAGCGGTAGCCGACTGGGTGCGCACGTTGGCGCTGCACGCAGCGGAGGCAACGGAGGCGCGCGGCATGGCGCGCGTGGATTTCCTCGTGGACGGCGAGCGCGGCGAGGTGTTCATCAGTGAGATCAACACCATCCCGGGCTTCACCCCAATCAGCATGTACCCAAAGCTTTGGGAAGCGAGCGGCGTGCCCTACGCTGAGCTGCTCAATACGTTGATCGCATTAGCGCTTGAGCGTTGAGCGTATGCCGCGCAAATACACTCGCACTCGCTTCAACATCGCCCTCGAAGAGCGCCCGCAGCAGCGCGCGAAAGGCAAGGTGCGCCTAGGAGGGCGTGTGCTCATCCTTGTGGTTTTGGTTTGCGCTCTCTGGATGTCAGCGCAATGGTTGCTCGGTGAGGCATGGCACATCCGCGAGGTGCGCGTGCGCAACAACGGCGGCGTGCCCGTCGAGGCGATCATCGCTGCGAGCGGCTTGCTGCGCAAGCACTTCCTTGCGCATGACGCACAGCGCGCAGCAGAGGCAGTCGAGACATTGAACGGCGTGGTTGCTGCAGAAGTGGCTTGCCGCTGGAACGGGCACGCATGGTGCGAGATCACAGTGCAGCCCTCTAGACCGCTGGCGCTGTGGGAAGGACAGCGCCGGCGCGTGTGGAACGACGCCGAGGGGTATGTGCAGGTGGCGGAGGGCGAAGTGAACGCGCCGTTGCGCTTGCGCGCTGACGACGCAGCCATCCCTGCGCCTGCAACGCAGCTTCCGCCCGACTTGCTGCGCGCGCTTCTAGAGCTTAGCGAGCTTCAGCCCGAGGTGAAGGTTTACGACTATTCGGCGCACTTTGGGATCATCTGGACGCCGGATGGCGCGCAGCGTGTGCGCCTCGGCGTCGCCGAGTATGAGGGCGCAATGCGGGATAAGCTGCGCGCCGCGCAAGAGATGTTACGCCACGTGCGCGCGCGCGGGCTGCGCCCGCTCGTGATAGACGTACGCTTCCCCGACGCGCCATACTACGTCCCCTAGGTTGCACGCCATGTCGGAGAGCAAAACGTTGACGGTCGTTGACGTGGGCAGCGCAAAAGTGCTTGCGCTGGTCGGCGAAGCCGACGACTCCGAGCTCGGCTTCACTATCATCGGCGTTGGACGTGTGTCGTCGCAGGGCATTCGGCGCGGTCAGGTGGTGGATCTCGCGCAGGCGACAAGCGCGATCCGCGATGCGCTGATCGGCGCGCAGGTCTCCTCTGGAGTTCGCGCCACGCGGGTGATCATGTCCATCAACGGCGCGTCGGTAGACTCGCGCAACGTCACGGGCACAGCGCCCATCAGCCGAGGCTATCAAGGTGTCACCCAACAAGACGTTAATCGCGCGCTCGAAGCCGCGCAAGCTATCAGCTTGCCGAGCGACCGCGATGTCTTGCACGTCATCCCGCGGCGCTTCCGCGTGGATGACCAAGAAGGCGTGCGCAGCCCTCTGGAGATGCTGGGGTTTCGGCTGGAGGTCGAGGCGCATCTCATCACCATCTCGGAAGTGGTGGAACACAATCTGCTGAAGTGCGCCCATGCTGCTGGCGTGGAGGTGTCTGAGCTTGTGTTTGCGCCGCTGGCGTCGGCTGAAGCTGTGCTCACGTCGGCAGAGCGCGAGATGGGCGTCGTTGCAGTAGATATCGGTGGTGGCGTCACCGGCATCACCATCTTTATCGAAGGCGCTGTTTGGCACACGGCTGTTCTTGAGGTAGGCGGATCGCACTTTACCAGCGACCTAGCGCAGGTGTTCTCACTGCCGCTGGAAGTGGCGGAGCATCTCAAGTTGCACTACGGTCACGCAAACCCTGATGAGGTGCCGGCGGAGCAAATTTGCGATTTGCCGGGCTTCGGCGATGAGCCGCGCGTGCGCGTGCGCCGGTACGAGGCAGCCGAGGTGCTCGCTGCGCGCGCCGAAGAGCTGTTTGAGCTGATCGTCAAAGAGATCGCGCGCAGTGGTTACGATGGCTTGTTGCCAGCCGGCTTGGTGCTGACGGGTGGTGGCGCTTTGCTTCCTGGCTTGCGCGAATGTGCGCGTCGTGTGACCGGGCGACCTGTGCGCGTTGCGCAGCCGCAAGGGCTGCACGGCTTGGTGGACACCCTGCACACCCCATCAGCTTCGGCAGCGATCGGTTTAATGCAATGGGGGATGCGCGAACTGGCTGTGCGACCAACGCGCCGGCGCCATGCCGGCGAACGCTTCAGCCTGCGCGCTTGGCTGCGCAAACTGCTGCCATAAGCAAGTTGACAAAGCAGCGTCAACTCCATACAATCACGTGCAACCGTTAAGGCCTGTCTGAGCGGTCGGATTACGATCTCAGAGATTGCAAAGAGGGCGGTGAGCGATGAACAAAATCCAAGGTCACACCAACTTTTCAGACAAGGATTACCCAGAATCCCCTGCATGCATCAAGGTCGTCGGCGTTGGTGGCGGCGGTCAAAATGCTGTGAATCGCATGATCGATGAGGGGCTGGTCGGTGTGGAATTCATCGCGATGAACACCGACCTCCAAGCGTTGGCGCTGAGCAAGGCGCCCTTGCGCGTGCGCATCGGCGAAAAGATCACGCGCGGGCTAGGCGCCGGTGGCAAGCCAGAGATCGGTCAGAAAGCGGCTGAGGAGTCAGCAGACGAAATTTACGAGCTGCTGAAGGGGGCAGATATGGTGTTCGTTGCCGCTGGAATGGGAGGCGGCACTGGCACGGGGGCAGCCCCCGTTGTGGCACGCATTGCTAAGGATCAAGGCGCGCTCACCATCGGCGTGGTGACCAAGCCCTTCTCGTTTGAGGGCAAGCCTCGCATGCAGACGGCAGAAGCTGGCATCGAGCGCCTGAAGGAATGCGTGGACACGCTGATTGTGATCCCCAACGACCGCCTGCACAACCTCTCCGACGGAAAGCAACGCCTCTCTTTGCTGCAGAGTTTCCGCATGGCGGATGACGTGCTGCGCCAAGCTATACAAGGCATCACTGAGGTCATCACGCGCCCTGGCTTGATCAACCTCGACTTTGCCGACGTGCGAACCATCATGGCAGGCGGCGGCGCCGCGCTCATGGCGGTCGGCACTGGCAGCGGAGAAAACCGCGCCCGAATGGCGGCAGAGCAAGCAGTGGTCTCCAAGTTGCTCGATGTCACCATTGACGGCGCTCGCGGCATCCTCTTCAACGTGACAGGCGGACCTGATCTCAGCCTCTTTGAGGTCACCGAGGCGGCGAACTACATCAAGTCGGCAGCCCATCCAGACTGCAACTTGATCTTTGGTGCGGTGATTGACGAGAACATGGGAGATCAAATCCGCATCACCGTCATCGCCACAGGCTTTGATTACCAAGACATGCCTGTGCGTCGTCCAATTCGCGGGTTGCAGGGCGCAGAGAACTTCTCCGCGGAGGACTCACAGCACACGCCGCCGACCACCTCGAACCTGACCACGCGACGCCTTGGCGCGGACAACCTTAATCTGCCGCCCTTCTTGCGCAACCGCAATCGCTAATCACCTGCCGGCTTAAAGGCGCTGCCTTCAATCTTAAAACCGCCACAAGCACTATTGACTTCCGCTGGCGAGGTGGTTATTATCCGTAGCCCTTGCGCCATATATGGCGATGATCAAATGTTCGGCGCTACATGTGGCGCGAGGAGGCAGGCACTATGCAATGCCCCTTCTGCCAAGCCGCCGACACGAAAGTGATCGACTCGAACAAAAATGCCCATGGGGGCGTGCGCAGACGGCGAGTTTGCCAGAAGTGTGGGCGACGCTTCAGCACCATCGAGCGTGTGGTCGAGTCGCTGCCGCTGGTGATCAAGCGAGGCGGGCGCCGCGAAGCCTTCAATCGCGACAAGGTCGCTGAGGGCATTCGCATCGCCTGCGCCAAGCGCCCTGTGGCTGCTGCCGACATCGAACGGCTCGTGGACCAAGTGGAAGCGCAAGTTGTGGCGCTCAACAAGCCAGAGGTCTCCGCGCGCGAGATCGGCGACATGGTGCTCGAGGGCTTGCGCAAGCTCGACGAAGTTGCTTACATCCGCTACGCGATTGTGTATCTCAACCTCAAAGACCTTGAGAGCGTGAAAGCTGAGATTGAGAAGCTGCTCAGTGAGCGCTGAGCTGCGGTCTTCAGCCCACGCCACTCGCGCAGCCTTTTTATCTCAACACAAGGTGAGGGAGTCACGATGAAAATTGAACGACGTTTTACGCAGGCGGGCGAAGACCCCTTCGACAGCATTCGCTTTGTCAAACGCAGCTCCACCATTCGCAATCCGGATGGCTCGGTTGTTTTTGAGATGCACGACATCTTCGTGCCGGAGCACTGGTCGCAAGTTGCGGTGGACGTGCTCGCTCAGAAGTATTTCCGCAAAGCAGGCGTGCCCTCAGCAACTGTGCGCGTGAAAGAGAAGGGTGTGCCGGAGTGGCTGCAGCGCAGCGTGCCAGCGAAAAACGCCGTGTTCGGTGGCGAGACTGATAGCCGCCAAGTGTTTCATCGCTTGGCGGGCACATGGACCTACTGGGGCTGGAAGCATGGCTACTTCGACACCGAGGAGGACGCGCGCGCGTTCTACGATGAGCTGCGTTACATGCTCGCAATGCAAATGGCAGCGCCGAACAGCCCGCAATGGTTTAACACAGGGCTGCACTGGGCGTATGGGATCACGGGCCCCTCGCAGGGGCATTACTACGTTGACCCGAAGACCAAAAAACTCGTCGCCTCTGAGGATGCCTATAGCCATCCACAGCCCCATGCTTGTTTCATCCAGTCCATCGAAGATGACTTGGTCAACGAAGGGGGGATCATGGATTTGTGGGTGCGCGAGGCGCGCGTGTTTAAGTACGGCAGTGGCACAGGCTCAAACTTCTCCAAGCTGCGCGGCGAAGGCGAGCCGCTCAGCGGCGGAGGCAAGTCGTCCGGCCTGATGAGCTTCCTTAAGATCGGCGATCGCGCTGCCGGAGCAATCAAGAGCGGCGGCACCACGCGGCGCGCTGCGAAGATGGTGATCCTCGATGTTGATCACCCAGACATTGAGCAATTCATTGAGTGGAAGGTGATCGAGGAGCAGAAAGTTGCTGCGTTGGTAGCAGGCAGCAAGTTGGCGAACAAGCATCTCAACGCAGTGATGCGCGCTTGCCACGAGTGGGAAGATGCCGCCACGCGCTTCGATCGAAAGAAGAACGCCAAGCTAGCAAAGGCTATCGCAGAGGCGCGCGCTGCGATGATCCCCGACAACTACATCCTGCGTGCCATTCAGCTCGCGCAGCAGGGCTACACCAGCCTGAAATTCGCCGAGTACGACACTGACTGGAACGGCGAAGCCTACGCCACTGTGAGCGGGCAGAACAGCAACAACAGCGTGCGCGTCACCAATGCCTTCATGCAGGCGGTGATCGAAGACAAGGAGTGGCCGCTGTACTGGCGCACCGAGCTGGAGAAAGCCAAGCGCGAGGGGCGGGCACCGAAGCCGAAGCGCTTCGTCCGCGCGCGCGAGCTTTGGCACAAGATCGCTGAGGCAGCTTGGCAGTGTGCCGACCCCGGACTGCAATTCCACGACACAATCAACGAGTGGCACACATGCCCAAACGACGGTGAGATCCGCGCGAGCAACCCATGCAGCGAGTATCTTTTCCTTGACGACACGGCTTGCAACCTGGCTTCGCTCAACCTGCTGCGCTTCTACGATCAAGAGCAAAACGTTTTCCGCGTCGCAGACTTCCGTCATGCCGTGCGCCTTTGGACCGTCGTGCTGGAGATCAGCGTGCTCATGGCGCAATATCCCAGCAAGCGTGTGGCGCAGTTGAGCTATGAGTTCCGCACCTTGGGTTTGGGCTACGCCAACCTTGGCGCGTTGCTGATGGTGATGGGCGTGCCCTATGACAGCGAAGAGGGGCGCGCCGTCGCCGCAGCAATCACGGCGATCATGCACTGCCACGCCTACGCCACCAGCGCTGAGATGGCGCGCGACCTCGGACCCTTCCCTGGCTTCGAGCGCAACCGCGAGGCAATGCTGCGCGTAATCCGCAACCATCGCCGCGCGGTATACAACGCGCCTGACTCGGAGTATGAGGGGCTGAACATTAAGCCAATGGGCATAAAGCCAGAGCATTGCCCTGATTACTTGCTCGCAGCAGCCCGCGAAGATGCCGACCGCATGCTTGCGCTTGGCGAGCAGTACGGCTACCGCAACGCACAGGTCACCGTGATCGCGCCGACGGGTTGCTTGGTGGGTGACACTTTGGTGATCACAGATCGGGGACTGCTCCCCTTACGCGATCTTGGTGATGTGGACGGCGAGCAATGGCAAGCATGCGATTTCTACGTCCAAACAGACGAAGGCTCGAGGCGCGCCACCCAGTTCTACGTCAATGGCGTCGCGCCGACGCGCCTCATCAGAACGCGGTTGGGCTATGAGATTCAAGGCACGCATCAGCATCGCATTCGAGTGGTAGATGGACAGACGGGCAACTGGGTGTGGAAGCGGTTTGCGGATATTCGCAAAGGTGACGTCGTGCCGCTGGCGATGAACGCGCTGATCGGCGAGCCACGCCCAGTTGCTTTGCCGCTGCTCAGTGGGCGCGCACTCTACATGACGCCTGAGCTTGCTGAGCTTGTGGGGTACTTCATGAGCGCAGGCGAGCTGCATGATGAAGGGCTGCGCTTCCAAGTTGCGAAAGCTGGTGCGGTCAAGCGCCTGTGTGCCCTGATTGACCACCTATTCGGTCTTGCCTGTCGTCTCGAGCAACAGCACGGCAGAACCGAGGTTGTGTTGCCATCTGCTGAAGTGGCGAGGTGGTGGAGGGCAAGCGGGTTTGCGCAGCGTGTGCCGCGCAGCTTGCGAGCTGATGAACTTCTGCCGCATATTCCCAGCGCCGTGTTGCGCACCAACGATCGCGCTTGCTACACTGCCTTTGTGCGAGGCTTGTTTGAAGCAAGCGGCGCGGTGAATGATGGCGTTCCCTCGTGGTCAACCCACGATGCTGCCTTCGCGCAGCGAGTGAAGTTATTGCTGCTGGCGCTTGGTTTTCCCACAGCGACGCATGTGCACGCTGGCGAGCCTAACAGTGCCACGCGGTACACGCTCACGGTGAACGAGCGCGCGCATGCCGAAGCATTCGCCCAACAAATTGGCTACGTGGATGCACAGTATCAGGGCGTGCTAGCAGACGCTGAAGGCAGGCTGGCAGCGCGAGAGCGCGGCTTGGCGCATCACGCTGACGCCGCGCAAAACACATTGAGCTTCTACTACGACACGGTTGAGGATAACCTAGACGGCGGCGAGCAACTCACCTATGACCTGTCGGTGCCGGCGAACGTGACCTACATCGCCAACGGCTTCGTCAGCCACAACACGATCGGCTTGGTCATGGATTGCGACACCACAGGCGTTGAGCCCGATTTTGCGCTGGTGAAGTTCAAAAAGCTTGCTGGTGGCGGCTACTTCAAGATCGTCAACCAGAGCGTGCCGCCCGCGCTGCGCCGGCTCGGATACAGCGAGGCTGAGATCGACGCCATTGTGAAGTACGCCGTTGGTCATGGCACGCTCAAGGGCTGCCCCTACATCAACCCAGAGACGCTCAAGGCAAAAGGCTTCACTGACGAAGTGCTGGCGCGCATCGAGGCTGCGCTGCCCAGCGCCTTCGAATTGCGCTTCGCCTTCAACAAGTGGACGCTTGGTGAGGACTTTTGCAAGCAGGTCCTCGGCTTCACTGATGCGCAGCTCAACGATTATCGCTTTGACATCCTTAGGGCGCTGGGTTTCACCGAGGAACAGATCGCTGCGGCGAACGACTACGTGTGTGGCACGATGACTGTGGAGGGTGCGCCGTTCCTAAAGCCGGAGCACTACCCGGTCTTCGACTGCGCGAACAAGTGCGGCAAGCGCGGCACGCGCTTCATTACCCCTGAGGGGCATATTCTGATGATGGGCGCGGTGCAGCCGTTCATCAGCGGCGGGATCAGCAAGACGATCAACTTGCCCAACGAAGCCACTATCGAGGACGTCGCGAACGCCTACATGCTGAGCTGGAAGGTGGGCGTCAAGGCCAACGCCCTGTACCGCGATGGCAGCAAGCTCAGCCAACCGCTGAACATCACTGCCGATGAAGAGACACTCGAGGAAGCGCAAGCCATTGCAGGCGAAGTTGCCGCGCAGCAGCCCCTGCCGCAAACGCAACAGCAGGTGATCGAGCGTGTGGTTGTGCGCTATCTTGCCAAGCAACGGCGCCTGCCAAACCGCCGCACCGGCTACACGCAGAAAGCTAAGATCGCCGGGCACACGGTCTTCCTGCGCACTGGTGAATATCCCGATGGCACGCTCGGCGAGATCTTCATTGACATGCACAAAGAGGGCGCAGGCTTCCGCAGCTTGCTCAACTGTTTTGCAATCGCGGTCTCGCTGGGGTTGCAGTATGGCGTGCCGCTGGAGGAATTCGTGGACTCGTTCGTGTTCACAAAGTTTGAACCGAGCGGTCCGGTCGTGGGCAATGACCACATCCGCTACGCCACGAGCGTCATTGACTACATCTTCCGCGAGCTGGCGATCACCTACCTCGGGCGCACAGACCTCGCCCATGAGGTGCCGCCGAGCAAGGAGCCAGAGCCGGAATACGAGAGCGAGGAAGTAGTCGAAGAGCGACGTGTGCCTGCTTCGCAATTGCGCCTGCCTTCGCGCGCATTCAGCGAGCGTCCAGCGGCTGCTGAGGAGCCAGTCTCAGCGGTAGCAGTGGGGACAAATGGGCAATTGCAGGGAGAGCGTGGACATGCCCCTCGCGTGAGCAACTCGGTGCAGGTGAGGCATGTGAAGACAGCGGTGGCTGAGCATCATGCGGACGAACGCGAGCTTGCAAAGTTGAGAGGCTACACAGGCGATGCCTGCCCCGAGTGTGGTGCGTTCACTATGGTGCGCAGCGGCACATGCCTCCGGTGCGACACCTGCGGCGCCACTACGGGCTGCTCGTGAACAGTTGTGGGCTGCGCTTTTGATCGAGACGTCGCAGCGTTGTTTCAAGCGGTTGCCCCGTATACGCTTATAATCGCATACGCTGGTGGTGCGCGAGACCTCCACATTGACCGCAGAATGGATCGCCGCAGAGCTGCGGCGTGAGATCGCGCGCGGCGTGCTCAAGGCGGGGCAGCCGCTTCCTCAAGAAGAAATCGCCGCGCGCTTCGGCGTGAGCAAAATCCCCGCGCGCGAGGCGCTCTTCCAACTACGCGCTGAAGGGTTGGTGACGTTCTACCCAAACCGCGGTGCGGTGGTGTCGCAACTTTCGGCAGACGAAGTGGAGGAGATCTATGCCATGCGCATTGCGCTGGAGACGCTTGCGCTGCGTCGTGCGGCGCCACGCCTCACACGCGCCGACTTCATCCGCTTGGAAAGCCTGATCGCCATCATGGATGGCGAAACGACGCCACTCAAGTGGAGCGAGTTGAACTGGGAGTTCCACGCAGCGCTGTACCACCCTTGCGGGATGCCGCGCCTGCTCGAGACCGTGCGCACGCTCCACGCGAACGTGCAGCGCTACCTAGTGGTGTATCTTGCCAGCAGCGATTACCACGCCGAAGCCCAATCCCAGCACCGCGCCATTTTGGCGACGTGTCGCGAGGGCGACGCCGAGGCTGCGGCAAATCTGCTAGCGCAGCACCTACAACAAGCAGCCGACAAGATGCGCGCGTTGCTCAGCCACAGCACCCCAGCAGCGCTTCCTTGAACCAAAAGCAATGTGCGGTGACCCGGGAACTGATCTGCTCGAGATGAGGAGGGATGTTGAATGCTTGAACCGCTCACGCCCGAGCTGCTCGCGATCTTGAAGCGCATCGAACAGCGCCTGCTTTGGCTCTCGACGCTCATGATTCATCATGCCAACCACGTGCGTCCAAATCCGGACAAGACGAAAGTTGGCGGGCATCAAGCGAGCGCTGCGTCTGCTGTCAGCATCCTGACCGCGCTTTACTTTTACTTTCTTAAGCCGACCGACCGCGTGCTGGTCAAGCCCCATGCCTCGCCAGTCTTCCACGCGGCGCTGTATCTGATGGGCTACTTGCCAAAAGAGAAGCTCAAGATGCTACGCCAGTTCGGCGGCTTGCAGGCATATCCCTCGCGCACGAAAGACTTAGCGGTGGACTTCTCTGGCGGCTCGATGGGCTTGGGCCCAGTTGCGCCCACGTTTGCAGCGCTGGTGCAATGTTACGCGCAGTTGCACTTTGGGCACACCACTGCTGAGCGCTTCATCGCCATCAGCGGCGACGCTGAGCTGGACGAGGGCAACATCTGGGAGGCGTTGATCGAAGAAGAGCTCCAGCGCCTCCCGAACTTGCTGTGGATCGTGGATCTGAATCGCCAGAGCTTGGATCGCATCACCCCGGGTGTGCGCGCTGCCAAGCTGAAGAAGCTCTTCGCGGATTGCGAGTGGAATGTGCTGGAGGCGAAGTATGGACATGAGCTGCAGCGCGTGTTTGAACGTCCTGGCGGCGAAGCGCTGCGCCAATGCATCGACGACATGAGCAACGAAGAGTATCAGCACCTCATTCGCTGCGACGGGGCAACAGTGCGCGCAGCGCTTGCCCAAAAGCCGCAAGGCGACCAGATCCTACGCGCGATTGCCGATGTGCCTGATGCGCAGCTCCCAGCTTTGCTCGCTAATCTAGGCGGGCACGATCTCGCGCTGCTCATCGAGCGCTTGCGCGCTGCTGAGCGCATCACCGATCGCCCAACGGTGATCTTCGCTTACACCATCAAGGGCTATGGGTTGCCGATTTACGGCGACCCATTTAATCATGCAGCGCTGCTCAGCCCAGAGCGCATCGCCGAGTTGCGCGCGGCAATGGGTTTGACCGAGGCGACCGAGTGGGATGCTTTCGATCCTGAGTCGCCCGAGGGTCGTTGGTGTGCTGAGCGCGGGCGTTACCTGCAATTGGTGCGCACGCCGCCGCCGTTGCCGCTCACAGCGCGCGACGTGCCCGATGAGTTGGGCACTTCGCAGGCACCGCTGATCTCCACACAAGAGGCGTTCGGCCGCGCCATGGTGCGCTTGGCAGATACGCCGCGCCTCAGCGCGCGCATCGTCACCAGCTCGGCGGACGTCTCGATCTCCACCAACCTTGGCGGGTGGATCAACAAAGTGGGCACGTTCACGCTGCGCCGAGTGACCGACTACGAGGCTAATCGCGCGCGGATTCTAAATTGGCAGCTCGGCATTAAAGGGCAGCACATCGAGCTGGGCATCGCGGAGATGAACTTGTTCTCCTTGCTTGGGCAGATGGGCATTGCCCACGAACTGATCGGTCAGCTCTTGCTGCCGATCGGAACTGTCTATGACCCCTTTGTGTGCCGTGGGCTGGATGCGATCATCTACGGGCTTTACTCTGGCGCGAAATTCATCTTCGTCGCCACGCCCAGCGGAGTGACACTAGCGCCAGAAGGAGGGGCGCATCAATCCTCGGTCACGCCTTCGCTTGGCATTGAGCTGCCTGAGTTGGATTACTACGAACCGACATTTGCCATCGAAGTGGAGTGGGTGCTTTGCGAGGCGCTGCGTCAGTGTCTAGATCGCGAGCATGGCCGCTCCTCGTATCTGCGCCTCTCCACGAAGCCCATCGAGCAAGCGTTGCTTGAGCCGGCGCTGCAGCACTACGGGCGCGAGGCGCTGCGGCAGCACGTGCTTGCTGGTGGCTATGTGCTGCGCCGCACGCTGGGCTTCGAGCACGCGTCTTACCCGCTCCACATTGTCACCTGTGGCGTGATGGTGCCGGAGGTGCTGCAGGCTGCGGATTACCTTGAGCGCGAAGGGGTGGCGGTGAATGTGATCAACCTGACCAGCCCACGCCGCGCCTATGACGGCTGGCACGCAGCGCAACAACGGGGCGATGATGGGTTCCATCTTGCCACGCTGATCCCGCCCAGCTCGCGCCACGCGCCAATTCTCACTGTGCACGATGCTGCGCCGCACGCGCTCGCTTGGGTGGGGAGCATCTTTGGCCAGCGCACGCGCGCGCTCGGTGTGACTAAGTTCGGGCAGTCAGGCTATCGCGATGATCTTTATCGCTA
The DNA here is from genome assembly GCA_025057935.1 of Thermoflexales bacterium. Lineage (GTDB taxonomy): Bacteria > Chloroflexota > Anaerolineae > J036 > Brachytrichaceae > DRWP01. The sequence goes on from JANWUW010000041.1 coordinate 29,851, forward strand.
CTTCCACATTGACGTTGCCAGCATCATCCACCACGGCTTTGAGCTGGTGGACGAAACATCTACTGCAGCCTCTCACCCTAACGGCAGCGCTCGCGTGACAATGCCGTTGCCTTCGGCCTCGGCGCTGCCCCAGTGAAAAGCGAGCTGCTGATCCTCATCACCTCAAGTTCAGGGCAATCGGCAGGGGCGCTTCGGAGCATGCTGCGTAGAATTGAGATTCGTTATGCGTGCGCTGCAAGGCGCGTTCACAGTGGCGGTGCGTTGGGCAGAAGTGCTCTTCTTGGCGCTGCTGCCGTTCGTATGCATCGCATACTGCGAGGTCGCGCATGAAGCGCAGCGTCTCTCCCAAGCGCGTCACCTGCCTACTGATTGCGATTCGGCAGCGCAGCAGCACTTCCCACTCGTGGCGGAGGCACAGCACGTGTTCCAAGCGCTGGCGACCATTGCTCTGCCGCTCTGTTTCGTCGCCTTTGCGCAGCGTGCGGTGCGTCTTGCGGCGTCTCCGCGCCTACATTTTGCGTTTGCCGAGTCCATTCGGCCTCCAACTCCACCGCCGCGAGCTTAGCGGCTCATACACTCCCTAGCGCCTTCGACGCGCATCGTTCACGTTGAATCAGCAGCTCTTCCCTGCTGAGGTCTCTTTGACCTGCCAACTTGGATCCAAGTCTTGAGAAGTCAAAGTTAACGAACGAGGATCAGCCATGAAGCAGTTTCTCTCTTTCCTTCGCAATGGTGCTGCACTGGGTGCAGCACTGATGTTGACCTTAAGCGCGTGTGCAGTTCCGCCGACGGCTGCGCCTGGTGGCGCGCTGCGCGGCGAGAGCGTGATCGTGATCAAAGACGCCTGGGCGCGCCCGACCATGGGGCAAAGCATGGGTCAGGGCGAGATGGGGAGCTCTGGCGGGCATGGCGCTATGAGCGGCCATGGCGCCGGTCCAGTGAGCGCTGCCTACATGGTGATCGAGAACACGGGCGGCGCACCCGACCGGCTGATGAGCGCCTCGGGCGATGTCGCGGATAAGATCGAGGTTCACGAAACGAAGTCTAAAGACGGCATGATGGTGATGCAAGAAGTCAAGGAAGGCATCGAAATTCCGGCGGGCGGAAGCGTGTTGCTCAAACCGGGCGGCTATCACATCATGCTGATAGGCGTCAAGCGCGAGCTGAAGGTGGGCGACACGTTCAAGCTCACGCTGAAGTTCCAATCCGGCAAAGAGGTGCCGGTTGAGATCACTGTGCGTGAGCCATAGGGCAAAGCGCGAATGTGCGCTGGGCAGCAACCTAGAGGGCTGCTGCCCAGCGCAGCGAATGTGCTCATGAGTGGACGACGGAGCAACGAGGGCTTGCATCTTGCCCTAACAGTAATTGGGGCGTTGGTGGCGTTGCTGGCGTTCGGTTTGGTGCTGAGCATCGCCCCTGAGCTGGCGCGCGCGCCTCAGGCGACCCTGACGCCGGGCGGTATTCCTGTTGGTCGCTACCGAGAGGTGCCGAACACGGTTTTCACCAACCACGATGGCAAGCCAATGTCGCTTGTCAATCTGCGCGGGCGCCCTGTGCTGATGCTCTTCGGGTACACCTACTGCCCTGATGTATGCCCGATGGGGCTTGCAGACCTGCGCCGCATCAAGCGCGCGCTCGGCGATCGCGGCGATGAAGTCGCCTTCGTCTTTGTGAGCGTTGATCCTGAGCGCGACGCGCCTGAAGTGCTGCGGCGCTATGTGAAAGCTTTTGATCCCTCGTTTATCGGCTTCACCACAACCGACATGGCGGCGCTGCGCAAGTTCGTGTACGCCTTCGATGGGTTGTTCGAGAAGCAGCCGCCAAGCAGCGACAACCCGAATGTGTACACCGTTGCCCATACAAGCTTCACTTATCTGCTCGATCGCGAAGGGCGCTGGGTGATGAAGTATCCCTTCGGCACACCTTACGAAGTCATCCTTGCTGACCTCCAGCGGCTGCTTGACGAGCCTGTTGGGGCTGCCAACTGAGTGCCTCGGGCTTGCACTAGTTGATCTCCACGACGCGCACCATCACCACTTGAGCATCCACGCGCACGTGCCACGCTGCGCGCCGATCAGCAGCAATGAGTGCCTCGCCCTCAAACTTGCCAACGAGGCGAGGTGGCTGCAGTGCGGGTTCAGAGGTTGCCTCCAGCAGCAGCGTGGGGCGGATGGGCTGCCCTCGTGTGAGTGCTGCTAGGCTCGTTGCAACGCGCAACGGTGAGAGGCGGAGTTGTCCTTGCCCAATCGTCTCGCTGTACGTGAGCGTAACAGGCAAAGGCACCGCTTGGTTCGGCAGTTCAAACGCGACGGGCTGGTCAAGCTCAAGGGCGCGCATGCGCGCTAGTGCGTCGCCAGCGCCGGGGTGCAGCAGCGCGTGCTGCGCGAGCATCCAGCGCAAGAGCGCGCCGGGTTGATACAGCCCCTGCGTGGCGCGGTTAAGTAACGGTGCATCTGGCGCGCGTCGCAGCTGCTCCCAGTCTGCATCCAGCCGATTTGGGTCGAACGTGGGTGCGCTGACCAGCGCAAGCACTGCGCCTGTGCGCCAATCCATTGCCACTGCTGCGCCGGGCTGACCTTTGAGCTGCAGCCAGAGCTCGCGCTGCATCCTAAGGTCAAGCGTACTGGTGAGTGGCGCGCCAACCTGCGGGCGGTGTAGCAGGCTCTCGATCCACGTGCGCTGACCGCGCAGCCGAGCGTCGGCGAATGCCTCCAGCCCGCCAACGCCGTAACGCAAGCTGTAGTAGCCTACAACTGGCGCGACTGCTGGGTCTGTGTAATGGCGAAGATAACGCGGTGGCGCTGTCGCGCAGGGTGTGAGCGGCCTGGCAGCGGTCACGCAGGTCGAATAGGCGAGCAAGGCACCGCGCTGGTCCAGGATCGCACCGCGAAAGATGGCGCGCTCTGCGTCTATGAGGCGCGGGTTGTCGCTGCGAGCGTAGAGCGCATCGCGCTGCACAATGCTCCAGTAGCCCAGCCCAAGCGCCAGCAGCGCAAACATCGCAGCGCTCAACCTTGATGCGCGGCGCGCGGTGTGCTGCAAAATAGCAGGCGCTTGGAACGCTGCAAGCGGCGCCGGCGGCATCGCAGAGAGGCGGATGAGCAGTCCGAGCATGGTGTAGCTCACGAGGAGGGAGCTGCCGCCATAGCTCATCAGCGGCAGCGTCACGCCAGTGAGCGGCAGCAGCGCGAGGTTGCCGCCGACGATCACCGTGATCTGCGTGGCAAAAGCAGCTGCGATGCCGCCGCTCAGCAGCGCCGTGTAGCGCTCGAGCGCGGCGCGCGCAATTCGCCAAGCGCGCAGCACGATCACAGCGTAGCCCGCTAGCGCTGCAAGCGCACCGAGCGCGCCGAGTTCCTCTGCGAGAGCGACGAAGATGAAATCTGTGTGCACTGCAGGCACGTAGGTGGGGCTGCCTTGCCCAATGCCTTTGCCCAACAAACCGCCGCTTGCCACAGCGATGAGCGACTGCACGGTTTGAAACGTGCTTCCTTGTGGATCTGCCCAAGGGTTTAGCCAAGCTGCCAGCCGCTGCGCGACGCGCGTTGAAAGCGCTGCGGCTGCGCCGCCGAGCGCCGCAAGGGCGCCAAGCGGCGCGAGGGCGATGAGGGCGCGACCCGTTGCAAGATACGCCATGAACGCAGTAAGAAGCACAGCAAGCGATGCTGCGCCCAAGTCCTGCTGCACCACTAACAGCGCCAGCGCTAAGCCAACCACCAAAAGCGCTTGCGTGGTGCTGAGTGTTGCTGTGTGCGACTCGGAGAGCGATGCTGCAAGAAACGCCAGCAGCAACAGGCGCAGAAGCTCCGAAGGTTGTATGAAAAAATCGCCCACGCTGAGCCATAGGCGCGCGCTGCCGCCGCTCGGGTTCACGCCGAAAAACCATGTGGCGATCACCAGCGCTGAGGCTGCAAGCAGCCAGGTGTATTTGAAGCGCCGCAGCCCATACAACACATCGCCTCGAACAGCAATCGCGACTAGCGTCAACACGCCGAGCGCGCTCCATAGCGTCTGCCGCCACAGGAAGTTGGGCGCAACGCGCGCTAAGGTCATCAGCCCTAAGCCGTTCAACCACAGCACGGTGGGGAGCAGCAGCGCATCGTGCTTTGCCACGGCGCAGTGCACCCAATGGCTTGCGAGCGCGCCAAGCGCTGTGAGAAGCGCTGGAACTAATAGCAGGGTGAAATCATCACGCTGCACTCCCAGTGACGCCATGCCGATCCAGCACGGCGCCATGGCAAGCAGGAGCAGGACAAGGCGCGATCGGCGCATCGTTGCGCCCTCGGATCACTCGTTTTGTGCAGCGCGGTGAGCAGATTCATGCTGCGCGCCGACGACGCGCGCGACGGCGCTCGGGCGGCATGAGCGCGGCATCAAGCACTTGCTGCACGCGATCGACGAGCACGAAGCTGAGGCCCTGGCGCACATCCTCGGGCAAGTCCTCGAGGTCCGGCTCGTTGCGCTTGGGCAGGATCACGGTCTTAATGCCAGCGCGGTGTGCAGCGAGCACCTTTTCCTTAATGCCGCCTACTGGCAGCACTGATCCGCGCAGCGTGATCTCGCCGGTCATGGCGACATCAGGGCGCACGCGCCGCCCGCTGAGCAGCGAAGCGAGCGCAGTCACGATGGTGACGCCAGCAGAGGGACCATCTTTGGGTTGCGCTCCAGCAGGGACATGCACGTGCAAGTCGCTCTTCTCGAACACGCGCGGGTCAATGCCGAGCGCTTCTGCGTGGCTGCGCACGTAGGAGAGCGCGGCTTGTGCGCTTTCCTTCATCACGTCGCCGAGTTGACCCGTGAGCAGGAAGTTCTTGTTGCCCGGCATCTGGGTCGCCTCGACAAAGATGATCTCGCCGCCGAACGGCGTCCAGCTCAAGCCAGTGGCGACGCCAGGGAGGTCGGTGCGTTCTGCGATCTCGTTGTAGTAACGCGCTTTGCCGAGCAGTTCGCGCACCAGCTCTGGCGTGACGCACACGGGGAACGTCACGCGCCCTTCTTGGTAGCGCGTCACCAGCTTTCGGCAGATGCTGCCGATCTCGCGTTCGAGGTTGCGCACGCCCGCTTCGCGGGTGTATTCACGGATGATCTTGAGAATCGCCTCGTCGTCGAAGCACACCTCTTCGGGCAACAAACCGTTCTCCTTGATTTGGCGCGGCACGAGGTAGCCCTGGGCGATGGCGAGCTTCTCACGCTCGGTGTAGCCGCTCAAGTGCAGCACCTCCATGCGATCGCGCAGTGGGCCGGGGATGGTCTCCAGCGTGTTCGCCGTGCAGATGAACATCGTCTGCGAGAGGTCAAACGGCACATCGAGGTAGTGGTCGTGGAAGGCGAAGTTTTGCTCGGGGTCGAGCACCTCGAGCAGGGCGCTGGCGGGGTCGCCGCGATAGTCTGCGCCGATCTTGTCCACTTCGTCGATCATGAAGACGGGATTGCGGCTGCCAGCGCGGCGGATGCTCTGGATGATGCGCCCAGGCATCGCACCGATGTAGGTGCGGCGGAAGCCGCGGATCTCGGCTTCGTCGTGCACCCCGCCGACGCTCATGCGGATGAAGCGCCGACCCATCGCACGCGCGATGCTCGCCCCGAGCGAGGTCTTGCCCACACCGGGCGGACCGATGAAGCACAGGATCACCCCTTCGCGCTCACGGCGCAGCGGCGCAGCCTGCGTCTCTTCCGCGACGCTGCCCGCGAGCTCTTCATCATCGCTCAGTGTCTCTGGCGCTACCTCTGATGAGAGCTGCGCTTCTTGTGCCAGCTCCTGCCGCCGTTTGCGCACGGCGAGGAACTCGAGGATGCGCTCTTTCACATCCTTTAAGCCGTAATGGTCTTCGTCGAGCACGCGCCGCGCATGGGCGATGTCGAGGTTGTCCTGCGTGACCGTTTGCCAGGGCAGGGAGACCATCCAGTCGAGATAGGTGCGGATCACGCTGTACTCAGGCGCCATCGGCGGCATTTGCGCTAGGCGATCTAGCTCGCGCAGCGCCTCGCGCTCCGCTTCTGGGTTCATGCCCGCAGCGAGGATCTTCTCGCGCAGCGCATTGATCTCGCTTTGCTCATCCTCACCAAGTTCGCGCTGGATGGTGCGGAGTTGCTCGCGCAGGAAATGCTCGCGTTGGCTGCGCTCCAGCTCAGATTGCGTTTCGGCTTGGATCTTGCGCCCAAGCTCCAGCAATTCGATCTCGCGGTTCAGCACCTGCAGGAGGTAGCGCATCTTCGCTGCGCCGGGCGCTTCCATCTCCAGCAGGTGCTGCGCGCTTTCTAGGCTCATGCGCGTGTAAGTGGCGATGGTGTAGGTGAGTTGGCGCGGTTCTTCGATGCCGAGCACCATCGCAAGCAGCTCCTCAGGCATGTCGCCGCGCAGCTCGGCAATGCGTTGGAACGCCTCCTTGAGGCTGCGTTGAAGCGCCTCGACCTCAAGCGAACTCTCCCATGTCTCGGGCATCAGCTCGACGCGCGCGAACAGGTAGGGCGTCTCGGAGACCACCTCCAGCACGCGGAAGCGTTCGCCTCCCTGCACCAGCAAGTTGTAGGTGCCGTCGCTTGACTTGAAGTGGCGGGCGATCGTCAACGTTGTGCCCACGCGGTAAATGTCCTCTGCCGACGGCTCGTCGGCGTTGCTGCGCGCGGCGATGGCGCCGATCGCAGTGCGGTTCAAGATCGCGTCTTCTACGAGGCGCACAGCGCGCGGCTGGCTCACGCGCAACGGCATCGCAGCAAGCGGATACACCACAACGTTGTTCAATGCCAACAGGCTCAGCGTCTCTGGCGACGGGCTGGTAAGAGAGGGAGTCGCGCTTTCGGTTGTAGGTGTTTCAGGCGCGGATGGTGCCACTGGATGCGCATCGTTCGACATAGGTTGCAAGCGCATAGCCTAACACATTCTGCAGCGTGATCTTTGTGCGGGGGTGACTGAAGCTTCATCCTGGCGACGTTTACAATCGCTGCGCAGCGATGGTTTGGCTACGTGCTTTTGCGGTTTCGCTGCTTGCTGTTGCTGGGATTGCGTTGAGTGTGGGCTTTGGCTACTACGAGATCGCGCTGCGCGATCGCATCGTCCCCGGCGTGCGCGTTGGTGGCATCGCGGTAGGCGGCATGACACCCGAAGAGGCGCTGATGGCGCTGCAAAATGCGCGCGCGCAACAAGAGGCGCGCGCGCGCCCCTTGCGCTTAAGCGTGGCGTCACAGCAGTTTGTGCTGCGCTCGGATGAGCTGGGCGCAGCGCCTGACCTGGCGGAGGCAGTGCGCCAAGCCTGGCTGGTCGGGCGCGAAGGAGACTTGATCACGCGATGGCGCGCGCGTTTGCTCGCGTGGTGGCGGGGTGTGGAAGTCAGCGCGGTGCTTTACTTCGACGAGGGCACAGCTCGAAACCGTATCGCCGAGATCGCGCGGCAGGTCGAGCGCCCACCGCGTGACGCCGATGTGCGCGTGGAAGGATCGAAGGTGATCGAAGTGCCTTCAGAAGTTGGGCTTGAGCTGAACGAAGAGGCAACGCTGCAGCTGGTGCGCACTTTCGTCGCTCGGGGACATCCCAGCGAGGCTGTCATGCCGCATCGGTTGCGCGCGCCGCAACGTTCGCGCGCGTCGCAGGTTGCAGATGAGGCGCGCACGATCTTGAGCGGTGATGTGCAAGTGCTCGTGCCTCAATGGGATCAGCACGACAAACCCTCGCCTGCGCGCGAGGCATTCCGCATCCGCGCGGAAGACCTTGCGCGCATGTTCACACTCGTGGAGGAGCAGGGCGAGTTGCGCATTGAGTGGCAGCGCGATCAACTGCGCGCTTTGGTTGCCCCTCTCGCCTCTGTGGTGGAGCGCCCGCCGCAAAACGCGCGCTTCACCTTTGACCCCTCCACGCAGAGGCTCACGCCCATCGTGCCTGCGCGCGAGGGGCGCGCTCTAGACGTCGAGGCGAGCGTTGAGGCGATCATTCAGGCGGCGGGCCGCTCGAGCGAGCGCAGAGCGATGCTGGTCGTGCGCACCACTGCGCCGGAGATTCCCACCGAAGCAACGGCGCAGCAGCTCGGCATTACGGCGCTGATCACCGAAGCCACGACGTACTTCAAGGGCTCGAGCCCAGCGCGTTTGGCGAACGTGCGCACAGCGGCGTCGCGCTTCCACGGCGTGGTGATCCCGCCGGGGGCGGTGTTCTCGTTTAACGCGCTCGTAGGCGAGATTTCGCGCGAAGAGGGGTTTGAAGAAGGGCTCATCATCGTCGGCGATCGCACTGTGCGCGGCGTCGGCGGGGGCGTGTGTCAAGTTTCGACCACTGCATACCAAGCAGCGCTGCGCGCTGGGTTCCCCATCTTGGAGCGCCATCCCCACGGCTACCGCGTGAGTTACTACGAGCGCGGCATGGGTCCAGGCTTCGACGCTTCGGTGTATTCGCCGTGGGCTGACCTCAAATTTCGCAACGACCTCAACTCGCACTTGCTGATCGAAACCTACTATGACCCATCGCGGGTTACGCTCACCTTTCGCTTCTACGGCACGCCCGATGGGCGCGAGGTGATCATCAGCCGCCCCACCATCACGAACGTTGTGCCACACGGTCCCGACATATATGAGCCAGACATGGAGGGCGAGGTGCCGCCAGGGCAAGCGAAGCAGGTGGAGTTTGCGGTGGATGGTGCGACGATCTGGTTTACGCGCACCGTCACGCGCGGCGGCCAAGTGCTGATCAACGAACGCGTGGTGAGCCGCTACGTGCCGTGGCAGAATGTCTTCCGCTACGGCCCTGGGTTCGCGCCGCCGCCGAACGCTGTGGTGCGCCAGTGAGTGAACGCGCAGATGAAATCCCCATCACTTCACAAACTGGGTCTTGGCAGCGGGCAGGCAGTTACGCTCTTTGAGCGCCTTTGCCCCAACTGGCTTGAAGAAGCCGCAGCTCTGCAGCCGAGCGAGTATGTGGCGCGCACGTGGCAGCGATACGAGAATGATCAGGCTGCCCATGGCTCGCAAGCAAACCAGAGCTTGAACGGAAAGTTCTTTGAGCTAACGCTAGCCACTCTACTAATTGGACGGCGCGTTCTCCCGATCTACTTAGGCGCAAAGGTCGCCTTCGTCCCGAACATCGTATACGACCTCATTCTTTACGTTGAGAGTCTCGGCCCCGTGTGCATTAGCGCGAAGACGAGTCTGCGAGAGCGGTATAAGCAGGCAGATCTTGAAGCGGTTGCGTTAAAGTTTGTCCATCGGCGTGCGCGTTACTATCTCGTCACGCTAAGCAGCGCCGAAGCTGGCTCGCTGAAGCAGAAGCTCAGCAACGGCGAGCTGCTTGGCGTAGACAAAGTGGTGCTGGCGAACCAGCCCGAGTTGAATGCGCTGGTTGAGGAGCTGGAACAAATGCGGCGCATAGAATCGCCTCGAGTGAGCGTGATTGACAGCGCAGTTGTGGTGCGCGAAGCAGACCTGAGCGGAGCTTAGTTGGAATGGCGGGCATCTTCTTCGAGTCCGAGCATGTGCGCCTAATCAATGAGGATGCGCTCACTACTCGACAGGTTGAGGCTGGCTCTGTTGATCTCATCGTCACTTCGCCGCCCTACAACGTTGACGTTCATTACAGCACCCACGATGATGACTTGAGCTATGAGGAATACCTTGAATTCAATCGCAAGTGGCTATGCCGCGCCTACGAGTGGCTGAAAGACGACGGTCGCTTGTGTCTTAATGTGCCGCTGGACAAGAACAAAGGCGGGCAGCAGAGTGTCGGTGCTGACCTGACTACACTTGCGAAACAAGTTGGCTTTCAGTATCACGCCACGATCATCTGGAACGAGGGCAACATCTCGCGCCGAACCGCTTGGGGCTCATGGCAGAGCGCTGCTGCGCCATATGTCATTGCGCCCGTTGAGTTGATCATCGTGCTCTACAAGCGCTACTGGCGTAAGCAGCGTCGCGGAATCTCCGACATCACGCGCGATGAATTTCTCGCTTGGACAAACGGGCTGTGGACTTTCAGCGGAGAGAGCAAAAAGCGCGTAGGTCATCCTGCGCCTTTCCCACTAGAGCTGCCCAAGCGATGCATCAAGCTTTTTAGCTTTGTAGGAGACACAGTGCTCGATCCGTTTGCGGGCAGTGGCACGACCTTAATCGCTGCTGTGCTTCTGAGGCGGCGAGCGATAGGGATCGAAATTGACGCAGGCTACTGTGAGCTAGCCGTGCGTCGCCTTGCACGCGAAGCGCCGCTTCCTCTGCCAATGCATGTGAGCGACGTCGAAGAGCCACCGGAGAGTGAGGAAGTACCATGACTCGTCTTTGGGGCGGGCGCTTCAGCCGTGAGCCAAGCGCCCTAATGCAGCAGTTCAACGACTCGATCACTTTCGACATTCGCTTGTGGGATGCTGACATTCGCGGCAGCATCGCTTACGCCAAAGCCCTCGCGCGCGCTGGGCTGATCACGCGCAAAGAGGCAGCAACCCTAGTGCGTGGCTTGAGAACAATCCATGCCGAGTTCTCGCAAGGCGCTTTCACAGTCAAGCCCGGCGACGAAGACATCCACACAGCAGTGGAGCGCCGCCTGCGCGAGCTCGTTGGCGAAGTGGCGGGCAAGCTGCACACGGGGCGCAGCCGCAACGATCAAGTCGCCACCGATGTGCGCCTGTTTGTGCTGGACGCCATTCGCGAGCTCGTTGGTTTGCTCGAGGATGTGCAAGCCGCGCTGTTGGCGCAAGCTGAGCCCCATGTCGAAACGTTGATGCCGGGCTACACCCACTTGCAGCGCGCTCAGCCAATTTCCTTTGCACATTGGTGCCTGAGCCACTTCTGGGCGCTCGAGCGCGATAAGCATCGCCTGCGCGATTGCGCGCGGCGCACCGCGGTGCTGCCATTGGGATCTGGCGCATTGGCGGGGAACCCGTTTGGCATTGCGCGGCGTGCTCTGGCGCGCGCTTTGGGCTTCGCTGCGCTCAGCGAGAACTCGCTCGACGCAGTGAGCGACCGCGACTTCATCGCTGAGTTCCTCTTCGACTGCGCGTTGGTCGGCGTGCATCTCTCGCGCCTTGCAGAGGATTTGGTGATCTACGCCAGCGCTGAGTTCGGCTTCGTCGCTTTCGATGATGCTTTCGCCACGGGCTCTAGCTTGATGCCTCAGAAGAAAAACCCTGATGCGATGGAGCTGGCGCGTGGCAAAAGCGGGCGCTTGATCGGCAATCTCGTCGCGGTGCTTACGCTGCTCAAAGGCTTGCCCACCGCTTACAACAAAGACCTGCAAGAAGACAAGCCGCCGTTGTTTGATTCGTTGGACACGCTTCGTCTTGCCTTGCCAGTGGTGGCGGGCGCCGTGCGCACGTTGCGCGTGAACGTCGAGCGCATGCGCGCGGCGCTTGATCCAGCAATGCTTGCCACGGATGTTGCGGATTATCTTGTGCGAAAAGGTGTGCCGTTCCGCGAGGCGCATCACCTGGTGGGGCGCGCAGTGGCGTTAGCGGAACAACGCAGTGTTGGTCTGCATCAGCTCACGCTGGAGGATTGGCGCTCGATTGCACCGCATTTCGATGCGGACGTCGCGGAGGTTTTCGACTTCGCGCGTTCGGTTGCCATGCGCAACGTAGAGGGCGGCACTGCACCAGACGCTGTGCGCCGCCAGTTGCGCTTGGCGCGGCGCGTCCTCAGCGCGCGATCTCGGCGTAAACCGCCAACAGCTTCTCCACCACCTGCTGCCAGCTAAAGCCCTGCGCGTAGCACGCCGCGCGCTGCCCCAGCCGACGACGGCGCGGCTCGTCGTCCATGAGCTTCTCGATGGCGCGCGCAAGCTCTGCAGGATCGTTCACGCGCACGCGCAAGCCCGTTTTGTTGTGCTGCACAAGAATGCTCAGCCCGCCAACGTCTGAGGCGATCACCGGCGTGCCGCATGCCATCGCTTCGAGCGCGACCATGCCGAACGATTCGTAATGCGAGGGCATGATCAACATCTCAGCAGCGGCGTAGTAAAACGGCAGCGCCTCCTGCTCGCGCGCGCCGAGAAAAGCGATCACATCGTGCAATCCTAGCTCCTCTCGCAGCGCTTGAAGGCGCGCCATCTCCTCGTTTTGCCGCACGCCCTCCATGCTTGGGTCGCCGCCGATCACCGCGAGGTTAATGCGCGACCAATCCCAGTCGCGGCGGCGCTGCGCCAGCAGCGCAACGGCGCGGAAGAGCGTCTCGATGCCTTTGAGGCGCTCGATGCGTCCAGCGAAAAGCAGAAGCCGATGATCAACAGGGATGCCGATCGCACGCTTGGCGAAGGACTGCTCAATGGGATGGAACAACGCCAGATCAACGCCTGGCGGCACAACGCGAATGCGCGAGGAGCCTGCGCCGTAAAAGCGCACGAGCTGCGTCTTCTCGAGGCTGGTGTTCGCGGTGATGCGATCGGCAACACTGCAGAGATGACACTCGCTGCGCAAGCGTAGCTCGCTCTCGCGGTCTTGCTCGCGCTCGGCGATCTGGTTCTTCAACTCAGCAAGGGTGTGGAAGGTGATCGCGAAAGGCGTGTTCCATTGCGCGCGCAGTTGTTCTGCGGCAAGCCCTGAGAGCCAGTAGTGGGCGTGGATCACGTTGTAGTGAGCGCTTTCGGTGCGCGCGAAGCGCACGATCCAATCCACAAATGCGCCAATGTATTGATGCAACACGTGCTTCGGTTGCGGCGCTTCAGGACCAGCAGGCACGTGGATCACGCGCGCGTGCGCGCCCAAGCGCGGATCAATGCGCAGCGCATGCGCGCCTGTGCTGCGCGTGAACACATCCACCGCAACACCGCGCCGGCTGAGCTCGCGCGCTGTCTCGCGCACGAAAACGTTCATCCCTCCTGTGTCCTTCCCGCCCAGCGCGGCGAGCGGCGAGGTGTGAAAGCTCAGGAGGGCTACGCGCATCCGTGGGCTAGGCGGCTGTCGAGTTGCGCGCTCGGCGTTCGCGCCAGAGGTTAACGATGATCAACGCGAGCGTGCCGACCACAATGCAGCTATCGGCAATGTTGAACACGGGCCAATCGAAACCGATCTCGGGGATTTGGAAGTGGATGAAGTCCGTCACGTAGCCTTGGCGCAGCCGATCCACTAAGTTGCCGAGCGCCCCGCCAAGCTGTAACCCAAGCGCGATCCGCGAAAACCAATCGTTCGTCGGCAGGCGCGGCGCATAGTAAACAATGACGGCGGCAACGACCACGGCGATCACAACGAACAAAGCACCGCCGTTCGGGAACAAACTGAAGGCAGCTCCCGTGTTCTGCACATGTGTCCAGCTCAGGTAGTGACCAATGAAGGGGATGGATTCGTAGAGCGCGAGATTTGCCTCGACGATGCGCTTTGTGGTCTGATCAGCAAGCAGCGCAACAAGCGCGATCCCGAGCAGCAGCGCATATCGTTGTGCAAATGCCGCAAGCCAAGCCCGAGAGGCAAGATCAAGCGTGCGATTCATCAGCGCGACCAGTGGGGCGAGCGGCGCACAAATGAGGCACCCGCCAAGATGACTGCGCCGAGCGCAATTAGCACATGCGCTGGGCTGAAGAGGGGCATGTTTGGCAGGCGCACTATGTTCATGGGCGCGCCGAAGGTGAGGTGGTCAGCGAGCAGCGCGCCGAAACCGCCGAGCAGCAGCGCGTATGCGAGCCGCGCGTAGAGGTTGCGGCGATGCGCGTCGAAGACGATTATCAGCAGCGTGCACAATGCTATCCCTGTCAACGCGGCGGTCAGGCTGAGCAAGTTGGTAGTGAGATCAGGGGGCGACCAAGTAGGCGCACTGAAAGGGCTATCGAGCGGGATGCTGCTGGAGAGCGCGACGGCTTTGATCGCGCGGTCTATCCCAAATCCCAGCGCTGCTAGGAAGGAGAGCGCGGCAATTTCTGCAAGAGCGGAGGATTTCAGCTGCTCAGCGGGGCGAGCATTAGCTTGCGGCGTCTGGGTGGTTGGAAGCGGCTCTTCTGCGGATGCGGGGCGAATTAACTCGCTGCTGCCGGAGACGGCTTGCATTGCGGAGCGCAGCGCGCGCTCGTTCAGCGTGAGAAACGCTGCTGCCGAGGGTGAGGCAAACAGCGCTTTGGCGCGCGGGTGGTTCAACACCATGCGCGTCCACTCGTTGGGCGCTGGCGCAGTCGCAGCGCTGCGCACATGGCGCTCGATCTGTGTGAGCAGGGTAGGTTGGCGCAGTGCGGCTTCGAACAGCGGTGGCAGCATCTCGCGCAGGGCGCACAGCCGCGCTACATGGACGGCAGAGATGGGCACATCGCGCCCCTCTGCTGCAAGGGTGCTCAGCACGCGCATTGCTGCGCGCCAACGAATGGCGGCGCGCGCCACCGCTTCGTGGTCAGGTTGCAGAGCCTCGAGAAGCACGCGCGCGCAGTGCTCGGGCAGGTCGCGCAGGGAGGGTGGAGCAGAGTGAGCGCTGGCGCTGTCTACCGAGTGCGCTGGTTGGGGAGCAGGTTGCGGCTGCGCAGCGTCGCTGAAGGTTCCCTCTTCCAACGCGATGCGCGCAATTGCCCAGCCGAGCAGCATCTCGCGCAGCGTAGCCGGCAGTCGCGTTTCATCCACCGGGAAGATCACCACGCAGCGCGGTGCGTTCAGGAAGTATTGCGCCGCTTCAAGCAGCTCCTTGGCGTCTTCTGGGTCGGCTTTGTCGAGGTGGTCAATGACGAGCGCGAGCACGCTTTCAGAGAGATTCTCCAGCAGAGAGCCGAAGGTAGCGCGGAAATGATGCACGAACGCCGCGAGCGCGAAATCGGCGGCTGGGTCGTCGCGCTGCTGAAGGCGTAGCACGTCGTCGAATTGCTGCCGCAGCGTGTCGAGCGAGGGGAGGGCGCGGCTGCGCCGGCGGATAACGTCGAGCACGACGTAGATGAGGTGTTGCCAAGGGCGCAGGCTAGCGGGCAAAGCTGCAGCGTCTACGATCGCGCTGAGCACAAAGTGCCCTTGCGGAGTGCGCAACGAGGCTTGGGCGCTGCGCTGTGCTAGGTCGCGGACAAGTGCGCTTTTGCCGACCTGCTTGCCTGCCAACACCACTGCGCCGCTGATGCTAGGGCGGTCGAGCAGCGCAAGCAGCGAGGCTATGGCTTGCGCAGGCGCGCGTTTGAGCGTGAGAGCGGCGACCGTGCTCGTGCTCGAAGGGGTTAGAGTCATGGGAACCTCTCCTGGGTGTTGGTCATACTTTACGAATGCCTATTGTGAGCGTCTCACCGTCGAAGGAATCAGTGTCGATGTGAGTGCCTTCTGGTTCTCCTTCGCGCAGCGCGATGCTGAGCGTCTCGTTGCGCACGAACTCTGAGAAGGCGGCGATCGCTGCGGCGAGCCGCGGCGTCGCCTTGTAAGTCGTCGTGATGCGGTCGGAGACGTTGAGGTTTGCCGCCTTGCGCAGGTCGTTGATGCGCCGTATCACTTCGCGCGCAAGCCCTTCCTGGATCAGCGTTTCAGTGAGCGTGGTGTCCAAGCCGACCACGATCCCGTCTTCACCAGCTACGATCAGCCCCTCGCGCGGCACGGGTTGCACAATCACCTCATCGGGCAGCAGCTCCACCCCGTCCACTTGGAGCGGCTGCCCAGCGCGGACTGCGCTGACCACGCGGTCGGTGGGCATGTGCGCCAGCGCCTCGCGCACACGCGGGAAGTCGGCGCCTAGCTTTTTGCCCAGCTTGCGTGCGTCGGCTGCGACGCGATAGGTCACCAGTTCTGACTCTTGATCAGCGAATTCGATGCTCTTCACGTTAAGCTCGTCTTCGATCAGCGCGCGCTGAGAGAGCACTGCGCGCCGCACTTCATCGTTGGCGACAATGGTGATCTTGCTTAGCGGCTGACGCACCTTCACTTTGGATTGGGCGCGCGTGTTATGCCCGAGCGCAACCACCGTGCGCACCAGCGCCATTTCGCGCAGCAGCGCGCGCGCTTCTTCGTCGAGCGGACGCGCTTCGGGGTAGGGTTGGTGATGCACTGAGAACGCGTCGCCGTTATCCTGCGCAGCCTCCACGCTGACGCCGTTGATGAGGTTCTGCCACATCACCTCGCTCAGGAATGGCACGATGGGCGCGATCAAGCGCGCTAGGTTGGTGAGCACAGTGTAGAGCGTGGCGTAAGCCGCTTGCTTGTCGTCAGTCATCACGCTGCCCCAGAAGCGCTCGCGCGAGCGGCGCACGTACCAGTTCGACAGATCTTCGATGAAGGACTCGATCGCGAGCACCGCGGGGCGTGCGTCGAACGCGCTAAGGCGCTCGTCAACGGTGTTGATCGTCTCAGCGAGGCGGGCAAGGATCCAGCGGTCCAGCGTGGAAAGCGCGAAGCGCTGCGCTAGCGACCAAGCCGCATCATGCGCCTTGAGCGAGGCATCAGGCGTCCAGCCGTCGGCGTTGGCGTAGGTGACGAAGAAAGCGTAAACGTTCCACAGCGGCAGGATCACTTGGCGGCGCACTTCGTTGAGCGCGTTGTAGCCGAAGAGCAGGTTGTCCTCGTAACGCTGGCGCGCGTAGAGCCAGCGCATCACGTCGGCGCCAGCTCTGTCGGCTGCCTCGTTGAACTCGATGGCGTTGCCCTTGCTCTTATGCATCGGCTCGCCCTTCTCGTCGAGCAGCGTGGCGTAGCCGAGAATAGTGCGGGTGGGCATTTTGCCCTCCAGCACCGTGCTCATCGCGATCAGCGAGTAGAACCAATTGCGGAATTGACCAGGGAAGCTTTCGGTGATGAAGTCCGCGGGGAACCAGCGTTCCCAGTAAGCGCGGTCGGTGCGGTAGCGCAGTGTGGAGTAAGCCACGATGCCTGCGTCGAGCCACGGGTTGCCCACATCGGGCACGCGGCGCCCAATCAGACCAGTGACGGGATGGCGAATTTTCACGTGGTCAATGTAGGGGCGGTGAGGCGTATGACCTTCGAACTGTTCCCAGCCTTCCACAGCGCGCGCTTTCAGCTCCTCGAAGCTGCCGATCACCTCGAAGGTGCCGTCGGGATATTCCCATATCGGCAGCGCCAAGCCCCAGTAGCGCTTCTTGCTGATCATCCAGTCGCGCATGTTGCGCAGCCAGTCCAGCTCGCGCTCCTTGCCGAAGGCGGGGATCCAGTTGATCTGCTTCGCCACCTCCATCATGTAGTAGCGCAGCTCGTCCATGCTGATATACCACTCGTCTACCATGCGGTAGACCAGCGGTGTGCCGCAACGCCAACAGTGCGGGTAGCGGTGCAGGTACTTGTCGCGGCGGTAGAAGTAGCCCTTTGCTTTGAGCAGCGACTCGACAAGGTCGGGCACTTCATGGGCATGCTTGCCGCTGAGCGGCCCGAAGCTGTCGAGGAAGTAGCCGTCCTCGTTCAGCGGCGCGATCTTGGGCATGCTGTGCTGCTTGCCGAGCTGGTAGTCCTCTGGACCAGCCCCAGGAGCGTTGTGCACGATGCCGGTTCCTTCCTCCTCGCTCACTTCGTCCCACACGATCACGGGGTGCTCGAAGGGGCGACCGTCGTGCAGGTCCTCCCAGCGCTTGATGGCGTCGATCACAGCAGGGAGGTCATCGAACAGCCCCTCGTAAGTCCAGCCTGCCATGTGCGCGCCGAGGATCTCGCCGAGCACTTCGTATTCGCCGCGCAGCATGTGGAGCGTCTTTGCGCCGAGGAAGTACACCGCGACTTCGCCGTCCTTGTGGACTTGGCGCACGATGGCGTAGCGCAACTTGGGGCCGACCGCAGCCATGACGTTAACTGGCAGCGTCCAAGGCGTGGTCGTCCAAGCGAGAAGGAACTTGCCATGGGCGCGTTCAAACTTTTCGCGCGCGCCATCGCTTACCCACTCCGCATGGCTCACATCGTATCGGCGCAGCTTCATGCGCACTGTGAGCGCGGGGTCTTCGCGATCTTTGTAGCCCTCAGTGTCGATCTCGTGCTGGCTGATGCCAGTGGCGCAGCGGGGGCACCAGGGGATGACATCCTCGCCACGGTAAATCCAGCCGCGCTCGTGGCACTTCTTTAGAAAAGCCCAGATCTGATAGTTGTTTTCGTCGCTGAAGGTGAAGTAGGAACGCCCAAGCTCGGGCGTGCCAAGCATTCCCACAATTTGCTCCACGGTGCCGGTGATCGTGCGTCCATTGCGCTGAATGGTGATCACCTGCTGTGGGTCTTCGACGATCTTCTGGGCAAGCCAGCGCAGCTCATCGGGGTCATCCCAGTCCATCCAGTAGCCGAGGCGAATGGATTGCTCGGTCTGCATGGCGGCGCTGTTGAGCACACGCTGCTTGCACAGCCGGATAAAGCGCTCCACGCCGAAGGCTTCGATGTCACGCTTGCTCTTGAAGCCTATGTCTTTCTCGACGTTGACCTCCACCCAAAGCCCTTGGCAGTCGAAGCCGTTCTGCCAGCGCTGGTTGTACCCCTTCATGGCGAAGAAGCGCTGCCACAAGTCTTTGTAAGTGCGCCCCCAGGCATGATGCACGCCCATGGGGTTGTTCGCAGTGATGGGGCCGTCGATGAACGAGAACTGCTTGGCGGCGTTGGCGCGGAGCTGACGTAGGCGCTCAAAGGCGCGTGTGCGCTTCCAAAACGCAAGCACTTGCCGCTCTTGGGCGGGGAAATCAGTTTGGCTGGATACAGGTTGGAACATCGCGACGATACACTCGTCCCTAAACAGGCTATCGTTGCGAGATCGGCTTCGATAATACTACAATGCTGCTTACATCATGACCGCATCGGGTGTGTCTTCGCGCACGCGCCGCTTGCGTTACGCAGTGTTGGTGGGCGTTATCGCATTGACAATCCCGTGTTACCTTGTCGGTTTTGGTGCTTTGCTGATCCTTCAGCAACCTAGCGCGCAGCCAACCCCTGCGGCGCGCATGCTGACGCCCGTGATGACCCTTGGCGCCCCTCTCGTGCATACGGCAACGCCGCCCGCAAGCTCACTGTTTGTCCCCACAGCCACGCCGCTGCCCACGCCGACACCGCTCGTGCCGGTGTTGCCCACCTTTCCGCCCGTCACACCTACGGAAATTGCACCGTCAACTGCAACGCCTTTGCCGCTCCCAACAGAAACGCTGCCGCCGACGCCGACGCTGGTGCCGATCATCACGCCGACTTTGGATTTCGCTACTGCAACGCCTGAGCCAACGCCGACTTCCGCACTCACCCCAGAACTACCTCCGACGGCGCTGCCGTGAAGACTCGCGCCGCCGACTAAGCAGCGGCTTTCGCCAGCACCTCCACCGTGTGGAGCACGGGAAGCGGCTTGCCCAGCTTCGCAAGGTGCGCCTGAATTTGCACCGCGCAGCCGATATTGCCTGTAATCACTACTTCAGCGCCTGTGTCGAGAATATTGCGCGCCTTGCGTTGACCAAGCTGACTGGCGAGGTCAGGGTGCTCGATGTTGTATGTGCCTGCTGAGCCACAGCACAGCTCGGCCTCGGCGATCTCGCGCAGCGTGAGGTTGGGGATCGCAGCGAGCAGTCGGCGCGGCGCGCCCCAAATGCCTTGTGCGTGGGCGAGGTGACAGGCGTCGTGATAAGCAGCGGTGAGCGGCTGGAGCAGTGGGCGCACTTCGCGCAAGCCAAGCGCGTCGAGGAACTCGCTCACGTCGCGCACCTTGCGCGCGAACGCCTCAGCGCGCGCCTCATCTGGCGTGCCGCGGAAAAGCAAGCCGTATTCCTTCATCGCCGAGCCGCAGCCGGCTGCGTTGCTGAGGATCGCGTCCACATCACTTGGGAAGGCGTCGAGATTGCGGCGCGCGAGTTGACGCGCGTGTTCAGCCTCGCCGATGTGCATGCTGAGCGCGCCGCAGCAGCCTTGTCCGCGCGGAATTACCACTTCCACACCTTGCTTCGTCAGCAGCTCCACTGTGGCGCGATTGACGCGCGGCCAGAGCACCTGCTGCACACAGCCTGCGAGCAGCGCCACGCGCGCGCGGCGCTGACCCTGCGCAGGGATCACTTCTGGGAGAGGCGGTGTCGAGGGCGGGAGTTGATCAGGCAGCAGGTCGAGCATCGCCACAAGCGGGCGTGGCAACCAAGCCTTAAGAGGCTTGGCGAGTTGACCGAGCCGAGCGGCAGCGCGGAAGCGGCTGGGGTGTGGCAGTGTCTCGCGCATCAACACGCGCGTGGCGTTTTCGACGAAGGTGCGCCGGCGCTGTGGTTCGCTGTAGGCGCGGTAAGCAGTGAGCAGCTCGCCGTAGCGCACGCCAGAAGGGCAAGCGGTCACGCAAGCCAGACAGCCAAGGCATTGATCAATGTAGGGCGCGGCCTCGTTGAGGCTCAGCGTGCCTTCAAGCACATCTTTCATCAACACGATGCGCCCGCGCGGCGAGTCCATCTCCTCGCCGAGTAGCTTGTAGGTTGGGCAGCTCGCCAAGCAAAAGCCACAGTGCACACACGTGGCGACGGCTTCTGCCATCACTGCGCCGTGAGCGCCAAACTTGTTGGGCTGAATGCGATGCTCCATGGTTCTCTCACAGGTCGCCGAACTTGTTGTGAGGATCGAGCGCCGCCTTGACGCGCTCTGCGAAGGGATTGGGCAAGCGCGCACCGATGCGCGGCTCTTGCAGGGAGCGCAGCATGACTAGGCCGGGCAAGTCCTGCGCGCGCAGCAGGGCATCGATCGCGCCGATATCCTCAGCCGCGATCCAAGCCACAGTGCCGCCGACGCTGTAGCGGCGCGCGTAACCACGAAGCTGCGCGTCAAGCGCTGGGATGCGCGCTGGTGTGAGCGGCACTTTGACCACGCACGCTCCCTTGGGCAACCATGTGAACTCGCGCGCCTCGCGCCAAAGCGTTTCTTCGTCCTCGCCGCTGACGATCTCGCCGCCGCCTACCAACGCACGCACGCGATCCATGCGCGCCGCAAGGCCGCCGCGCAGCCCGCCAACGCGCACGCGCAGCTCAACACACTCGCGCTCAGCTTCGGCGACCACATCCACGGCGTTGAGGTCGTAAGGGCAATTGGTGAGCTTCGGCAGCATGTTCAGCGCCTCGGCGAGGTGAGCGCAAGTGAGACGAAGAGTGGCGTAAGCCTCTGGCTTGGGAAACACTTTGAAGGTCACATCTGTAATCACGCCAAGGCGTCCACGACTGCCGACGAGCAGTTTGGGGAAATCGAACCCAGCGGCGTTCTTGACCACTTTGCCGCCGCCTGCCAGGTGATGTCCCTCACCGTCGATGAAGTGGACGCCGATGATGAAGTCGCGCACGCCACCGTAGCGGTAGCGCTCAGGTCCGTTGGCGTTAGCGGCGACGGTGCCGCCGATGGTTGCGCCCTGCTCGATGAGGAGCGGGTCGAACGGCAGGTATTGGCCGTGCTCGGCGAGCAACATTTGCACAGCGCGTACGGGCGTGCCTGCCCAAACTTGGATCACGAACTCGGTGGGCTGGTAGTCAATCACGCCAGAAAGCTTGGTTAGGTCCAGCACAGTCGCCGTGCCCTCGGCGCAGGGCAGCTTGGTTGAGGCGCCGCGCGCACACACTCGCGAAGCGCAGCGCACTGCCTCACACAGCGCGGAGACGTCCTGCGTCGCAACTGGGGTAGCTTCGTGCGCGTCTGTCTTCTCACTCACGGCTGATCACTCCTGCACGCTCTAGCGGATGCGGACCGACATGATGCAAGGCAGGCGGCTCGCCTTCGGGGAAGACTTTGCCGCGGTTCGCTAGCTCGAGCGGATCAATGGCGCGGCGTAGTCGCTGCATGGCTTCGAGGTCGACTTGACCGAATTGGCGCGGCATGTAGCGGCGCTTCTCCATGCCCACGCCGTGCTCGCCAGTGATCGAGCCGCCAAGCTCGATGCACAGGTCGATGATTTCGCCTGCGAGCGCCTCTGCGCGTTCGAGCGCGCCCGGCTGGCGACCGTCGAACATGATCAACGGATGCAAGTTGCCATCGCCAGCATGGAACACATTGGCGACGCGGATGCCCCATTTCGCGCTAAGCTGATCGATGCGCGCTAGTGCCTCACCCAGCCTGCGGCGTGGCACTACACCATCCTGCACAATGTAATCCGAGGAGAGCCGCCCGACAGCGCTGAAAGCGCTCTTACGCCCTTTCCAGATCTTCAGGCGCTCCTCTTCAGTTTGCGCCACTTTCACGAGATATGGGCGCGAGCGCTCGATGATGACTTGTAGGCGTTCCCATTCCGCTTCCACTTGCGCGCGCTCACCTTCAAGCTCAACGATGAGCAGCGCAGCGGCATCAGTTGGGTAGCCTGCTTTCACTGCTGCCTCTGCGGCTTGGATCGAGAGGTTGTCCATAATCTCAAGCGCGCCAGGCAGCAGCCCTGATGCGATGATCGCCGACACTGTGTCTCCGGCAGCCTCCATGCTGCGATACGCTGCGAGCAGGGTGCGGTAAGTCTCTGGCTTAGGCAGCAGCCTCACAGTCGCCTCCAAGGCGATCCCGAACAGCCCCTCGCTGCCCACGAACAAGCCCACCCAATCTGCATCAACGTTCTCCAGGCTTTCGCTGCCAAGGTGCGCCACCTCACCATCGGGGAGAACAACTTTCAAGCCGAGGATGTGGTTGCTGGTCATGCCATACTTGAGACAGTGGGCGCCGCCGCTATTGAAAGCAATGTTGCCGCCGATGGTGCAGATGGGTTGACTTGAGGGGTCGGGCGCGAAAAGCAATCCGCTGTGTGCAACTGCGCGCGTGATGTCGAGGTTGATCACGCCTGCCTCGACCACCGCGAAACGTTGTGTGATGTCTACCTTGAGGATGCGGTTGAGGCGATTCAGCGCGATGACGATGCCATCTTTCACGGGCAACGAGCCGCCGCTCAAGCTAGTGCCGCTGCCGCGCGCGACGAATGGCATACGATGCTGGTGGCACAGGCGAACGGTCGCGATTACCTCGTCCTGCGTCTCAGGAACCGCCACAGCAAGTGGGCGCTGTCGGAACGCGGTGAGGGCATCCGACTCGTACGCTGCCAGCGCGGCAGGGTGGCTCAGTATCCGATCTGCCGGGAGATATCGCTGCAGTGCCGCTAGGAAAGCGCCTAGGCTCATCGTGTATAATTATCGCTCGGCGTGCTGGGCTTGCAATACAATGCAAGCCGGTCTACGCGGCTCGAAGCCGTTCTTGCGACATGGATGTAGCAATCGAGTTCGATCACGTCTCCAAGGTGTTTCGGCTTGACCGCGACCGCCCACGGTCGTTTCAGGAGTGGTTCATCGGCTTAGCACTGCGGCGCAAGCGGGAAGTGCAAGAGTTTTGGGCGCTGCGCGATGTGAGCTTCACGATTGGGCGTGGGGAGCATGTTGGGCTGATCGGCGCGAATGGAGCTGGCAAGAGCACGACGCTCAAGCTGATCAGCCGTATCTTGCAACCAACCAGTGGGCGTGTGCGAGTCAATGGGCGTGTCACTGCGTTGTTGGAGCTAGGCGCCGGCTTCCACCCCGATCTCACGGGCAGGGAGAACATTATGCTGAACGGCGCCGTGATGGGGCTGACCAGTAGAGAGATTCGCAAGAAGATAGACCAGATTGTGGAGTTTGCTGAGATCGGCGACTTCATTGATGTGCCAGTGCGCGACTACTCCAGCGGGATGTATCTTCGGCTTGCTTTCTCGGCAGCAGCGCATCTGGACCCGGAGATCCTCCTGCTCGATGAGGTGTTTGCAGTGGGCGACCAGGCGTTCCAGCAGAGAAGCCAAGAGCGCATTCAGGAATTGCGCAAGCGTGGGATTACGATTCTGTTTGTGTCGCACAGCATGGAGGCAGTGTTGCAAACCTGCAAGCGAGCAATCTGGTTGGATAAGGGGCGAGTGCGGGCGGTAGGTGATGTCTCCGCAGTAAGCGCTGCCTACTATGAAGACACACTGCGCAAGATGGCATTGCAAAAGCTGGAGGGCGCGGTTGCAAGTGGAGGTCAAGTCTCTGGTGCGGAGCACCGTCTCGGCAGTGGAGAAGCGCGCATCGAGCGCGTAGAGTTCATAGATGCTGACGGGCGCTCGACACGCTTCACGCACACGAATGCACGGCTGACCGTGAGGCTGCACTATGTGGCGCATCAACGGATAGAAGACCCGATGATAGGCATTGCCTTCTTTAAGGTAGAGAGTTGGACCCATCTTGCTGGACCTAACAACACGATGCAGATGTATCATATTCCCTACATCGAGGGGCGTGGTTTTGTGGACTACACGATCTACAGGCTTCCTTTTCTGCCTGGTGAATACTCTTTGGATGTTTCGATTTATGACTGGAACGACACACATCGGTATGATTATTGGTCACAGTGTGCACGTTTCACAGTGCTGCCAGGTGGGACGCGGGAAAGATACGGCTTAATCGCTTTGGAAGGAGAGTGGCATCACTGCGCAGACCTAGCTGGCAACTTGGAGCTTGATAGGATTTCACATGTGTAGATGAACACGATTTTGGTTGTCTCGCACGACCGAATAGGTGGCCGCATGGCGGGCGTTGGCATTCGCTACTATGAAGTAGCGCGTGCGCTAGCAGGGCATGGTTTACAGGTTACGCTTGTTGCACCATTTGGTTCTGAACTGCCAAGAACTGCTTCACCTCATCTGGAAAATCTGAGATTTGATACGTTTGTCACATTTGAGGACGAGAAGCTGGTCGCACTTGCTAGGAAGCACACCTGCTTCTTCGCCTACCCAGATGTCATCTGGCGCTGCCGCCGCTGGATTGACGAACTGGACACCTATGTTATTGTTGATGGCTACGATATCACGCTCTTTGAGCAACTTGAGCTACATGCAGCTTCTCATCAGCCTATTGGAGAGTTGGTGCAAAATCACTTGACGAGTCTGAGATACGTGCTCCAACGAGGCGATTTCTTCGTGACCGCGACAGAACGACAGCGAGACTTTTGGCTTGGGCTATTAACTGCTGCAGGTCGAATAGATGAAGAGCTCTATCGTGGAGATGCGTCGCTGCGTGCTCTTGTTGACTTGCTTCCCTATGGGGTTCCTGACGAGCCACCAATGCATACTCGTAAGGTTCTTCGCGGAGTTGTTGCAGGAATTGACGAAGCTGACTTTATTGTTCTTTGGGGAGGCGGTGCATGGCAATGGCTCGATCCCTTGACGCTAGTTCGAGCGGCAGCGCTTATTGCACAAACTCGGAGCGATGTAAAGTTTTTCTTCCCAGGTGTTAGTCATCCGTCACCCGACCTTGTTGGTGCAATGCCAATTCAGCAAGAACTCATTGCGTTGAGTGAGCAGCTTGGTCTGCTAAACAAGGTGGTGTTCTTCGGAAAGTGGGCGGAGTACGAAGATTGGCAGAATTTCCTCGTTGAGTCGGACTGTGGTGTCTCGCTACATCGGGATCACCTAGAAGCTCGCTTTGCTGCGCGAACGCGGATAATGAGCTACCTCTGGGCTAATCTACCGATGGTCCTGACAGAGGGTGATGAGTTAGCAGAGCAGCTGTCTGGTCTCGGCTTAGCTCGGCTCGTGCCTCAATCAAACGCGGAAGCAGTAGCGAGTGCTATTCTGGAATTAGCTCAAGCAAAGAAGCGCACCCGAATTGATGCCTCGGCATTGAAGAAGCAGTTTTCGTGGAAGGCTGTCACTCGTGCTTTTGCTGATCGGTGCAAAGCAGCCTGCAATATGAAAAGGAAGCATAAGCGGCAAGAGTTTCACAGATCCACTATGCATGGATTGCCACCGAGTCTACGCATGCCACAACCTTCGACGCCTATCGCTAAGATCTTGTATCCTGTTTTGCGAGCGTTGATGCTTTGGTACGTCGAGGCTCTACTGGATCAGCAGCATCAAATCAACACCTCTCTTCTCGCGCGGCTAGCCGAGCAGGAGTCACGGCTGGCTGAGCAGGAGTCACGGCTAGCCGAGCAGGAGTCACGGCTGGCTGAGCAGGAGTCACGGCTAGCCGAGCAGGAGTCACGGCTAGCCACCCAATCATCTGTGCTCAGAGAAGCGGAGCTGCTTATGACCGATCTCATTGAGCAGACTACCCTTGCTGCGATGGAGTGAAATGTCTCGGGTACATATCGTCGTCGTGGCTTGGAATGGTGCGGAGCTTCTCACCAGTTGTGTGAGATCGCTATTCAGCCAGCAAAGTCGAGTGGATCACACTATCTGGATAGTAGACAATGCGAGTTCAGATCATACTCTCGAGACAGCAAAGGAACTAGCTAAGACACCAGTTGGATCGAGTCCTATTCACATTGTTCGCTCGGAATACAATCGCGGATACACTGGCGGGGCGAATCTAGGGATGCGTGCTGTATTAGATGCTGGAGCTAGTGACAGAGATCTTGTGGTCGTGTTGAATCAGGACATAGAGGTGCTAGAGGGGTGGCTCGATGCTTTGGCTGAAGTGAATGAGAGGGTTGAGCAGCTTGGGGTCGTTGGATGTTTAGCGTATTACCCTGACGGCAAAACGATACAACACGCAGGAGCCTATCTTGAGGTGCCGCGGCTCGTTGCATGGCACTACAACTATCGCCAACAGGACTATGATGGAGGTTTTGAAGAGAGGGAGGTGGATTTTGTGACAGGTGCAGCACTCGGACTACGAGTGGAAGTGCTGCGTTGTGTTGGATTGTTCGATGAGGCATTCTCTCCTGGGTATTATGAAGATTCTGAGATCTGCGTGAGGATCAGAAGGCAAGGGTGGAAAGTCTTATTTTCACCGAAAGCAAGGGTAAAGCATGCGGAAACTAAATCCTTTGTTGACTTGCGAGACAGGCTTGTGCTCAGTCATCGCAATCGTGTACTCTTCGCTCTGAGCTTCTATGAAGGAAATCAGATAAAGGCCTTTTTTGAGGCAGAAGCGCAATATGTTCAGGAGCAAGCTCATTCCAGCGAATGTCAGTTGCTATCAAGTGCATATGCACTTGCGCTGATGAGGTGGACAACGCTCGATCAGGCTTCAAAACGAAAGTTCCACTTAGATGCTACACGCCTAAGAGCTATACTTGAATTGCGGAATTTATGCATTAAGAGGCTTTCGAGCTATGCGTAAGTCTAAGTCAATGAGGTGCACAGAGATGCTCGGATCAAAGAAGAGAATGCATGGATTAAGCGGCTTTCGGGCTATCCATAAGTGGGCTGTTTTGCTTGTAGGTGCTGCTCTGGCCGCTGCTAGCCTCCCGGTTAACTTGAAGATTGCTGAGGCTTTGGTACTTCTTCGAGAAGTTCATGTAGATCCGCACAGCGGCTCTGACACTGGGTCTTGTGGGTCGACAGCCTCACCTTGCAAGACTCTGCAGCATGGTGTGAATCGCGTTGCAGCTGGTGGCATTGT
This sequence comes from Thermoflexales bacterium, assembly GCA_025057935.1. Classification (GTDB taxonomy): domain Bacteria; phylum Chloroflexota; class Anaerolineae; order J036; family Brachytrichaceae; genus DRWP01. Next base: position 56,981 of record JANWUW010000041.1, read on the forward strand.
CAAGCTGGCTCGAGGAACGTATACTGCCCCCCCAGGCGCTTCATCTGTCTTGAACGTTGTGTTTGGACCCGGTGAGTCGGGGAAGGACTTCGTAGTGGTAGGAGGCTTTGTGCCTCCGCATTGGGACAGACCAGTCCCAGATCCTCGGTTATCTCGCCTTGATGGTGAGGAGCAGCGAAGGGTGGTGAACATAGTAAGTGTTCCTGATTTAAGAATCTCACTTGAGAACCTGACCGTTGAGCGAGGGTTTGTTAACACGCCCGTAGACTACACAGGCGAGTTCAATGGTGGAGGCATTCACTGCCGTAGTTCGAATCCTAACGAACCAAAGTTTGTGCAGCTCACCCTGCGCGATGTCCGTGTGGTGGGTAACAAGGTTCAAGGGTATGGAAACAGAGCAGTAGCAGGTGGAGGAATTAGCGCGTATCTAAGATGCTGGCTCGTGCTTGAACGCGTGCTAATCGCAGACAACGAGGTCATAGGTGGAAATGCCCCAGATGACTCTCGTGGCGCGCAGGCGCTTGGTGGCGGCTTGTTCGCGACAATGAGCTCTGGAGTGCAAGGCTATGGGGTGTGGTTGCTGAACAATCAAGTGCGCGCAGGAAATGGTGGTAAAGGCTACTTAGGAAACAACACCTTTGACCGCGCTGATGCTCTTGGCGGTGGGGCTGCCTTCCAGTACAACTGGGTTAGCCTCAGGGATGTTTACGCTGAGAATAACGAAGCGAATGCGGGTTCCGGCAGCCAGTTCGGTGGATTTGGGGCCGGTGGGGGTGTCTTTTTCGAGTTTAGCAATGCTACTTTGCAGAATGTTTTTATCTCAAGCAATCGTGTCCGGGGTGGTAATAGTTCCAACAGAGGCGGTGAAGGAACAGGAGGTGGAATTCTTGCAGTAGACAGCCATCTTACCCTAAAGAGGGCTCGTGTAGTGGGCAATTCTGCTACCGGTGGCGACGGCAACTCTGCAGGTCATGGCGGTGGGGGAGGGATCTATGTGACTAGAAGCAATGCCGACACAGTTCTGCATGCTGAGAATCTAGTTATCGCGCACAACGCTGCAAGAGCAGGATCGGGCGCGGATCGATGGGGTGGGGGAGGTGGCTTGTATCTGCAGAGAGCAAGTGCCTATATCACCCACGCAACATTTGCTTCAAATACAGTGCTCTCGACGATGCTGGCACCAGCTGCGATTTCTCAGGGTGATAATGCGAACATGAATCTTAAACACAGCATTATTGCTTTCCATCCCTCAAGTGGCGCAGCTGTGCTTGCGCACGCACGAGGAGTCGTGCGAGCTCAGAACAATTTGGTGTGGAGTAACGGTGCTCAAACTTTTGGCAGCTGGGATGGCTCTGTGCATGAGAGCTCGACTGTTTCCGGCAACCCGAAATTTGCATCGAGTCACACCTTACACATACAATCCGACTCACCTGCTATTGACCAAGCGGCTGGCAGTACAGCGCAGGAAGATATAGATGGGCAAGCTCGCCCATACGGTCCTCAACCTGATGTAGGAGCAGATGAGTTTGTTCCAGTTTCACGCCGAGCTTTCATACCAGTCATTCTGAGGTAATGATGAAGGTCTCTGTGATCATAAACACAATTGATCGTGCTCGGTCTCTAGCGAGAGTGCTGGAAGCGCTAGAAGGACAAGAGTATGACGATTTTGAGGTTGTTGTGGTCGTAGGTCCAACGACCGACGATACTATGGAAATGCTCTCGAAGTATCAGGAGCGCATACGAATTGCGCGGTGTCCAGACGACAACCTGAGTCTGTCGCGGAACATAGGAATACGATCAGCCTGTGGCGAAATAATTGCTTTCATCGACGATGACGCTATACCTTGTAGACGATGGCTGGCTCAGATAGTTAATCGTTTTCGCGAGCATCCTAGCGTCGACATCGTTGGCGGTATTGT
>JANWUW010000105.1 GCA_025057935.1 Thermoflexales bacterium
GGGCGCAGCGCCAGCGATGTGCTTCACTCCTCGAAGCGGAATGAGGCAGCGGTTTCCTCCACGAGATTGTCGTATGCAGCTTGCTCCACGCTCTCGGCGAGGCGCGTATAGGTCATGGTGATCTTGCGGCGTCCGCTGTCAAAGATGTAGAAGCTTTGACGCAGGCGCGCGCCCTGTTCGCTGCGCTCGACGATGATCAGCGCGTAAGGGACGCCGCTGTTCGTGCGCAAGCCGCTTTTGACTGTCTCAATCACTTCGAGATCGGGGAACAACTTCTTGAGCTGCTGCAGAGAAGCATCCACGTAGCGGCTGAGCGAGCCGCTAAACGCCTCCTCCGTGAAGACCAAGTTTGCGGTGAACCCGCGCACCGCGCGCGGCGCGACCATTGCCTTGAAACGCAATGCGCCAAGGTCGGAAGCTTGCCAACCGGCAGGCGGCACATACGAGAAGCCGCCTTCGCGCTCGTAGCGTCGTTCGCCAGACTCAGCAGTGTCCGGCTGTGTGTCTGGGGTCACAGTGCCAGCCAGCGCGCTGAGCCGCTCGGCGATGAGGTTGCCGAGGTAATCCATGTTCACGCTGGGAATGGCGTTCGGCTTGTAGAGGTATAGCAAGATGCCGAAGGCGGTGCCCACCCTCACGATGAGCACGTCAGCGCTTTGGCGATTGCCGTTAATGCGCACGACTCCAGAGTAGCCAAAAGATTGCTCGCCGTAACGCTGCCACGCCTTCACGGCCTCTGGCGGCTCCTCGAAGTCCAGCTCTAAGGCGTCCACCACCTCATCGGTGTCTGCAAATACAGCGCTCAACGCCTCAGCCTCCTGCTCGGTCTCGGCACGAATCACCCCCACGCTGAGAACTTCTTGACGTGCTCGATTTGCGAATTGAACAGTGCCATCACTCGTCCCAGCGAAAGTGAATCCTTCTGGAAGGTCTTCTTCCCGGAGGAGGTCACTGCCTTCAAGCGCGGGTTGCGAAGAGGGCGCTTCTGGCTGAGGTGTGGGGCGCGGGCGAGGCGTTGCGGTTGGCTCTGGGAGCGGCGTTGGCGTAGGCTCTGGCGTCGGCGATGGCGTCAGCGTCGGTTCAGGTGTTGCCGTGGGCTGAGGCGTCGCAGTAGCAGTGGGCGCAGGCGTCGCGGTGGGCGTTGGCGCACCACCACACGCCGTGAGCAGCAACACAGTCGCAGCGAAAGCAGCAGCGAAACGTTTCATCGGAGTCCTCCCTGAGCTATGCTCTACAAAGCCGGTTAAGAAAAGGTTGCCTCTCGAGCACCAGTTTAAATGCACTTGCCCATCGAGACAAACGCTCACGCTCGTGTTCGCTCGCTTTTGCAGCTGTGAGCGCTTGATACGCTGAGGCGCATCAAGCGCTATGGCGGGAGAATGCGCAGCGGCAACCACACTTGAGGCGCGATCTCGCCCTCCGCAGTGTAGGGCACGATGTGGAACGCGTACTCGCCGGGAGGTATGTCTGCAGGAAGCGGGAAGAAGTATGGCGCGAATATCGGCTTCTCGTAAGGAAGGTAGGGCAGACCGCGCGGCGCGATGACCTGATCTTGCTGCGCGCGCACGCTTCCCGCTACGTCAATCAGGCGCAGCGACACCTGTGTCTCCGCGGGCAGCAGCCGAAACGGTTTGATTTGCCAGAAGCACCACACTTCGATCCACGGTGCACCCGCCCGCGGTGACGCTGGCGCAGCGCAACCGACACTCGACAAGCCAACCTGCTGGCGGTTGACCACGACGCGTGCTGCGCTCTGCGGGATACGCTCGGGCAGCGGTTGGTAGGGTTGGAAGAAGCGGTAATGCACCAGACGCAAGCCATGGAAGCGCGTGATCACCTCGCGCGCGCCGAGATCCACCGCTTGCCGACGCAACAGCTCGGGCACGAGCCCTGTTGGGTCAATCACGTCATCCTGCCACAGCAGCAACCAAGCGCCGCCACGCCCGCGAAGCTCGGCGTTCAGCACCGGTACGACCTCTTCGTACGTCAGCATGCGCCCTAGGTCGAGCAAAGGGACGTCAGGCAGCGCAATGTGCCGCGATTGGCTTCTGTCCCAGTAGTAATCCACCACTGGCGCGAAGTGTCCAGAGACAAGGATGAGCCGCTCGTCTAACCGAATCGCTTCTCGCAGATACCCTAGCGCCCCGCGGAAATCTTCATTCGCATAGACGGGCGAGCGACGAACTTCGAGCACTCCCGCGAGTGAGAACACTGCTGCGGTGCCGGCAAGCACAATGAGCAACGCGCGCCTTTGTGCCAGCGCCGATTGCATCATGATCCCGACAAGCGCAGTGAACAGCGGCTGCACTATTAGCGGATGCCGCGCGGAGAACTTGCCGCTCCACGCGAAGAAGGCAACCAGCGCTACGAGGCTCAGCCCGAGCAAGGCGACGATTTGTCTTCGTTCGTGGCGCTGCGCGCCCCAAATGATCGTCAACACAAGCAGTGTGCTGACAACGAACGCGCTTGGCGTCACCCATGGCTGAGGAAGCGCGCGTGGCAACACCTGCGCCGCGAGTGTTCCTGCGCCCACAAGGCGCACATCAGCAGGCGCGGAGAAGCTCACGCCGTAACGCGCGCGGTAGGGCAGCAACAACAGCACAACCACCAACACTGCAAGCATCACCGTGGCGGCTGCGGCTCTTGCTCCGCGCGCGCGCCGCTGCCCGAGCCACACCAGCAGCGCTTGCAGGCCCACGACCACTGCGCCCAACACGTGGAGCCCCAGCGTAAGCAGCGCCAACGCTGCCCAGCTTGCCCAACGCTGCGCGCTTGGTTTGCGGTGTGCAACGAGCATTGTCGCTGTTGCAGCAAGCGCTGCGCTGCCGAGCCAAGCGTACGTCCGCGCCTCTTGAGCCGCGATCACAGCCGCTGGGGAGCACGCCAGCAGCAGCGCGCCCACCCAGCCGACATGTCCAGTCAGCATTCGTCCCAACGCCCAGCTCAACGCGATGCCCAACACGCCGCCGAACACCGAGAGCAAGCGCGCGGAGAACTCACTGCTGCCAGCGCCATACATCCATGCCTTGAGCAACCAGTAATGCAGCGGAGTGTTCAAGTCGAGCTGCGCAGTAGTGAGCATGATCTGCGTCCATCCCTGTGTGCGGCTGAGCTGAACGGAATATCCCTCGTCGTACCACAAACTCTGCGCGTCTAGCTGAATGACGCGGAGCACAAACGCGAGAAGCACGATCAACAGCGCGGCGATCCTCGGAAGTGGCGAACGGCGAACGACCACGTCTCGCAGCATGCGACGCTCATCCTGCGACTCTACTTCAGAAACGCCTCGCCGTCATGGCTGCCCTATAATCCCGCAGAGGCGTTTAAGCGACGCAAAACATGTTAAAGCAACTGTTTACCCGCATATTCGGGAGCGAGACCGACAAAGCGCTTGCGCGCGGGCGCGCCCTCGTCGAGCGCTGCAACGCGCTCGAGCCTGAGCTGATGAAGCTCACCGATGCCGAACTGCGCGCAAAGACCGACGAGTTCAAAAAGCGCCTTGCCGATGGCGAGACGCTTGACGATCTCATGCCCGAAGCGTTTGCCGTCGTGCGCGAAGCCAGCCGCCGCGTGCTCGGCATGCGCCACTACGACGTGCAGCTTGTGGGCGGCATGTTGCTGCACGAGGGCAAGATCGCCGAGATGCGCACTGGCGAGGGCAAAACCTTGGTCGCCACTTGCCCGCTTTACCTTAATGCGCTCACTGGCAAGGGCGTGCACCTCGTCACGCAGAACGACTACCTCGCCAAGCGCGACGCTCAATGGATGGGTCGCATTTATCACTTCCTCGGCTTGCGCACGGCGGTGATTCAGAGCGCTGGCAACGGACGCCCCGACGACGCCACCTACGAATTCGACCCCACCTATCCCTCCAGCGACGATCGCTTCATTAACCTGCGTCCCATCCGCCGCAAAGAGGCTTACGAGTGCGACATCGTCTACGGCACCAACAACGAGTTCGGCTTTGATTATCTGCGCGATAACATGGTGACCGACCTCGCCGACTGCGTGCAGCGCGTGGACGAGGACGGGCAGCCGCTGCTCTACTACGCGATCATTGACGAGGTTGACAACCTGCTGATTGATGAAGCGCGCACGCCGCTCATCATCAGCGGTCCTGCGGAGGAACCTTCGCCGCTCTACAAACGCTTTGCTGAACTGGTGCGCCGCCTCGAGCCAAGCAAGAACAACGACTTCAAGAATCCCGATGGCGACTACATCGTTGACCTGAAGACGCGCAACGTCACGCTCACCGAGCAGGGCATCGCTAAGATTGAGCGCTGGCTGGGCATCGAAAACCTCTACGCCCCCGAGCACGCCGACATGACGCCCTACCTCGACAATGCCCTGCGTGCTCACGCCATTTACCAGCGCGACCGCGACTACGTGGTGAAGGATGGCGAGATCATCATCGTGGACGAGTTCACCGGGCGGCTGATGTTCGGTCGGCGCTTCAGCGAGGGCTTGCACCAAGCTATCGAGGCGAAGGAAGGCGTGCGCATTCAACGTGAGAGCTTCACCTACGCCACGATCACTTTTCAAAACTTCTTCAAGCTATACCAAAAGCTCGCCGGCATGACCGGCACGGCGATGACTGAGGCCGAGGAGTTCTATCAGATTTACGGCTTGGAAGTCGTTCCGCTGCCGACCAACATCGAGTATCAGGCAATGCAGGGTAAGTTGGTCGAGAAGCGCGAGCCGTTCGTAGATGGAACGCCGGTCACGGTGTATCTCGACCCGCAAGCAGGGCGCAAGTATTACAAGCGCCTTGACTACCCCGACGTGGTATACAAGACCGCAGAGGCGAAATTCAAGGCTGTGGTGGAGGAGATCGCCCAACTGCACAAGCAAGGGCGCCCGGTGTTGGTGGGCACGGTCGCCATCGAGACGAGCGAACACCTCAGCCGCATGCTGCAGCGCCGCGGCATCCCACACCAAGTGCTTAACGCCAAGTATCACGAGAGAGAGGCGGAGATCATTGCTCAGGCTGGGCGTCCCGGCGCTGTGACCATCGCCACCAACATGGCTGGTCGTGGTGTGGACATCTTGCTCGGCGGCAACCCTGAAGGGCTCGCTCGCGCTGCTCTGCGCAAAGCAGGCAAGGACCTCACCCAAGTCACCAAAGAGGAGTGGGAAGCCGCGCTGGCTGAAGCCAAGCGCCAAACCGAAGCTGATCGAGAGAAGGTCGTGGCGCTCGGCGGATTGCACGTGATCGGCACTGAGCGCCACGAAGCGCGGCGCATTGACAACCAGCTCCGTGGGCGTTGCGCGCGCCAAGGCGACCCCGGCAGCTCGCGCTTCTACGTCTCGCTTGAGGATGACCTCATGCGCCGTTTCGGCGGTGAGCGTGTCAAGGCGTTGATGGAGCGCCTCAAGCTTGAAGACGATGTGCCGCTGGAGTACGGCATCCTCAGCAAAACCATTGAGCAAGCCCAAGAAAAAGTCGAGGGCTACAACTTCGACATCCGCAAGCACCTCGTCAAATTTGACGATGTGATCAACCGCCAGCGTGAGGTGATCTACCGCCAGCGCCGCATGATCCTTGAGCGCACCGACCTCAAGGACGTGGTGATGGACATGGTGGAGGAAGCGATCGAAGACATCGTGAAGTCGCACACGGCTGGCGAGCTGCCTGAGAACTGGGACCTGCACGGCTTGCTCAACGAGGTGCGCGCGATCGTGCCCCTGCCACGCGATTTCGATGTGGGCGCGTGGGCGCGTGTGACGCGCGAGGAGATCATCGAGTCGCTGTGTGCGCAGGCAGAACAACGCTACGCTGCAGGGCTGGACGAGTTCGCCAAACTGGTATACACCCAGCTCATGCTGATTGGCAGCACGCTTGCGCTGATGCGCCAAGGACAAGACCCCATTCAGCGCAACATTTACGCCTGGGCGAAGATTCATCTCGGCAATGCCCTCACGCCCGAGCTTGAGCAGACGCCCATCGCCGATTTCCCCACCGAGCTGCGCACGAAGATGGAGCGCGCTGTGTTCGATGGCGTGCGGCTGTTCCGCGACCGCGCCGTGTTGCTTCAAACTGTGGACTCGCTCTGGGTGAAGCACCTCACGGATCTCGACGAGCTGCGCGAGGGCATCGGCTTGCGCGCCTACGCTCAACGCGACCCGCTGGTGGCGTTCCGCACCGAAGCAAGCTTGATGTACGACGAGCTGCTGGCGAACATCCGCCATCAGGTTGCGATGCGCATTTTCAACGTGCGCTTCAACGTGGCGGCACCAGCCACGCGCGCTGCAGCAACCCCAGCTCAGGCCGCTGTGCCGACCGCAGCCGGGCGCGCGCCTGCAGGAGTGGGCATGCCTGCGATCAATCGTGCGGCGCTGCGCGCCTCTGGCGGGGCAACGACAGCCGCAGCCCCTGCGCGCCCAGCAACCAAGCTCAAGATTGGGCGCAACGATCCTTGCCCCTTCTGCGACAGCGGCAAGAAGGTCAAGGTTTGCCAGTGCGAAGGCGCGCGTCGTTGGCGCGGAGAGATATGAACAGCTTGGTATCATCCCACCTGCCATGAGCGCCCAAATCCCCGTCGCTGTGCTCGGCGCCACTGGCGCAGTGGGACAGCGCTTCGTCCAACTGCTGCAAGATCACCCTTGGTTCAAGCTTGTGGCGCTCACTGCCTCAGACCGCAACGAGGGCAAGCCCTACGCCCAAGCTGTGCGTTGGGTGATCGAGGGTGACATCCCCGCTGCAGCGCGCGACCTTCCGCTGCTTGCTACTGATCCTGACGCAGTGCTGCGCGCCGCTCCCGAGGTGCGCGCCGTCTTCAGCGCGCTGCCTAACGACATCGCTGCGAGCGCTGAGCCCGCCTTTGCTCGAGCTGGGTTGTTGGTGTTCTCCAACGCTTCGTATCACCGCATGGCTGCGGATGTGCCGCTGATCATCCCTGAGGTGAACGCCGAGCACCTCAACCTTCTGCGGCACCAACAGCAGCAGCGCGGCTGGCGCGGCGGGATCGTGTGCAACACCAACTGCACCGTGAGCGGACCAGCAATCACGCTGCGCGCGCTGCGCGATGCGTTTGGTGTGCGACGAGTCTTCGCTTTCTCCATGCAAGCTGCCAGCGGTGCTGGCTACCCCGGCGTGCCCTCGCTTGACCTAATCGACAACGTGATCCCCTTCATCAAGGGCGAGGAGGAGAAGCTGGAGGCAGAAGCGCGGAAACTGCTGGGGCGCTTCGACGGCGCGCGCATCATCGAGGCAGACCTGAGCTTGAGCGCGCACTGCAATCGCGTGCCAGTGCTTGACGGGCACATGGTGGCGCTCTCCGTGGAGACTGAGCGCCCTGCGCCCGCTGAGGCCGCAGCAGAGGTGCTGCGTGCCTTCCGCTGCGACGACCTGCGCGATCTTCCCACTGCGCCCACGCAGCCGATCGTGGTGCGCGATGAACCCGACCGCCCTCAACCGCGCCTCGATCGCTTGAGCGGCAACGGCATGAGCGTGGTCGTTGGGCGTGTGCGCGCCGAGCCGCTTTTTGGCGAGCGCGGCGTCAAGCTCATGACGCTGGCGCACAACACCATCCGCGGTGCTGCCGGCGGGAGCTTGTTCAACGCCGAGCTGGCTGTGAAGATGGGCTTTCTGTCTTGAGAAGACCATGAAAACCATCGCAGTCATTGGCGTCGGATACGTTGGCTTGGTCACAGGCGCTTGCCTTGCTGACCTCGGCAATCGCGTGACCTGCCTCGACATTAACGAAGAGCGCATCGAGAAGCTCAAGCAGGGCATCATGCCGATCTTCGAGCCTGGCCTCGAAGAAGTGGTGCGGCGCAACGTTGCCGCTGGGCGACTGTTCTTCACCACTGACTACGACGAAGCCATCAATCGCCCGCCTGCCGAGATGGTGTTCATCGCCGTCGGCACGCCTGAGGGTGTGGACGGTGAAGCTGATCTGCGCTACGTGCGCGCTGTCGCCGAGCGCGTCGCTGAGGTGATGGATCACCCGCTGATCATCATCAACAAAAGCACCGTCCCTGTGGGCACAGGCGATTGGGTCGCCGACATCGTGCGCAGCCGCCAGCCACAGCCAATTCCCTTCGCGGTGGTGAGCAATCCCGAATTCCTGCGCGAAGGATCGGCGATCAGCGACTTCATGAACCCCGACCGCATCGTGCTCGGCTCGCTCGACCGCGAGGCGGCGCAGAAAGTGGCGCAGCTTTACCTCTCGCTACGCGCCCCGATCATGATCACCGACCTGCGCACAGCTGAAATGATCAAATACGCCAGCAACGCTTTCCTCGCCACCAAGATCTCGTTCATCAACGAGATCGCCAACATCTGTGAGGCGCTCGGCGCTGATGTGAAGGAAGTCGCGGCAGGCATGGGCTACGACAAACGCATCGGGCGCGCCTTTCTCGACGCTGGCATCGGCTACGGCGGCAGTTGCTTCCCGAAGGACGTGAAAGCGCTCGCGCACATGGCAAACATCCAAGGCAAGCACCCCCAGCTTCTCGAAGCGGTGATGCAGATCAACGCTGATGCGCGTCGCAGCATCGTCGCTAAGGTGCGCAACCTGATCGGCAACAACAGCGGCACGCTGCGCAAGCTGGAGGGCAAAGTGGTCGGTGTGCTCGGCTTGGCGTTCAAACCGAACACAGACGACATCCGCGAGTCGCCCGGCATTGACATCATCCGCATGCTGCAAGCGGACGGCGCCACTGTTCGCGCTTACGACCCTGTAGCGATGGAGAACGCCGCGCGCGTGCTGACGAACGTGACGCTCTGCCGCGACGCTTACGAGACCGCTGAAGGCTGCGATGCGCTGGTGCTGGCGACGGAGTGGAACGAGTTTAAGCACCTCGACCTGCCGCGGCTTAAGCAGGTCATGCGCCAACCCGTGATCGTGGACGGGCGCAACATCTACGAGCCAGCCGTAATGCGCGAGCACGGGTTTATCTACCGCGGCGTCGGGCGCGGCTACTAGCTTCATGCGCGAGCTTGCGCAGCATACGCTTGAAAACGGCTTACGCGTGCTGATCCGCGAGGTCCACACCACGCCGTTGGTCGCCGTCTCCATCTGGTATCGCGTCGGCGTACGTTACGAGCTGCCTGGCTGGACTGGCGCTTCGCACTTTGTGGAGCACTTGCTCTTCAAGGGCACGCGCAAGTACACCGAAACTGACCTCGATCGGCTGATCAGCCGCTGCGGCGGCACAAGCAACGCCATGACCTGGCTCGACTGCACTGTTTACTACGCCACTGTGCCTGCCGATCAGCTTGCGCTGGCGCTGGACATCGAAGCGGATCGCATGGCGCATGCGCGCTTCAGCGCGCGCGATGCAGCCCACGAGCGGCGCGTGATCCTCAACGAGCGCCAAGACAGTGAGAACGACCCATGGTTTCGGCTAATGGAGGAGGTGCTCGGCGCTGCATTCCACGTGCATCCCTACGGCCACGATGCCATTGGACACAGCACCGATCTCCAACGCCTAAGCTACGATGACCTGCGCATGTGGTATCGCCGCTTCTACACGCCGAGCAACGCTGTGCTCACCATCGTTGGCGACGTGCAGACCGATCAAGCATTGCGTCTCGTGGGTCGCATGTTCGGGCGCATCACCTCGCGCGCGAGCGCAGCCATGCCTTCGCTCAGCATTCCCTCGGAGCCGACGCAGCGCGGCGAGCGCCGCGTTGTGGTTCACGGCGAAGGGCAAACGCATTACCTCGCCATGCTGTTCCGCGCGCCGCCAGCAACGCATCCCGACTTCATGCCGCTCGTGGCGCTCGATGCTGTGTTGTGCGGCGCAAGCGGCTTGAGCCTCTTCGGCGGCGGTAGCAGCAATCGCAGCAGTCGCCTCAGCCGTTTGCTGGTTGACACGGGCTTGCTTGCGAGCATCAATGGCGGCGTGCTCCCCACGCGCGATCCGTACCTCTACGGCTTCTACGCCACGCTCATGCCGGGGCACACGCTTGAGGAAGCCGAGGCGCGCCTTTGGGAGGTCGTCGCTCGGGTGCAACGCGAGGGCATTTCAGCAGACGAGCTGGAGAAGGCTATTAAGCAAACGCGCGCTCAAGTCGTCCTTGGAACAGAGAGCGCGTCGCAGCAGGCGTTTTGGCTTGGCTTCAGCGAGATCATCGCCGATCATCGCTGGTTCACGTCGTTCGCGCAGCGTCTTGCGCGCGTGACCCTCGCAGATGTGCAGCGTGTGGCGCAGCGCTACCTCGTGCGCCACAATGCGACCATCGGTTGGTTCGTTGCTCAAGGCGCGCCTTGACTCTGGCACTCAGCGCCACACTGCGGGAAGATATTGTTGGAACGCCCAAACGCGCTCCACCTTGAGCGCCAAGGTGCTGGTCAGCGGCGAAGGCAAGGTGAGTGTGAGCGCATTTCCGGTCGCCAGCGCGGCTGTGGTCGTCATTGGTTGACCGCGCCACGCGTCCCACCACGTCACGCGATACAACCCGTTCGCCACCTCGGGCAAAACCACTGCGCCTGATGCAGGCGCGATCGGCGTGCCTTGCAGCACGTTCCACCACGTGAAATCACGATGGCGCACCCAAAGATGCGCGCGACCTGCCACCTGATCCATTTGCCCCAGCACGATCAGCGCGGCGTGGGTGCTCATCGCGCGCGCGTCTTCATAACGACCGTTGTTGATCGGCACGCCATCCATGAAGTCGCGGAAAGCCTTGAAGTGGAAATACAAGTTGTGCCGCACAATGTTGGTCTGATCCCAATACAGCTCGTAAAGCCCGCCCGGGTTGATCTGCGCCCAGACGAAGTTGTGAAGCCACACGCCCTGCGTGTCATTTGCTTGGGCATGCTGGGCATCGCCGCGGTAACCGTCATCGTCGCCGACAGCGACCTCGCCGCGCGTGACCGGCTTGCGTGGCCCTGTCAACGCGCGCCCGCCGATCTGCTGGCTCAGAGCGGCGGTGAGATGTGCTGTGTCGGAAAGGATGTGTGTCGGGTCAAACTCGCCATTCAGGTAAGCCTTGCGTCCATTCGGCGCGATCAGCTCCACGTTGTCAATCCACGCTGTGCCACCCGTGCCGAAGCTGTTCTGGAAGGCGAGGATGAGTGTGTGCCAGTCATCATCGGTGATCACGAGGCGCGCGCTGAGTGGTGCAAGTTGACCATCATGTGTGTAACGGCTGTCGAACGCGCGCCACTCATACGTGCCTGCTGGCGCGCTGCACACAAAATCCTGCCCGCTGGTGGCGGGAGGCACGACGTTGGCGCGCGCCTTCGGCGTGCCGTTGTCGAGAATCCAGCGCAGCCGCGGTCCGGCGAGGGTGGGCGGCGCGCCGTACGGACAACTGCCGGTAAAACCCTGCGCCTTCATCTGATAGCGGATCACCCACTCGCCCTGTCCGCGGATGGTTAAGCTGCGCGGCGTGTTCCCCGCGTTGTAAAACTGCGTTGCCCCCGGCACACGCACCGCAGCGCCCTGGTTACCAAGCACGTGCTGTGGGTTGGTCTCCAGCGCCAACGGTGCGCCAATGGTTTGCGCCCAGCCAGCGTAGCGATTGCCACAACACGCGTACTCATGAACGTCAGCGTAGTCCACGCCGTCGAACTGTGGATTTGCCCAAAACTCTGCCATCGGGAAGCTGTGCCAGAATGATGTTGTAACCAGCTGGCGCTGCGGGTTGTGCTGGCGCATGAAGCGCCCGAAGGCGTCTGCCATCGCGTAGTGGTTGCCGTTGTAGGGGTCGCCCTCGTTCATCAGCTCCCAAGAGTGCACCGCGCGCGAATACCCCCAGCGGGCGATGAGGTAGCGCCAGAAATACTCATGGAAGCGGCGCACGGCTGTGTTCGGCGCCGCATAGAAGCGATTGTTGTCGAGGTCGTAGTACGCTCCGACGGGTTGCCCGTTCGCGTCGAGGTGATTGGCGATCCAATCGTTCTTCTCCAAGACGACGGGGCGGATTGTCACCCCGTGCTCGGCAGCGCGGTCGAACAAGTAATCCCACTGCCAAGCAGGCTGAGCGTCGAAGTAGAGATGGTAGGCAAAGCGGTTTTTGCGCAGCACCTCCGGCCCGCTCGGCGCGCCACCGACCCACTCGCGCAGCGAGACCTCGTCCACGAAGGCGTCGCCGCCGATGGTGTTCTCCAAGATCAAATACAGGTTATCGAGGAAGTATGTGCTTGCGCCGGTGGTGAGCACTGCGCTGACCGTGATCCAGCCGGTCGTCCCGTTCACATGGGGCAATAGGCGCGTCGCGCTGTCGCTCACCTGCGGATCAGCGCAATCTTCACCCAGCCAGCCGCCGCTGCGGACGGTGAAGCCGTAGGGATAGCCGGCGCGCCGCGGCCCGCTCACGTTGTGCAGGCGCAGGCGCACCTGGAGAAGATAAGCCGTGTTGGGCTTGACGGCGACATTGTTGGTGAAACCCTGGAACATGCATGGGTTTCTGCGATTTCCCATTGCGGGGTCTTCATAGTCCCACAAGCGCAGCGAGAAGAGATGCGCATTGTAGGCATGGGTGTAGGTCAAGCTGGAAGCGTTAAAGTAGCCGCCCTCGCCCGGCAGGTGATGCGAGTGCCATGGACTCCACGGCGCCATGTAGATGCTTGAGCCGGTCATCCACTTGCGAATGAAGTTCACCCGACCGCTTGCCAGCCGTGCCAACATCTCGTCGGCGTCATAGGTGAAGCGCCAGTTGCGCACGCCTTCGCCATGACCGATGCCGATGAACGGCGTGCCATCGGAATACTCGAAGTAGCCCGGGTCAGCCTGCGCGATGCGGATAAAGCCATGGTTGTTCGGGTCGGCGGAGGGAACGACGTTGAGCACGCCTTCGTCGCTCAACGCTACTCCGGAAGCATCCCTGGCGTGAATGCGATAGCGCCATGTGCCTAACTGTTGCGGCGCGAAGCGCACCTTCCAGACTGGCCGCCCAACAGGGTAAAGCCACTCTTCTCCGTTGGGCGGGCAGTTTGTCGTGAAGCCACTTCCGTCCACGCAGCGCCGCTCGTAGGGCTGATACAGAAACGCCGGCTGCGTGATTACTGTCGTCCAGTTGTCTGGGCTAAACAGTCCGTCCACTGTAATCCCAACGCCGACCGGCACGCCGGGCGGCGGGTTTGGATCGTAGGGAAAGTGGGGATTCGTAGCGACGCTGCCGCTGATCACAAAGGTTAGTTCGAACTTCTCATACAAGCCGACCGTTGTTGCGCTCGCCTGTACATCGGCGATGTAAAGCGCAGTGGCAGTGCGCGCGTGAGCGCGCTGTGCAGTTGGCGTCGCGTGCGATGCTGCGGTCAGCAGCATTGCAACTGCCACGCGTCGTAAGCTGCGCTGTCCCCTCATTGCAGAACGCGAATCTGCGCCGGCTTCGTCACACGGATGACTGGATCGCCTTGATACCAGCTCACAACGCCGACGACTGCTAAGCGCTGACCTAGCGTGTAGAGCGCTTCCGGAGAGGGCGCAAATCGCGCCCAGTGCTCGCGGGCGATAAGCGCCTTGAAGCTGCCTTGGTGCGGGTTGGTGAAGCCGAGCAGCACGTACTTGCCATTGTTGAACACGTAGCGCAGTGTTCCCGTCACAGTCACCGCTCGCCCTGCCCACGCGCGCGCCTCGGTGTGGGGAATGGTCGCTTCGGGCGCTAGGGCCGGTTGAGCTTTGTGCTGTTCGTGTTGCGGCGTGACGGACGCACTGCGCGCCATCGCGCTGCCTTCTGGGTTGCCGCTGGTCAACGCCACAATCGCCCCGTCCACACTGCGGAAGTAGACATTCTCGTTGCTCACCGTCCAGACGGCGTACTCGCTCCAGTAGCGGTCGTACACCGCGCCTTGCTGGTAGTACAAGTAGAACCCGAAGTCGTAGAAGCGCGTGTTTTCCAGCCCGCTGGCGCAGTAG
>JANWUW010000018.1 GCA_025057935.1 Thermoflexales bacterium
GCCTCAGCGACGTCTTCAGGAAAAACGTTGACCTTGAGAGCAGTGCGCGCTGCATAGTAGGCTTCGAGTTCCTCAGGGCGGATGCCGTAGTTCTTGGCGCGCTCCTCGCGCCAGCGGCTATTCCAAATGCCGCTCCCCTGCAGCACGGCATCGGGCAACACGCTGTTCACGCGAATGCCAAACGCTCCTCCTTCTTCCGCAAGGCAGCGCGCGAGGTGAAGCTCAGCCGCCTTCGCGGCACTGTAGGCGCTCGCGTTTTTGCCAGCGTACACACTGTTTTTGCTGCAAATGAACACCAAAGCGCCGCCGCGCCCCTGCTGCTTGAGCATGCGAAACGCTTCGCGCGCCACGAGGAAATATCCCGTCGCCAGCACATCCATGTTGCGCTGCCAATCGGCAAGCGTTGTCTCCTCGATGGGCGCGCTGCTGGCGATGCCCGCGTTGTTCACTACAATGTCCACGCCACCGTAAGCGCGCGCAGCCTCAGCGAAGGCGCGCGCCACTTCGTCCTCGCGCGTCACGTCGCAGGGCACGGCTAGCGCACGCTTGAATCCTTGCGTCTTGCAGATCTCGTCTGCCACAGACTGCGCGCCCTCTACGTTAATGTCAGCGATCACCACATGGGCGCCTTCCTGCGCGAGCCGACGCGCGATCGCGCGCCCAATGCCGCTCGCGCCGCCAGTGACGAACGCAACGCGCCCAGCCAGCTCGCGCTCTGGAGGACGCAGAGTGAGCTTGTACAGCTCCAGAGGCCAATACTCAATCTCGAACGTCTCGCGTTCGTCTAGCGAAGTGAAGTGATCCACGCAGGTGCACAGCGTCATCACCGCAATGGCGCGATGGTAAAGCTGGCGCGCTACGTCAGCTTGGAAAGCGTCGCGCCCCGTAGTGAACATTCCAAGACCAGGCACAAGCACAATGCGCGGCGCTGGGTCTGCCATGTTGACGTTGGGGTCAGTGTTGTAGCGCTGGAAGTAATCCGCATAGCGGGCCGCGTACTCAGCGACGCCTTGTGCCAGAGCTTGCTTCAGCGCCTCCACATCTTGCCCATCCCAGCGCACGAACAGCGGCACTCGCTTGGTGTGCACCAGATGGTCAGGACAAGCTGCGCCCACTTGCGAGAGCGACTCAGCATCCTCGCGCGCGAGGAACTGCAACACAGCCTCGCTGTCGTCGAACAGCACGATCCCTCGTCGCTTCATGCTCACTGCACCCCGCAGCGTGGGCATGACAGCAGCAGCGATCGCAGCGCGCTGCTCAGCAGTGAACGCTGGCACAGCAGGGCTGACGGCGACGAAGACACGACGCTCCGCCTCGCGCAGTGCCTCCTCAGCGCGTTGGACATGCGCAATCGTGTTGAGGTAGCACTGCTTCGCGTCTTCGCCCCAAGTGATCAAGCCGTGCTTGCCCATGATGACGCAGGTGGCTTCGGGATGCTCGCGCAGGCGCTCGGCGATGTATTTGCTCAGCGCAAAACCCGGGCGCATGTAGGGCGCCCAAATCATCGCCTCGCCAAACACCTCGCGCGCAGCCGCTTCGCCGCGCGCCGCGCAGGCAAGCGCGATGATCGCGTCGGGATGAGTGTGATCGACATGGGCATGGGGAGTGAAAGCATGCAGCAACGTCTCGATGGATTGCCGCGGGCGATTCGGCTCGAATTGGCAACGCGCGAGGTAGGCGATCATCTCCTCATCGCTCATCGCCTCACGCGCCATCAGCGGCAGCACTTCGTCGAGCTTCAGCCCGGCGAAATCTTTCTCCGTGCAGGTGGCAAGATCGCTGCCGCTGCCCTTTACCCACAGCACGTTCACTGCGCGCCCGAGATGGTCGCGCTCCACGCTTTTCACTGAGGTGTTCCCACCGAAGATGTTGACCACGCTGCGGTCAGCGCCGAGTAGGCGCGATCGGTAAGCAAGCAAACCGAGTGGGCTGAGACCCTCAGCATCGCGATCGTTCCAAAGGTTTTGTGGCATGGCGCAACGCTCGATCAAGCCTTGGTGCGCTTAGTGTAGCGCTTCTGCTCGACGACAACGCGCAATGCGGTCAAACGTGAATGCGCTGCTGCTGTGCCTCAACGCAGGAGCTTCAGCTCACGCACCAGAGCGGCAAGGCGCGAGCCCACGTTTGCCATGATCGAGCTGTAGTGTGGCACCAGCTCAGCTTCGCGCAGCGCAGCCACGAAGTCCTGCGGCGAGGTGTATGGGCGAATGCGTGTGCGGCTGATGCCAACCTCTGCGAGCGTGTGTGCATCGCTAGTGCAAATGCCGGGCACGCCGCATTCCAGCGCGATGCGCGCTGCTTCGGCGTTTTTGTCTGGGTCGCGCAGCCGCGCGTTGAATACCTCGATGAAGTCGAAGTGAGGTGCGTAGCGTAGCAAGTTCTCCAGCCCAATCCCCATGCGGCGTGGGTCAAGCGGATGTGAAGGGCCGCAGATGCCACCCTGAGCGTGCACGCGCTCAATCGCTTCCATGAGCGGCAAGCCCGGGGGGATGCGCTCGTGGATGAACAAGCAGAGCAACTCGCCCTCTTGCGTCATCGCCTCTTCGCCTACGATGATGAGATCGGGCGCCATCTCGTGGGCAAGCAGCGCGCCCTCGATCTCACTGTGATCGGTGATCGCCAAGCGATGCAGCCCCACGCGGCGCGCATGCTCGATAAGCTCGGGGAGCTTTACGAGACTGTCCGGTGAGTAACGTGTGTGACAGTGGAGTTCGAGATCAAGCAGGGTCATGAAAACCTCGGAATCGCATTGCGACGTCAGGTTGCTAAAATGAGAGCGTCATGAGTTCAACCGCCTCTGTTTCGCAAGTGGTGAGTGCTGAAGTAGCACATGCCAACCAGAACCGCAAGCTCGGCATGTGGTTGTTCCTCAGCTCCGAGCTGCTGATCTTCGCGGGGCTGATCGGCGCATTCGTGCTCACAAGGCGTTCGGTGTTTCTGCGCGGCGAGGAATGGTGGCATGCCACCCCATTCAGCACGGCGCTGGTCAGCCTGAACACCTTCTTGCTGCTCGCCAGCAGCTTGATGGTCGTGCTCGGCATCGAATCCATTCGGCGCAACGAGAACCGAAAGCTGCAGCGCTACTTGGCGCTCACTGCCCTGCTCGGCAGCTTGTTCCTCGCAGGTCAGGCAGTGGAGTACAGCATTCTGATCTTTGAAGAGGGCCACTCGTTTGCCGATCCATTCGGCAGCGCCTTCTTCACGCTGACCGGGTTGCACGGCTTGCACGTGTTGGTGGGCGTGATCTGGTGCTTGACGACTCTGCTGGTCGCGCGCCGAGGCAAGTTCCATGCTCACAACTACACCACTGTTGAAATCTTCGGCTTGTATTGGCACTTCGTGGACCTGATCTGGGTCATCATCTTCACCGTTGTTTACCTCACCTAAGCCATGAACCAACCGAACAACACTCACGACCAAGCGCAGCACGTCAACCCGGTGACGGTGTTCGGCATCCTCACGCTGTGCACAATTGTGGAGATCGCCTTGCCATTGCTGCACATTGAGCGCAGCGTGCTTGTGCCGCTGCTGCTCGGCATCTCGTTTACGAAAGCGGGTCTCGTCGCGGCATATTACATGCACCTGCGCTACGAGCCGCCGATCTACACCGCTATCTTCCTCGCGCCTGCTCTGTTTGCCGGATTCCTGATCCTAACCCTGGCGATGGGCTAGGCAGGCACACGCAAAGCCGACGTGAGCGAGGCGGCACGCACAGGTTGACCGAGCCAGAAGGAGGCAGCTTGTTCGAAGCGCAGCGCTTCGCCTGTGGTGTAGAAGCGTTGGAGCGCATGCGTGCCGTTGGGCGATGAGCGAGGCTTCCACAGCCGCGCAACTTGGCGTGCCACTGCCGGCGATGGATCGAGGATGCGCACCTCGCGTTCAGCGGCATGGGCAACGCGCCATGCCTCGACGCTGCGCTCGATCCACGGCAGCAGAAACGGAAAATGGGTGCAGCCAAGCACGATCACATCAGCGCCAGCCTCGAGCATGGGCACAAGACAAGCTTCCACGCATGGCTGAAGCTGCGCATTGGTCTCACAAGTTTCCACAGCAGTGACCCACGTAGGGCAAGCGCGCTCTATAATCTGCGCCGATGCGCGCCACTGCGCCGTGAGCGCAGCGTAGCGCGCGCTGCGCAAGGTCACCGCGGTTGCCAACACGCCAACAACGCCGGTGCGCGTTTGCTGAGCAGCGGGTTTCACTGCCGGCTCCATGCCCACAACGCCCACGCTAGGAAAGGCATGGCGCACCGCCTCAAGCGCAACAGCAGAGGCTGTGTTGCATGCAACAACAACAGGATCGCACCCCTGCTCCACTAGCCATTCCACGCATGTAAGCGTGCGCGCGCACACGAACGCCTCAGGGCGCTCACCGTAAGGCACAAAGGCTTGATCGGCGAGATAGATCGTGGGGACGTCTGGCAAGATGCGCGTGATCTCGCGCCACACCGTCAACCCACCAATGCCCGAATCGAAGACGCCGATCACAGCGCGCTCAGTCAATCCTCTTCGACGATGGTGACGCTGTAAAGCATTTCCCCAGGCTCACGCACGCGCATTGGGTCGCGCTCGCGGAGGGCAAGCACAACCTCCATGCCGTGCACCACTTTGCCGAAAACACTGTGCTTACCGTCAAGCCATGGCGTCGCTGTGTGCGTGATGAAGAACTGCGATCCGTTCGTGTTTGGGCCTGCGTTCGCCATAGAGAGCACGCCTGGACCATCATGACGCAGCTCAGGGTGAAACTCATCCGCAAAACGATACCCTGGCCCGCCGCGACCGGTGCCGGTGGGATCGCCGCCTTGCGCCATGAAGCCCTTGATCACGCGGTGGAACGTGGTGTTGTCGTAGAAGCCTTCGCGCGCCAAGAAGACAAAATTGTTCACGGTGATCGGCGCCTTATCTGCAAACAGCACGGCTTCGAATTCGCCCTGGCTCGTCTTGAAGATCGCGCGATAGCGCTTGGTAGGGTCAATCGTCAGAGGGGGCGGCGTTCTATATTGCTTCATAAGGCGCGCTGATTATTGCACAACTGGCACGCGCACTAGGTTGCCCACGGTGGTGACGACAGAAGCATTCACCCAGGCGGGCTGCCCCCGAAACAGAACCTGCCACCAAAGCTCATTAGCGCTCTTGCCGAGGATCGGCGCGCGTTGCTGCGAACGCAGGAAGCCAATCACAGGCGCGTTCAAACTCGGCGCGGCGCGCACATTCACCACGTCACCCAAGGGCACAACAACGAAGGGTTGATCTGCTGGCAAAGGCGTCGGCTGCGCCGTCGGTTGCAGTGCTGGTTGTGAGTCTGACACAGGCGTCGCAGAGATTGCTTCACCCTCCACTTGCACCACAGCAGCGTTGATCCAAGCCAAACGCCCACTCCTCAGCCGAACTTGCAACCACTTGCCATCCACACTTCGCCCCTCGATTTCGCCACTAGCGCCGCCAACAAGCCGCGCGAGGATGCGCGCGCGCAATGTGGGCGCCGAGCGCACGTTGACCAACGCACCTGCCGGCACGACGAAGCGCAGCTTGCTTGCGGTCAGCATCGCGCTCGCAGGTAGATTGGGGCTAAGCAGCGCTGTCGCCGTCACCACCACATTCGTGTCGCTCAGCCCTTCACTGACTGCCTGCGAAAGCGCCTGCGTCTCCGTCACCACAATCGAAGCTTCCAGCGGAGAACCCACCTCGGCTGCGCGCTCAGCGGGCACAGGAGCGCTGCCTGCAGCTTGCAGCGAAGGCGCATAGTAGCATGGATTGAAGTCGGCGCCTACAATCACTGTGAGGCGTGGACCGTCGGCACGCGGCATCTCCACAACCCGCTTTGGGGAGAGATTAAACGTGCGCAGCAGCAGCGGGACTGGACTGCCTTTCTTCGTGGTGGTGTGGTCGAGGATCACGGTGCGGGCGTAGGGACGATCAGCTACACCCACATCTGTGATGGCGAATCCCAGCTCGCGCAGACGGTCGGCTGCTGCGAGCGCAAAGCCCTCATCACCAGTGCCATTGAGCACTTCGATGGGAACCCCAGCGCTCACATGTTGATTGAGCGACACATTCAACGCGCGCTCGATGAAGGCAATGCGATTGGCGCGCAACCGCGCCAAGGACGGATCGAGCACGACGCCGGCGTTGTCATAGCCACCTAAGTGAAAACTGCGGATCACCGAGTCGCCGAGGCGGTTGGCGATCAAAGCGTAGCGCAGCAGTGCTTCTAGGGATAGGTCTGTTTCCACCTCGTCCTTCACGGCGTTGTAAAGCTGCACCAGCGCTGCTGGCGATTGAATCTGCCGCACCTTGGCGAGCATCGCGCGAATTAGGCGCTGTTCGCGCCGACCACGGTCCACGTCGCCGCCAGGCACGCCGTAACGCGCGCGCACGTAAGCGAGCGCTTGCAGCCCGTTCAGCGCGTACACCCCAGGGCGTGGTAAGTCAATTGTGAGCAGCGGCACGCGTGTTCCAGCTCGCCACACCTCGCCCGTGAACGTGTCCACGTAATCACGCGCGACGATCATCCCGCCCATGTAGTAAGGGTCGCGGGGGAACGTGTGCCGCAATGGACACGTGACGATCACATCCACGCCACCCAGCGCATCCACAGCCCGCACTACGGCAGTGAAGTTCACCATCGCATAGTGGTCAATCGTCAACCCGAAGTTGTAGCGGATGGTCGCCTTGAAGAGATCAGGCCCCCCGATGGCGTATGCCGTGTTAATCTTTTGCACGCCAACGCCGGGGATGTAGACTGGTGTGTCGCGCGGGATGGAGAGCAGCGTGACGGCAGGGAGGTCCGGGTTAACGCTAGCGATGATGATCACATCGGTGTTCATGAAGTTGCGATGCGGGCGCTTATCCACGCCAAGCAACGCGATGTTGAACACATTGGGCGGCAGGCGCACCGTGCGCGCCGGTGGCGGCATCGCTGGTGTTGGCTCTGGCACCTGAGCGGAAGTGGAGACAACGGATGTTGCGAGAAGCGCCGCGGCCAACTTCGCCGTGAAGGCAAAACGGATGATCACGCCATCCCAACTATGCATTGCTCAAAGCCCTCCCTCGGTCTCACGATGAACCTCAACGGGAATCTCTTCTTTGGCGCTTCTTCTTTGCCGCGCGCTCAGCGTGGATGCGAGGGCGACACAAGAGATTGTAGCAAGTATGCCCCCTTTTGCCTCATCGAGCAGGCGACTGAAGTATGCACCTCGATGCCCAGCCAGCAAAGGAACAAACAGCGGGCTCAAGGCATCGTAGCAATTGTGAGGGAACACACCCTCTTGTTGCGTTGCCTGCTAGCTGGCGCGATTCTCGCCGCTGGTTGCGTCAGCCACGCGCCAGCGGATGTGACGAGCAGCCTGCCCGTAACTGAAGTCCCGACGCCCCAATCCTTCGACCTCGCCTCCACTCTCACACTGACACCTGCCGAAACACCTCCCTCACACGCCACCCTGCGCAGCGTTCCCTTCCGAACGCTGGCTCGTGGCTTCCGGCTGGGCGGCGCTCTGCCGCAGCCCACGCTGCTCGCCGCTGCTGATGGGGCAGGTCGCGACGCAGTGATCGCCTTGGTCTCCCCCGAGCGCCGCGCCCTTCTTGAAGCGACCGATCTCCAGCGAGAAGCGCTGCTTGCCGTTTTCCGCGAAACGATGCCGTCAGGCGGCTACGCCATTTCGATCAACGCTGTTGCCGTCACTGACTCGGAACTCATCGTAGGCGTGACACTCAGCGAGGACGACCCAGCTTTTCCCAAGATCGAAGCCGCCACGCTGCCCTATCACATCATTGCCATTGATCGCAGCGTCTTGAGCCAGAGGCCCAACTGGCGCTACCGCTTGGTGAGCGGCAACACGCTCCTGGCTATCGGCGAGCTAGTCCCACGATAAGCAAGTCCCACCTTAGAGGCTGCGTCCGTGACACGAGCTTATATAGAGATGCGCTCAATTGGCTTGCAGCCCGGCAAGAATCTGCTAGACTGCTTCCGAGGGGTACCTAGATGCACCGCAGAGACTTTCTGAAAGGTTGCGCCAGCTTCGCCGCGCTTGCCGCCGTCCGCGGATTCGGCATCACCAACCTGCTGTTCGACAGCCAGCTCTCCAAAGCCAGAGCCGACTCATTCGCCCCGCAACAACCGCCGCCGAACAACCGCGACCTCATCGTGCTCGTGTTCGTGCGCGGCGGCATTGACGGGCTGAACGTGCTCGTGCCTTTCAACACCAGCCCCACAGACCACCATCGGTATTACAACATCCTGCGCCCCACGTTGCACATCCCTGCGCCCAACAGCAGCGAGCCGCGCAAAGCCGTTGACCTCGACGGACGCTTCGCGCTGCATCCCGATGCCGCTCGCGGCACGCCCTATGTGCCCAGCGCGCATGCAAGCGACACCGGTGGCCTGTATGAGCTCTACCGCCGTGGCGACCTCGCCATCGTCGTCGCGGCTGGCTCGCCAGATGTCACAGGGTCGCATTTCGACTCTGAGCTTTACATGGACTTGGGCGGCAAGCACAACCAGGGCGGCTGGCTGGCGCGTTACCTTGATGCGATTGGCGAGCCGCTCGACGCGCTTGCCATCGCCCCGCAATGGGGCATTCCGCCCTCCTTGCTGTCAACCAGCGGGCGCGCGGCGCTGTCCATCCCCAACGCGCGCGAGTTCGGTCCACAGTGGTACACAAACACTTGGACCCACGACAACAACCGCAGAGCCATTCTTCAGCGCCAGCGCGCGCTGCTCGCAGCGATGTATCAGCGTGGGAACGCCTACGTCGAGTCGGTGGGGCGAACCGCGTTGGCGACCTACGACATGCTCGCCAATGTGCTGAACACAAACTACACGCCTCAAGCGCATTACCTCACTGACCCCACGTATGTCGCTGATGGCGGCGTGTTTGGCAATGCGCTGCAAACGGTCGCTCGCATCGCCAAAGCCAACCTCGCCAACCCGCTGCGCGTGGCGACGATTGACGTGGGCGGCGGCTACGACACGCACGACAATCAGGGCACCGTGGATTGGAACGGCAACAGTCGTTTCCCGCGCTTGATCACCAACCTCGCCAACAACCTCAAGGCGTTTTGCGACGACATGGAAGCGGACCCGCAATGGCGCGGACGATTTGTCGTCATCGTCCTCAGCGAGTTCGGGCGCGTGCTGTACCAGAACGACAGCGCCGGCACTGACCACGGCGCAGGCAACATCATGCTGGTCGTCGGCAGCGGCGCACGCTACGGCGCAAGAAACATCAACGCTGGCATCTACGGCGAGTGGCCCGGGCTCAGCCACTTCGGGTTCAACGACGGCTTAGTGATGACCACGGATTACCGCCGCGTCATCGCCGACGTGCTCATCGCGCGCACAGGGCTCTCGCGCGACCTCATCAACCAGCTCATCTTTCCGGGCTTGAACTACGTCAGCGGATTTGGAATCGCGGTTCCGAGGTGAACGCGCCATGCGCCTGATGCATCTCACGCTGCAAGCTGCGCTTCTCACATGGCTTGCTGCGACGACGGCTGGCGCGCAATGGATCGAAAATCCGCCAGCGCTGCCGCCGCTTGACCCGCCGCCGCATCTGGCGCCAACGCCGCTGCAAGACGCGTTCGCGCCGAGCGACTGGGAGTCAATCGCACAGCCAAATGCCGCCGCTCCATTGCTGTTCCAGCCCCGCGACGCGCTTCAGGCGTTCGTTGCTGCGCAATGGACGCCGCTGGAGCCCATCGACATAGACCTGCGCCCAAGCTTGCAGAGCGCGCCAGTCGTCGCCGCGCTGACCAGCGGCGACGCGTTCGTGGCGTGGATGGACTCGCGCAACGCGCTCCCCGATGTTTACGGCACGCGCTGGTCGCAAGGACCGGCAGGCGAGACGCGCGTCGCGCATCGCCATCCGCACTTCGCCGTCTCGGGCTTGCGGCATGTCGCCGTCGCTGGAGAGCACAACCGCGTCTTTGTGGCATGGGCGGATGAAGCGCAGATATACCTCGCGCGCGGCGACCTTGACAGCGGCGCATGGACTTCGCCCACCGTCGTAGTCACGAGCACGCAGTGGGAGCACATCGCCATCCAGCCTAAGCTAGCCGCCGATGGCAACGGCGACATCCTTGTGGTCTGGATCGATTTCCGAGAGTCGAGCGGGCGCGCGCGCCTCGGCGACATCTACGCGCGGCGCTGCAACGGCAACGCGACGCCCGTCGTCTGCTCAGGTCCTGCCGTCCGCATTAATGACGATGCAAGCGCAGCGCATGCCCAGCGCGCGCCTGCCGTCAGCCGCCAGGGCAACCGCGTCGTTGTGGTCTGGGAAGACGGGCGCGAAGCGGGCGCGCATCATCCGCGCATCTACGCCAGCTTTTCCTCCGACGGCGGGCAGAGCTGGAGCGCGAATATGCGCGTCAACAAGCGCCTTGACGGCAGCCCGCCGGACCGCCGCGATGCAGCGACGAACCCTGCCGTAGCCTTCGACGCAAACGGCAGCGTGTGGGTCGCCTGGGAAAACCGCATCGGCGCGCCCTCCGCGCCGCCCGACATCTACGTCGCCCGCTGGGATGGCAGCGCGTGGAGCGCGCCGTGGCGCGTGGACGCTGCGCCGCCGCGCACGCGCAGCGTCGCGCCAACCATCGCCGCGCAAGGCGGAACGGTCTTCGTCGCTTGGCAGGATCACCGCGACGGACACGCCAACACCGACATTTACAGTGCGATCTGGAGCGGGAGCAGCTGGACTGAGTATCCTGCAACCACTGCGCTTGGTGCACAGCGGGTGCCATCGTTGAGCGCCGCAGGCGGGCAGGTGTATCTGGTCTGGGAAGACAC
>JANWUW010000020.1 GCA_025057935.1 Thermoflexales bacterium
TCCGCCGATCTGCACAAACAACGGCGCGAACACGAGCGACACAACGCTCATCAGCTTGATAAGGATGTTCAGCGAGGGACCACTGGTGTCCTTGAAGGGATCGCCGACCGTGTCACCGACAACAGCCGCCTTGTGATTTGCTGAGCCTTTGCCGCCTAACTCACCAGTCTCGATGAACTTCTTGGCGTTGTCCCACGCGCCGCCAGCATTCGCCATCATTACAGCGAGCACGAAGCCGCTCCCCGTTGCACCGACGAGCAGCCCCGCTAGCGCCGCTGGACCAAGCACGATGCCGACGACCAATGGCGCGGCAACGGCAAGCACGCCGGGCACGATCATCTCGCGCAGCGCCGAGCGCGTGCTGATCGCCACACAACGCGCGTAATCCGCGCGCGCAGTGCCTTCCATCAACCCGGGGATCTCGCGGAATTGGCGACGCACCTCAGTGACGATCTCCATCGCTGCGCGCCCCACTGCCGTCATGGTGATCGCTGTGAAGAGGAAGGGGAGCATCGCGCCGAACAGCAGCGCACCCAGCAGCTTGGGGTCAAGCAAGGTGAGCTGTTCCGCGCGCAAGCCAGCTGTCTGCGCGTACGCAGCGATCAAGCCGAGCGCTGTGAGCACCGCAGAGCCGATCGCGAATCCCTTCCCTGTGGCGGCTGTGGTGTTCCCCAGCGAGTCTAGCGCGTCGGTGCGCTGGCGCACCTCTTTTGGCAAGTGCGCCATCTCTGCGATGCCGCCGGCGTTGTCGGCGACGGGGCCGTAGGCGTCGGTCGCAAGCGTCACGCCCAACGTGCTCAGCATGCCGACCGCGGCGAGCGCCACTGCGTACAAGCCGCCATCGGCACCGCCAAGCTTGCCAGTAGCAGTGTTGTTGTAGCCGAGCAAGTAGGCGCCGATCACGGCGATCACGACCACCACCACAGGCGCAAAAGTGGAGCGCATGCCCACAGCAAGCCCTTCGATGATCAGCGTCGCCACGCCCGTCTGCGCGCTGCGCGCAATGCCTTGCGTCGGCTTCTCGGTGTAGCTAGTGAAATACTCAGTGAAGTAGGCGATGAGCAAACCTGCGGCTAAGCCGAGCAGGATAGCGAGAAAGATGGGCCAACCGATTGTGCCGTCGAGCGCGATCAGCGCAGCAATGCCCGGCACCACCAGCGCCGAAGCCGTCCAGACCGCAGTGCGCAAGCTGCGCAGCAGGTCAGCCTGCGAGGCATTCTCGCGCGTGCGCACCATGAACGAGCCAATCAGCGAAGCGAGGATGCCCACACCAGCGATGGCGAAGGGCAAGAAGATCGCCGATGTGCTGAGCTCGCCGCGCTGCGCGCCGACCACGGCGACTGCTGAAGCAGCGACGATCGAACCGACATAGGACTCATACAGGTCAGCGCCCATGCCAGCAACGTCGCCCACGTTATCGCCCACATTGTCGGCGATCACTGCTGGATTGCGCGGGTCATCCTCAGGGATGCCAGCTTCGACCTTGCCCACGAGGTCAGCGCCGACGTCGGCAGCTTTGGTGTAGATGCCGCCGCCGACGCGCGCGAAGAGCGCAATCGCCGAGGCGCCGAACGAGAAGCCGGTGATGGCATCTATTGCCTCGCGACCCATGCCAAAGAGAAAGAACAACGCTGAGACGCCGAGCAAGCCAAGGCTGACCACGCTCATGCCCATCACGCTGCCGCTGCGGAACGCCACACGCAAGCCGGCGTCCAGCGACTTCATTGCTGCAGCGGCAGTGCGCGTGTTAGCGCGCGTGGCGATGCTCATGCCAATGAAGCCCGTGAGCGCCGAAGTGAAAGCGCCGACGAGAAAGCTCACGGCTGTCTGCCAACGAATGAAAATCGCAATCAGCGCCGCCACGACCACCGCAAAGATCACCAGCACGCGATACTCCTGCGCAAGGAACGCTTGAGCGCCCTCGCGCACTGCGCTGCTAATCTGCTGCATGGTCACGTTGCCTGCGTCGCTAGCGAGCACAGCGCGCGCGGTAAACGCCACGTAAGCCAGCCCGACAAGACTCATAAGGAGCGCGAACAGGATTGGGGACATCATCGTGCCTCTACCTTGACCAGTCCTCGGTTGGATTCTGTTCGAAAGCGGGCGTGGATTCTACCTGCCTTCGGTGAGGGCACGCGCTCAACGTCGCACGAGAGGAACGAAGACAGCCGCGCGCGGCAGCTCAAACACGTAGAGAAACACAGCGCCTGGCGGCAAGCCACCCATCGCGCCCCCTGTGGCGGGGGTGATGGACAGCTCGCCATCGCTGCACTCGCTCGGTGGCACCTCAAATGCTGTGATGGCGATGTGGTCTCCCTCAAGATTGGAGGTCTCAGGGTGCACGAAGCTACCATCGGGCGCAGTGAGCGCGTAGCGCACGAGGCGCGTGCACGCGCGCATCGGCAGGCGCAGCGTCACAGGTGTTGTGCCATCACCGAAGTCAACCCCATGATGCTGCCCTGGGATTTTGCGCGAAAGCACAAACACCGCGAGTGTGCGCTCGCCTGTGATCGCGTATGCCGCAACCAGCGGCGTGGCAGTGCCGCCTATGGTGTGCGTTGGGACGCTGATTGTGTTCACACGCAGCATGGCATCGCCGAGCGCGTAGCGATTGCGCATCATCAGCGCCAGCCAAGCTGCATGCCGCCGAAAGCCGCCCTGCAGCGGCATGGTGTGCGAGGTCCAGTTCTTGCCGCCCGCAAATGCAAAATACTGCTGCGCGGCATACCCAGTTTGGCTAGAATACAGCCAAGCGTCCATCGCCGCAACAGCCATGGCGAGTGATTTGCCGTAACGCTGCGAAACGGCGGTCTGCGTCACTGTGCCTGTGCCTGGCACGTAATACCCACTCGGTCCTCCCTCGTAGGCGATTACGCGGTAGTTCGCCAGGCTGCTCACAATGAGTTGATTGCGCACGCGGCTAATGTCGTCCAGCAACTTGAAGTTGCCAAGGAAAGCACCTGCGGCTGTCCTCTGCAAGCCAGTGATGTCGAAGGTCTGGAAGGGGGTTTCGCCTATCTCCCACTTTGGACCGACGTAGTTAGCATGCCCAAGATAAGCCGTGACGGTCGGTGCCCAAACAGCAGCGAGTTCCCCGTAGGAGGTGCGCGCGAGATCGTTCTTGCCCTCGAAGCGCGCGGTGTAGTTCGCGTTGAGCGCAAATTTGATCTTGCTGCCCAAGTTGTGTTGCTGCCACCACGGATGTCCCATCACGCGCTCGCCGAAGTAGAACTGCGCGAACAGCCCATACTCCTGCCCGCCCCAGTTCACGATGCCTGGCTCGCCAAAGCCATGCCAGCCGTAGCCACCCGTGCCCGCGTGCCACGTCTCGTTGCCAAACTCGAGAATGATCTCGCGGAACTCGTCTGTCCACGGGCGACCATGTCCGCGCTGGGTGTAGCGGAGATGCGCAAGCGGCTTGCTCGTAGGCGTGTCAACGTTGGGATCGTAAGGCACGCCGAGATATTCCATGAGCTTCAGCCAATCTTCCTCAACGTACTCCTCGCTCAAAGTGAGGTAAGGCACAACGCGCGTCTCGGGGCTATCACCCGTCGCGAGCGCGAGGTTCAGCGCCTGGAGCACGGTGAGGTTCATGTTGGGATTGAAACGGACGTTGAGGTGAAGGCGGCGATCATCAATGTCGGCGCTGGGATAGTTGGAGACCAAGCGTTCAATGGGCTGATGTCCTTCGTAAGTGTGCGTGTAGAAGCGCAGCGCGGGCTTGCGCCCTTTGGACGGGAGCGCTGCCATGATCTCGTCGAGCGCATACTTATGCGGCACGAATGGGCCGGGGTGATCCGCGTCGTAGCGATACACCAGAAAGTTGTCCACCCACAATGTGCCTGCGCCGCTCACTTCTAGCCCCAAGGTGCTCAGGGTGGTGGTAGTTGGGAAAGCAGGAGCAGTGAACGTGTATAGATAGCGCTGCCAAGTGCTCGTCACAGTCCACCAGTTGGGCTGGGTGATGTTCTGATAAGTGCCCGTGGCGCGGAAGCGCACCTGCCCACTGGGCAAGCCTTCTTGCTTCAACCAAACATCCACTCGATAAGTTGCGCTGGGCACAAGCTGGCTATACCACTCCTCGTCGGTGTGCATGCGCAACAAGAATTGACCAGCGCGACCAGCGCCTGAGAAGACGAGCTTAAGCGCGGTTTCCCCAGGGTCAGCGGCGATGAACTCAGGCGGCAGGGTGTTGTAGTCATGAGCTTCAAGCGTGGCGCTGGCGACGTTTGTTTGTGCGTTGAGGATGCCGACGTTGGGCTGGAACAGGTGGCGAACGCGCGGGTGAATCTCACGCGTGACGAGCAGCGTTTTGCGCACGGTGATAAGGGCATGGTCGCCATAGCGCAGCGGCAGCGCCGGCGTGATGTACACCCGATTGGTGTGCGTGGGCAGGTTGCCCTCAGCGATCCAACCGCCTTGGGGCACACTTGCCACGCCCACAGTGATCACCCGCTCTGCCCCCACTGGGAGGCGCATCCATCCGCTAAGGTAATTGGTGTAAGTCACGGGCTGGCCGCTGGCATCCACAAGGCGGTAGAAGCGCACGCTTGCACCGTCGCCGAAGCCAGTGTAGTTCTGCTCGTACATGTGCACGCCGCCCAGCTTGCTCCACGAGAACCAACGTGTGCTCGGAGCGTTTGGGTTGAAGTCCTCGCCCGTGCTCTCGACACGCACGAGGTAACGCTCATAGGCAGGCTCCATGCCACTGTTCCAGATCAGGTTGTTGATCGTGAGGTTGGTGCCGCCCGCAAGCGTGCTCACATTAAAGCCTAGCGGCTCAATCGCTGTGGCGACGACGTCGCTGGTGATCTCAAATTCGGCGGGCAGTGTATGAGATGACATCTGCGCGCCTGCAAGCCCCGGGAAGAACAGGAGTGATGAAGCCAAAAGGAGCGCCGCAATCGGAAGCCGATGTGCACAATGTGAGTCCATGACCCTCCCTCCGAGAAACAACCAGCTTTCAACCGCTTGCGATTATAGGTCTCGCCCGCGCTGCCTGAAGGCTTCGTAGAGCGCCACTGCGCCAGCCGTCGCTGCGTTCAACGAAGCCACCTGCCCACGCATGGGGATGCGCAAGACAAAATCCGCGCGCTCGCGCAGCAGGCGATGCACACCCTCGCCTTCGCCACCGACGATCAGCGCCAGCCGCCCGCGCAGATCGGCCTGGTAGATCGTCTGCTCGGCGGCGCCGTGCAACGCTGCCACCCACACGTCGCGCGCCTTGAGCGTCTCCACAGCGCGCGCGAGGTTCACTACCTGCGCGATGCGCAAGTGTTCGCTCGCGCCCGAAGAAGCGTTGACCACTGCAGGCGTAATGCCCACGCCGCGCCGCTGCCCAAGCACCACTCCAAACACGCCCACTGCTTCTGCCGTGCGCAGCAGGTTGCCCACGTTGTGCGGATCTTGCAGCCCGTCGAGCACAAGCAACAACGGCTCGGCGACTTCGTCCAATCCGCGGAGGAGGTCATCGAAGTCTAGGTAGGGATAGCTGCTTGTTTCTGCGACCACACCTTGGGCTTGCGGCGAGATGGCGTTGATCTGTTGCCGTGGGACGTTCAACACAGGAATGCGGCGCGCTTCGGCAAGCTGACGAATGGCGCGCAAGATCGGCGCGTCCTCTACGCTCTCAGCGATCAACACACGGTGCACACGGCGGCGCCCCGCGCGCAGACACTCATGCACAGCGTGGCGGCTGTAGAGCCTCTCCATGTCGCAACATCAAGGCGCGACTGTGAACGGCAACGCTAAATAATCCGCGCCACCGCCAAGCGTGCCAACGTCGTGAACCGGCATGCGGGCGCCGTCCGCGCGATACAACCCGAAGCGCACCTCATATTGACCGGGCGGCAAGGGCGCATCAAGCGCAAGGATGTAGCGGTCGCCGCGAATCACATCGCCGGCGCGCCACCAACGCGGCGCGAAGCCGCCACCCAACGCGCGCGCATCGCCTTGCGGCGGCAGCTTAACGCCGCTGGCGTCGAACAACTGCACGAAGGTCGTGTAGTCCTCCGTGAAGTCCGCTGTGGCGCGCCAATCAATCTCGAGCTCAATCGCACCCGAGGTGCGCACGAGGCGGGCTTCGAGCACATCAGCTTGGGCAAAGCGAGCCGCTGGCGCGAAGGCTGACGAAGAAGGGATCGCGGCAACGCTCGCCGCTTCGTAGCGTTGTCGTCCAGTTGGGCGACCTTGACCATCGAAGGTCGCCATGAAAACGTGGCGCGTGAAGTCCCAGAAGCCGACGTCAAGCCAAAGCGTGGTCGGCAGGCGCTGTGTCAACGTCGGCGTCTGTGCCACGCGCAGGCGGTAACGATCGGCGATGATGACGCCAGGCTGCCACAGCGTGGTGGGATACATGCCGCCGCCAGGGTAAGTATCGAGCACCAGCAACTCAGCATCGCCGCGCCCATACAGCCTTATGAACGCGCTGAGGTTGCGCGTGATCGGCTGCAGGGCCTGCCAGTAAAGCGTCACGTCGAGCATCTCGCCAGGCTGCACGCGCGCGCGCGGCGTGTTCACCTCAAAGCCAATCCAACGGATGCCGCCCTCGAAGAACAGCTCCGTGCGCGTGAAGTTCGAGGTGGGCAGCGCAGATTCGCTAGGCAGCAGCGTGGGCAGCGCATACGCTGGTCGCACATACACGAACGGCGCTGCGAGCGTGAGCGCGGCGAGCGGGAGCGCAATCAACACCCAGGCGTGGCGTGCGAGGCGCGGCAAGGGATCACGCAGGGGCAGCAGCACGGCGCGCGCCAGCGTGGCGATGCCATGCGCCATGAGCACGGCAATCGCAGCGATCACCGGGAACATCAGCCGCCCCTGGCTGGCGAGCGTGAGCGAGGTCCAGCGCACGAGCGCCGCGAAAGTGATGAGCACAGCGCCGCTCAACATCATGAGCACAAGCGGATGCGGCTGAAGCCAACCCTGCAGCGTGCGCGCGCGCTGCGCATGTCGCCATGCCGCGAGCAGCAAGCCAACGCCGGCGAGGATGAGCAGCCCCTCCAGCGCGTCGTAGATCAGCGCGTGCATGGGGATGTTCACTGCGCCGAACAGCCCCCAATACGCCATGTAAAACCCCTCCCACTCGCGCGCGAGTTCGAGCAGCGAGGGAGCTGCCTCGCGCGCGCCTGCGATGCGCGCCATCATGGCCGTGCCGGTGAAGTCGCCGTAGAGGAGCGCATTGCGCACGTACCACCAGCCGGCGATCAACGCTGTCATCGCCCATGCGAGGAGCGCGAAGCGCACCGCAGCGCGCCAACGACCACAGCCAAAAGCGCGCAACGCCACGGGCAACGGCGCGATCGCCGCTACCGCAAGCCCTGAGGCTTTGCTCAGTGCAGCAGCGCCGCCGAGCACACCAAGCACTAACGCGGCGCGCCACGCCGGCGCGTCAGCATGCAGCGCGCGCGCTGCGACCACAAGCGCAAGCGTGCTCAGCGCCACGGTGAGCGTGTCGTTGTTGACCGACGCCATGATGTGCACAAACATGGGGTTGAACGCCACCAGCGACGCAGCCAACAACGCCGTGGCTTCGCCAAGGTTAGCAGCACGTGCGAGGAGATACGCGCCAATCACCGCGATCGCCCCAAACGCAATTCCGACGCCGCGCAGCACCTGCACAGCCAACACCACACCGCGCCACGGAAATGCCTCATCGGGCAAGTGGATCAACTGATTCCAGTTGCTGGTGGTGTCGGCGCGCCCGAGCTGAGCGTGTGGGTTCGGATGCGCGCGCGCGGCGAAGTCGCTGCGATCGAAGGGCTGCACAAGCAACGCCATCAGCGCGTAGTAGAGCGGCGGCTGGCTTCCCTCCTGAGCGTAGTATGTCAGCGGGCGCAGCGCCGCGCGTTCCTCGCGCGTGATCGCCGCGTGAAGCGCAGGGTCCTGGATCGGCAAGCCGCCGCCACGCGCGAGGTGCTCGACCAACGCAAAGTGTCGCACTTCGTCGGAAACTTCGAGGAACGGCGCGCTTGTGGCGAAGAGGCAGCCAGCGATGAGGTAGGCGCAGAGCACTGCGACGAGCGCGCGTGGCACAACGGGCATGGACGACGCGCTGCTAATCATAGCCGCTGCGTACAATCGCGCGCGCAAGAGGTGCGCCAGTGACGTGCAACGCATGCTGCGCGACATACGCGCGCGTGTTCGGCAAAAACGTAGCGCGGTTTGAGGCTTGGCGCTATCGCCACTTCGGCCCTGCGCGCGCCACGCGCACGTTGCTGGCGCTCATACAAGCCGCGCACTCGGCGAAAGACGCGGAGGTGCTCGACATCGGCGCGGGCATCGGCGCGGCGCACCTCGAGCTGCTCAAAGCAGGCGCGCGCTGCGCGACCGACGTGGATGCTTCGTCGGCATATCTTGAGGCTGCGCGCGCGGAAGCGGAGCGGCTCGGCTTGGGGTCGCGCGTCACGTATCACTACGCAGACTTCACGCGCGTTGCCGACGCGATCGCACCTGCGGACATCGTGGTGCTCGACCGCACTATCTGCTGCTACCCCGACATGCCTGCGCTGCTCGGCGCGGCCGCCCGGACGGCGCGCCATGTGCTTGGTCTGGTGTGGCCGCGCGAGACGTGGTGGGTGAGGGCGGCAGTGCGCGCCTTCAACATGTTCGAGCGGCTCACCTCGAGCTGCCCGTTAATGGTGTACGTGCATCCTGTTGCAGCCGTGGACGCTGTTGCCGATCAACACGGATTGCGCTGCTGCGCCTCACGCGACGTTGGGTTTTGGCACGTGCGCGTTTACGCGCGAGGCTCAGCGCAGCGGCAACACGCGGAAGTTGTCGAAGGCGACGTCCACGCCGGGAGCGTCGAAAAGCGCGACCGCCATTAAGCCCACGTCGCCAACTGCAAACGTCTCGTCTTCGCGCGTGCCAACGAGCTGATCGTTGACGTAGAAGGCGAAGCGCTTGCCCTCCATTGTTACGCGCAGCACGTTGGGCGCGTCTTCTGTGCGGATCGCCGGGTGCGCTTGCCACGGCATCCATTCCTGCCACTCCCCATTCGTGACCGCGCCTGCGCGCCAGTAGCCGTCGGACGAGATGTTGAAGAAGTAGAAATTCTTGCGATCCTGCACGCGAAAGATGATGCCGAAGCCGTTATCGGTCGGACCGCCAAGCCGCCGCGCTTCGACTTCAACGCCGCCGTCCTTGAACCGCTTGCCGCTCAGCGTCCATTGTGCGGTGCTCGCCTGCTTGACGATGATGCGCAAGCTGCCCGCGTCGTAGCGCACTTCGGCGGAAAGATCATCTGCCGTTTCCCAGCCGCTTGAAGGATTGCTGAAATCATCTTGGTAGGGCAAGGGAGTGAGCTGCTCGCTCCCGCCGCTGCATGCGACGCCCCCCAGCAGCATGAGCGCGCTGATGGCTCGTCGTAAACCTTGCATGGTGACGTGGATGATATTCGGTTTGTGGGATAATGGTCGTCGTGCTCGAGCCTGCTGGGCAGTCGCGCCTTGCGCAACGCAAGGTGAGGAAAGTCCGGACTCCGCAGGGCACGGTGCTGGCTAACCGCCAGGCGGGGTGACCCGACGGAAAGTGCAACAGAAAACACACCGCCACGCAGTGCACATGCGCTGTGGGGTAAGGGTGAAATGGTGCGGTAAGAGCGCACCGGCGTCGCAGTGATGCGGCGGCCTGGCAAACCCCACCGGGAGCAACGCCAAAACGCGCAGACGAGGCGGCCCGCTGATGCGCAGGTAGGCGGCTTGAGGCGGCTGGCAACAGCCGTCCTAGAGAGATGACTGCCTCGGACCTTCCACAGCGGGGGTCTACGACAGAATCCGGCTTACAGGCAGACTCGAGCGCGCCTCACCCCGCGCCCACTTGGCGCAGAAATTCGCGCGCGCGCTCGCGCACGTCGTTAGGAATGACTGAAGTCGGTGCGATGAAGCGCTGCACGCGATTGGCGTCACCACGCGCTTCATCGAGCCAATCCTCGAAGCGCCTGCGCTGCTCAGTCTGCAGGTCGAATGCGGAAAGCGGGCGCTCTTCGCGTCCTAGCGGCAGCAACACGTAGAAGCTGCCCGCAGATGTGATCACGCCAGTGGGCTTGCCAAGCTCAGCGTTCTGCAGAGCAGCGAGAATTTCGAGGCTGTACTGCCGCTCGACATTCTGTATGCTGATCCACTCGCCAAGCTCAACACCGGTGCCAATGGGAGCTGGTTGAGTGATAGCGTTGGTCTCAGAGATCAGCGCGCTGAAGGTGATCTCGCCGTTAGCGAGGCGTTGGACAGCACGCTCTGCGTCAGCGAGCTGGTTGAAGCGCACGTAGTTGAAGCGAAAATGCAAGGCGCGCGTGGGCGTCTCGCTGGCAAACAGCGCCTGCAGGCGCTGACGATACAAGCTGTTGCGCACCAGCTCGCGAAGCTCCGCCTCGCCGATGCCGATCGCAGCATAGCCCTGCAGCGTGCGCTGGTAAAGCTGATTGAACTCTGCCTCGCTGATCGAGGTGGGTTGCGCGCGCGGCGTAGCGGTGGGGAAGGGCGTGGCTGTGGCGGTGAGCACGGCGGTGTTGTTCGGCGTGGGCGTTGGCAACGGCGTTGCAGTGGGGAACGGCGTTAGCGTCTTGCGGAAGAAGCCGAAGTCGCGCTCCAGCGTCTCCTGCACTTCCTCGCTGGTGATGACGACGCCACGGCGCTCTGCTTCACGGCGAATCAGCGCCTCTTCGATGAGCGCGTTGAGCGCAGT
The DNA here is from genome assembly GCA_025057935.1 of Thermoflexales bacterium. GTDB lineage: Bacteria > Chloroflexota > Anaerolineae > J036 > Brachytrichaceae > DRWP01. The sequence goes on from JANWUW010000020.1 coordinate 10,681, forward strand.
GTTGGCGATGGATTCAGCCGTTGCCTCGCCTTGCAGGCGCTGGAGTTGCTGCTGGTAGAACTGCACCATGAAGCTTGTGGTGGCGTCGCTGTTGCCGCCCGTGGTGAGCTGCTGCGCTTCGGCGCTGAGCTGCTGGTAGCGGTTGAGCACTTGGAACTGGGTGTAGCGCATTCGCGTATGAAGCTGCTGCACTCGGATTGGCTCGCCCTCCACAGTGACCACCACGCGCTGCGGTTCAAACACCACAATCTGAAGCACCGCTGCAGCGATGAGCAGAGCAACCAACACCGCAGTGGCAGCGCTTCCGATGATCACCCAGCGCCGAAGTTGTTGCTCGCGCTCGTAGCGCGGCGAGGAAAATCGCGGCTGCGAAGGAACGGTCGGCGGTTTGGGCATGGCGTCATGCAAGCGGCAGTGTGCTCGCGATGCAGCGAGACTCAGGCTTCATGCAAAACGCAAGTGCCTACTGCGAGATGCGCGCGCGCTCGCCATCGGAGTGGGCGAGCACAGGCTCAGTGTGCCATCGTCGCTCACCGAGTATCAGCATCTCGTTGGCGACGATCTCGGTGCGAAAGTGCCGCCGCCCTTCCTCGTCTTCCCAACTGCGGGTCTGCAGCCGCCCCTCGATGAAGACCTGTTGTCCGCGTGAGAGATGCTGCTTGCAGATCTCAGCCAGTGCCCCCCACGTGATGATGTTGAACCATTCCACCTCTTCCTGCCGCTGACCATCTGCGTTGAACCACTCGCGACGCACTTCAAGGGGAAACACAGCCACTGCCTTGCCACTAGGAGTGTAACGTAGCTCTGGCTCGCGGCCCAACACACCGATCAACAATACTTTGTTCAGTCCTCGCGGTCTGTGCATAAGCCTCACCTGTGCTTCGTCTCGAACCGAGCACCGCAGTTAGTGTAGCGCAAACACTGCTAGGCTGCAAATGGGCGTACGTCAAGTCGGCTGCGATAGCTCGGCGGGACTGGCTTCTCCTGTTGCGTCGCTTGCTTCTTCGTCCTCGTCAGTGCGCACGATGAGGTAGCGCAGCACATCCTCGATCAGCCGCAAGCGCTGCTCGAAGCGCGCCACAGCAGCAGCGTCGAGGCTGAAGAGCGTGAACACGTAGTAGCCCTCGCGCTGCTTGCGAATGGGGTATGCGAGTGTGCGCAAGCCCCAGGGCATGGTCTTGTGCACAATGCCTTCCTCGGCTGTGATGTAGCCGTTGATGCGCTCAATCAGCGCGTTGATGGCGCTTGCCTCCAAATCGGGGCGGACGATGTAGGTCAACTCGTATTGGCGCATGGGGTTTGATGCTCCTTTCCTCGGTAATGCTGCCCCCTTCTCAAGGGGCGGAAAGCTGCATTCGAGGGCGCGAATATATCACACGTTGCGGCTGCCTCACCGCTTCTCCTTCTGCTCACCCCAAAGCTGCTGGAGGCGCACGAAGAGCGTGTGGCGTGCCTCTGGGCTAAGCGAATCTGAAGGGCGATCGTCGCAGTAGAACAACACCGTCTCGTAGCGTGGGTTCAGCGCCACACGACAATCTTCACAAAGGGCGATGTATTCGCGCAGGGTCGCCTTCAGGCTAGGATCAACGTGCTCACCTCGGCGCTCGGCAGCCTCGATGAAGTGCAACGCTTCTGTGCACGCCAGCGAAGCGATGGGCTGCGGACGCTGCTCGCGTTGCGCCTGAAGATGCCGCCGCAGTGCTTGGCGCGCGCGATGGAGGCGCACTTTCACTGCGCCTTCGCTGATCTGAAGGCGGCGCGCTGTCTCTGCGGTCGAGAGATCTTCGACTTCGCGCAGGAAAAACACAGAGCGTAAGCTAGGCGGCAGCGCGAGCAGTGCCTCGCCGAGCTGCTCCACTGCCTCACGGCGCAGCACAGCTTCATCTGGAGTTTCACGTTCATCAGGGATGAGATCGTTGTTGTCTCCATCCTCGCTGTGCTCGTGCACGCCAAGCGGAATCGCTTCATGCCGCTTACGCAGGCGCATCAGCGCAGCGTTGTAGGCAATGCGGTACAGCCAAGTGCCGAGCGAAGAACGCCCATCGAACTGCTGGATATGTCGAAAGGCGCTGAGGAACGTGTCCTGCACCACGTCCTCTGCTTCTGCAGGGTCGTTCACGATGCGCAACGCCAAGCGGTATAGCGCTGGGGTGTGCGTCTCCACACACCACGTGCATGCTTCGGGATCACCTGCCTTGAGGCGGGCGACCATCTCCTGCTCGCGTGTTTGGGTCTCGGAGTGGGCGTTGTGCACTGATGGAATTATAGGTAGCGGCTAAGCTTCATTAACTCTGGGGAGCCGAGTAAGCGTCGCTGAGAAGCCTTCAGTGAGAAGCCTTCAGGAGGAGCAGTGGCGTGCCGCAAAAGTCCCCCTTGACTTGAACACATGCTTGCTTTCGCGTTCAAGACACCATGTCAGGCGGGCGTGCTCCGCCTGTATAATGTTGTCGCAGCGCCGAAGTGGCGGAACTGGCAGACGCGCGCGACTCAAAATCGCGTTCCTTCACAGGAGTGTGGGTTCGACTCCCACCTTCGGCATCCTCACCGCGCAGCGCCCACCAACACATCTGCGCATGTGCCTCGCTCGTAGAATGCTCCCATCATGACCATCCGCGTCACAGTATGGAACGAACATCGGCATGAATTGCGCGATCCAGCGGTAAAGGCGATCTACCCGCACGGCATCCACGAGGCAATTGCCCAAGCGCTCCGCAAGCATCCTGACTTCACTGTGCGCACTGCTACGCTTGACGAGCCTGAGCATGGCTTGAGCGCTGCGATCTTGACCGAGACCGACGTGCTGATTTGGTGGGGACACGTGGCACACCATGAGGTCAGCGACACCGTTGTGGATCACGTGGTGCAGCGCGTCTGGGAGGGCATGGGATTCATCGCGCTGCACAGTGCCCATTTTTCCAAGCCCTTCAAGCGACTGATGGGCACCGATTGCGCGCTGCGCTGGCGCGAGGCAAGTGACAAGGAGCGCCTATGGGTTGTTGATCCCGCGCACCCCATTGCGCAAGGGCTGCCCGACTATTTCGAGTTAGAGCGCGAAGAGATGTATGGCGAGTTTTTCGGCGTGCCGCAGCCCGAAGCGCTGGTGTTTGTGAGCTGGTTCAGCGGTGGCGAGGTTTTTCGCAGTGGTTGCTGTTGGTCGCGCGGATTGGGCAAAGTGTTTTACTTTCGACCCGGACACGAGACTTACCCAACCTACCACCATCCTCTTGTGCAGCAGGTGATCGTCAACGCAGTCCGCTGGGCAGCGCCAACGCCCGTAGGTCGCTTCACGCGCGACGTGAGACGACCCTCAGCGCCGCTCGAAGCAACTTCATGACTGCAGGCTGGCGCGGTCAAGGGAACAAGCGTCGCGCTTTGATCTCGGCAACGGCGTCGGCGCGGTAGCGATACAAGCGCGCGGGGCGACCTTCGCCGAGGCGGTATTCACCTGTCTCCTCAAGAACGCGTGCCTGAAGGATGCGCCGGCGAAAGTTGCGCTTATCTAGCTTCACGCCAAGGATGGTTTCGTAAGCACGTTGGAGCTGGCTCAGCGTGAAGGTTTCTGGGAGCAAGCGAAACCCAACGGCGGTGTACTCCAGCTTGTAGCGCAGCCGCTTCAGCGCATACTTCACGATCTCTTCATGATCGAACGCCATTTCCGGCAGGGCATACACCGATTGCCACTGGGCATCAGTTGTGCCCTGCCCAGCTTGCACAGCGAGCGGCGCTGGCACTAGCGCGTAATAGGCGATGGTGATGGTGCGCCCACGCGGGTCGCGGTCGAGGGCACCGAAAGTGTAGAGCTGCTCGAGGTGCACGTTGGTCACGCCAGTTTTTTCGCGCAGCGTGCGCAGCGCGCCCTCCTCTAGGGATTCATCCACGCGCAGCGCGCCACCGGGGATCGCCCACTTGCCTTCAAACGGTGGCAGCTTGCGCTTGACCAACAGCACCTGAAGGTCGTCATCACGCAGCGCGAGGATGACGACGTCCACAGTGACGAAGATCTCCGGCGTGCGCGTGGGCGCCCGCTCGATCCAAGCGTTTGCAGCTGAGTCGGCGAGTATCACAGTCCATGATTTTAAGCCGCGCCTGCGGTAGACTTTCAACCAACGATGCGCATTCTCAGCCTTGCGCCAACGTCGTTCTTCGGGGATTACGGTTGCCATGTGCGCATCCTTGAGGAAGCACGCGCATTGCGCGCCCTGGGGCACGAGGTCACCATCGTGACCTACTACAAAGGCAGCGATGTGCCCGATGTGCCCATCATTCGCTCCGCGCCGACGCCGTGGCGCAGCCACTACGAAGTCGGCTCGTCGCGGCACAAATACGCCTTCGATGTGCTGCTCACCTTGAAGCTGATGCAGGTGCTTGCGCGGCAGCGCTTCGACGTCATCCACGCACACCTGCACGAGGGAGCGCTCATCGGCAGCGTGGTGGGGCGGCTGTTTGGCGTGCCCGTGGCGTTCGACTACCAGGGCAGCCTAAGCGACGAGATCGTGCAGCACAACTTCGTGCGCGCTGGCTCGTTGTCCCACCGCTTCTTTGCACGCCTCGAGCGCGTTATCAACCGGCTGCCGCGCGTGATCTTCACCAGCACACATCACGCCGCTGCTCAGCTTAGTGCGGCGTTAGGCAACCGCGCGCGCGTGTTCCCTTTGCCAGACGGCGTGAACACCAAAGTCTTTCATCCTCGCGTGATCACTCCTGAAGCGCGCGCCGCGCTCCGTGCACAGTTGGGCATCAATCCCAACGAGCCTGTAGTGGTCTTTCTCGGCTTGCTTGCTGCGCACCAAGGCATCCAGCACCTCATCGAAGCGGCTGCGATCCTTCAGCAGCAAGGCGTGCATGCGCGCTGGCTCGTGATGGGCTATCCTAGCGAGGCACACTGGCGGGCACAAGCCCAGCAGGCAGGCGTTGGGCAAACAATGATTTTCACCGGGCGCGTGCCCTATGCAGATGCCCCGCGCATGCTGGCGCTGGGAGACATCGCTGTGGCACCGAAGCGCTCACTCACAGAGGGCAGCGGCAAGCTGCTGAACTACATGGCAATGGGATTGCCCGTGGTCGCCTTCGACACACCTGCGCAACGCGAGTACCTCGGTGCGCTGGGTGTGTATGCACCAGTCGGCGACAGCGCCGCGCTGGCGCACCACGTGGCTGCTTTGCTTGCCGCGCCGGAGCAGCGCCGACGCCTTGGCGAGCAACTGCGCGATCTCGCAGTGCGGAATTACAGTTGGGAGCGCGCCGCACAGGTGATGCTCAAAGGGTACTGTTACCTCCTCGGTGACCGAGCCGTGCTGCCTCGGGATATACCCTGCGCAGTCATCTCTCGGCGTGAGGATTCTTGAACGAGCAACGCACGATGCAGGCACTTTGGACACCCTTCCGTGAATTGTGGGCATACCGCTCGCTGTTGCGGCTGTTGGTGATGCGCGATCTGAAGGTGCGCTACCGCGGTTCAGCGCTTGGCGTGCTATGGTCGTTTCTCCAGCCGCTCGGCATGATGGTGGTGATGTCGTTCGTCTTCGGCGTCATCAACCGCGGGCCTGCCGAGATCGAACGCTACAACGTGTTCATCCTCTCGGGCTTGCTGGCGTGGAATTTCTTCGCTGCGGCAGTGGTCAGCGGCGCGGGCAGCGTGCTCTCAAACGCCGCATTGGTGAAGAAGGTGTACTTCCCGCGCGTGATCTTGCCGCTCGCCTCAGTTGTCGCCAGCCTTGTGAATTACGCGCTTGCGTTGCCGATGTGGGTAGTGGTCGCGCTCGTCTCGGGGCACCCGCTCCGCGAGACGCTGCTGCTGCTGCCGCTGGTGGTGCTGATGCAAGCCGTCTTAAGCGCAGGGCTGGCGATGTTGCTCGCCACGCTCAACGTGTTCTATCGCGACACTCAGTTCATCGTGGATCTCTCCATGCTCGCGCTGTTCTTCTTGACGCCAATTTGGTACGACATCGCCCAAGCCCAGAGCATCACGCTGCTAGGGCAAGTAGTGGAGCTGAGCACTTGGATTCGCCGCTTGAACCCGATGGCATCCCTGGTGAACCTGTATCAGGACCTGATGTATTGGGGTCGGCTCACCACGCCAGAGTTTGTGTTGCGCACCGCGCTCACCTGCTTCGCGTTTCTGGCGATTGGCTGGATCGTCTTCCACCGCTACAGCCCGCGCTTTGGCGAGGAGTTATGAGCAGCACGCCAATCCCGTTAGCACACATCCGCCACCTCATCGTGGACATGGACGGTGTGCTGTGGCGTGGTCCGCAGGTGATGCCGGGGCTGCAGGACTTCTTCGCAGTTGTGCGTGCGCACAGCCTTCGCTTTGTGCTCGCCACGAACAACGCCACTAAACCCGCGCGCGCTTACGTGGATCGCTTGGCTGAGCTGGGCGTTTCGATTCGTGAAGACGAGGTGATCACTTCACCTCAAGCGACAGCGGCGTTCCTTGCCGCGCAATCACCAGAGGCGCGCATCTTCGTGATTGGCGAGCGAGGCTTGATCGAGGCGTTGGAATCTGCAGGGCTGCGCGTGGTGAACGACACCCCCGAGACCGCCACGCATGTGGTCGTTGGCTTAGATCGCGGATTAAGCTACACCAAGCTGGCAGAAGCCTGTTTGCTAATCCGTCGCGGCGCTGCTTTCATCGGCACCAACCCCGACCTCACCTTCCCAAGCGAGCGCGGGCTAACACCGGGCAATGGCGCAATCCTCGCTGCGCTCCAGGCAGCAACTGGCGTCGCCCCGCTAGTGATCGGCAAGCCTGAGCCAGAGATGTTCCGTCAGGCGCTGCGTCGCCTCGGCGGCACCCTGAGCGATACTGCCGTCATCGGCGACCGTCTCGACACTGACGTGCTCGGCGGTCAGCGCCTAGGTCTGACCACCATTCTCGTGCTCAGCGGTGTGACCACAGAGCACGAAGCCCAGCACAGCAGCATTCGCCCTGATTACACCTTCGAACACATTGGCGCAGTGGCGGAGGCGCTGCGCCGCGCGCTAAGCTGAAGCGTCGAAGAAGCGCTGCGCGAGCGCAACCGCGCCGAGCACCCCTGCTCGTGCTCCCAGCGCTGGCGGCACGATGTAACGCTCGATGTGTTCGTGGAGATCGGGATGCACAATGTAGCCATTGAGGAGTGCTTGCACCTCTCGGCGAATCAAGGGGAACAAGAACAGGTTGTTCATCACCCCACCGCCGAGGATGATGCGCTGGGGTGAAAGCACGCAGATGTAATTCACCAGCGCCAACGCTGTGTAGTGCGCCTGCAAGGCCCACGCTGCGTGATCTTGAGGCAACGTGGCTGGGTCTTGTCCCCAGCGCACCCGCAGCGCTGGGCCGCTGCACAGCCCCTCAAAGCAATCGCCGTGATAGGGACAGATGCCTGGGAAAGGATCGCGCTGCGGATCGCGCGGCAAGCGAATGTGCCCCATCTCGGGGTGCAGCAACCCGTGCAACAACCGACCGCCAACCATTCCGCCGCCACCGATCCCCGTGCCGACCGTGATGTAGAGCACAGTGTCCAACCCTTGCGCCGCGCCCCAGCGCCACTCACCGAGCGCGGCTGCGTTCACATCGGTGTCGAAGGCGACCGGCACGTTTAAGGCACGCCGCACCGCGCCGGCTAGGTCGGTGTATTGCCAGCCCGGCTTGGGCGTGGTCGTGATGTAGCCGTAGGTGGGTGAGGCCGGATTGAGATCAACGGGACCAAACGAGCCAATGCCGATCGCCCGAAGCGGCACGGGCGCAGCGCGAAACCAAGCGATTACCTGCGCGAGCGTCTCATCGGGGGTAGTGGTGGGGAAGCGCGCTTCGGCGAGGATGTTTGCGGGGTCAGCAGCGATGATGCAGTTGAACTTAGTGCCGCCGGCTTCGATGCCGCCGTAGTAACCTGTCATGATTCCATCTGAGGCGAGTGCGGTGTGATGGCGAAGCGCTTAAGCGTCTCGAGGTCCACGAACTCCAGCACGGAGATGTGCGTCGCTTCCAAGTCAACAGGCGGGGCGCAGCCGGCTTCGTAAGCTTCAAGCCAGCGAAATACACACAGACACCATCGATCGCCGGGCTTCAAGTCGGGGAAGCGATACTCTGGGCGCGGCGTGATCAAGTCATTGCCGCGTGAGCGGGTGAACTCAAGAAACGCCTGCGTGACCTGAGCACAGACAAGATGCAGCCCAGAGTCGCCCGGAGCGAGATTACAACTGCCGTCGCGCATCCAACCGGTGAGCGGGTTCAGACTGCACGGCTTCAACGCTGTGCCGAGCACGTTCTTCGCCATCAAGCTGCGATGATACAGGGTTTGGCGCGATGCGTGTGCGCAGCGCCAACTCACGCCTGAGTATGATCGCGCGCAATCCGACGAAGCATTCGAGGAAAAACACCATGCGCACCAAGATCACCATCGTCGGCGCCGGCTTTGTTGGCGCAACCACGGCGCACTGGCTCGCCGAGCGCGAGTTGGGCGACATCGTGCTGCTTGACATCCCCGCAACTGAGACCATGCCGAAAGGCAAGGCGCTCGACCTGATGCAGGCTGGTCCAGTGGTTGGCTTCGACACCAAGATCACTGGCACTACAGACTACGCCGACACCGTGGACAGCGACATCGTGGTGGTCACTGCAGGCGTCGCGCGCAAGCCCGGCATGAGCCGCGAGGACCTAGTGGGAGTGAACCAAAAGATCATCACTGAGATTGCGCACAACGTTGGGCGCACCTCGCCGAATGCGATCGTGATCGTGGTCACTAATCCCCTCGACACCATGGCGTACCTCGCCTACAAGATTCTCAGCACCCACTACGGCTTCACGAAGAACCGCGTAGTCGGGCAAGCCGGCATCTTGGATAGCGCGCGCATGCGCACGTTCATCGCCATGGAACTAGGGGTGAGCGTGGAAAACACCCACGCTTTCGTGCTTGGCGGGCACGGCGACGAGATGGTGCCGCTGGTGCGCTACAGCACCGTGGCGGGCATTCCAATCAGCGAGCTGCTGCCACCAGAGCGCATCGAGTCGATCGTGCAGCGCACGCGGCAAGGGGGTGCCGAAATCGTCAACCTGCTGAAGACTGGCAGCGCCTACTACGCGCCTGGCGCCAGCGTTGCGGAGATGGTCGAGGCAATTTTGAAGGACAAAAAGCTCATCTGTCCTTGCTCTGCCTACCTCGAAGGCGAGTATGGCTTGCACGACATGTACTTTGGCGTGCCTGTGGTGTTGGGACGCAACGGCGTGGAGCGCATCATCGAGGTCGCGCTGAACGACGATGAGAAAGCCATGCTCAAGAAGAGCGCTGACCTCGTGCGCAACACGATGTCCATGCTCGCCCTGAGCTAGACTCGAAGCAGTGCGTGCGCTCCGCGCCTGCCTGCAAGATGAGCCGCTCGCCTACTTGGTGGCGCTTGCCGAGCTGTGGGATGTCTCCGTCGTAGCAGCGTCGCTGCAAGAAATGGCAGAAGCGCTGGCAGCGCACATGCTGCGGCCACAAGCGCTGCACGCTGCCTTAGATCGGCTGCCCCAAGCAGCGCGCGATGCGCTCATTGCACTGATTGACGCTGGCGGCAAGATGCCCTTGGCGCGCTTCGAGCGCCGCTTCGGCGCGATGCGGGTGATGGGTCCTAGCCGCTTCGAGCGCGAGCAGCCGTGGCGCGCTCCCCAAAACGCTGCCGAGACGCTGCGCTATCACGGCTTCATCTTCCGCGCTTTCGACCGCATCGCTGGCGAGGCGACCGAGGTAGTGTTTGTGCCAAGCGACCTCTTGGCGCAAGTGCGTTCCTCTCTCGGGCGCACACCTGCCGAGCCTGTTCAGCCTTCTCCCCCGCCGCCAGCATCCACACCTCACGCCGACGAAGCTGCGCCCATCCTTGACGATCTCACCACTTTGCTCTGCCAAGTGCACAACACAGTGGTGCGCCTCACTGCAGAAGGGCAATGGGACGCTGCATCCCGTCGCGCCGTGGCGTCTATGCTGCGCGACGCTGATGGCGCATTGGATGGCAACCCCAACGGGCGCTTCGCTTTCCTCACGCACCTGCTTAACCGCCTCGGCTGGGTGCGCTTGGTGAACAGACGTCTGCGCCTCGTGGCTCAGCCTGTACAGCGATGGCTACAAAGCCCTGAAGCCGAACAGCGCGAGGTGCTCTATCGTGCGTGGCTCGAAGACGAGGCGTGGAACGACCTCGCTCACGTCGAAGGCTTGCGACTTGAGACAGCTTATGGCTGGACAAACAACCCGCGCCGCGAGCGTCAAGCGATCCTCGCGCTGTGGGAGCAGTGGTCTGCTCAAAGCGCTCAGGAGATTTCACCAGCCGCAGTAGAGGCGTTTGTGGGCTTCGTGCGCGAGCATCATCCTGATTTCGCCCGCCCTGATGGGCGTTACGACACTTGGCACATTCGCGATGCGCAAACAGGCGCTTTCCTCGACGGTTTCGAGCACTGGGACAGCGTGGAGGGCGCGCTGATTCGCTACGTGCTCACGAAGCCACTGCGTTGGCTCCGAGAGACAGCGCCGCTTGCATGCGCACTCGCTCCCCACCAAGCGCCGATCACAGTGACGACCGACGGCCACATCATCGTCGTAGCGACGCACCGTTGGTTGCGCTTCCAAGTGTCGCGCGTCGCCGACTGGGTGAGCACAAACGCCGACAACACCTACACTTACGCGCTAACGCCTGCCGCGCTGATGCGCGCGCGCGCGCAAGGCATTACGCCGCAGCGCGTGGTGGCGTTCCTCGAGCAGCACAGCGGCAACGCGCTGCCCAAAGGTGTGCGCGAGGCATTGAGCCGCTGGGGAGCGCGCGGCACTGAAGCGCGCTTGGTCGCTTGCGCCTTGCTTCAAACTGCGGACGCTGCGACAGCCGAAGCCTTACTGCGACTTCCTGCAGTGCGCCGTGCGCTGGTGGCTCGGCTCTCAGCAACACGCTTGCTGTTGCGGCTAAACGCGGTGAAGGATGTGCGCGCAGCCGCGCTCGCAGAAGGATTGCTGATCGAGATCGAGCAACACCGCAGCGAAGCGCGCTAGGCAACGGCTTGTCCCGCGCTGCGCTACGGCACAAGCGTGCTGAACAACACGCGGCTCTCTACTGTTTGCCCTGGCAGGCGCTCAAACCACGCAGGGGACTGGTCAGGAAACCAGCGGCGCGCAATACGCGCCAACGTGCCGTCGTCGAGCAGCTCCTGCAAAGTGAGATTCACCAAATCGCGCCATGTCGAGGCGTTCTCTGGCAATCCAAATGCCACGGTCGTCTCAGCAGTGCGGAAGAGCGGCATGCTGAAATCCATCACTAGCTCGTTAGCGCCGTCGCGATTCAGCCCGCCGATGGCAAGCTCGGCTTCCCCGTTTGCCAGCACAGCGCTTAGCTGCGCCGGATCGCGTGGGATGAACTCAATGGCGAAGGGATTGCCAAGCCATCGCCGTGCCAGCTCGCGCACCAGCTCCACTTCGTATCCCTCAGCCATGCCTTGCGCGTTTGTCGCAGCGAAGGGCGCTGCATTGGGCGCGTAGGCAACACGCACTTGCCCACGCTCGCGCACGCCGCGCAGTGGGTCGCGCAGCGCAAGACGCTCAGGCAGGTCGGCAAGGCGCAAAGTGGGCAGCCGCGTGAGCGCTGCTGCTCCCAGCGGCGGCTCACCGAACCAGCGCGTGTAGAGCTGGGCAAAAGTGCCATCTGCCACGAGCGCGCTGAGCGTGATGTTGACGAGATTCGCCCATGCTGAGTCATTGGGCGGCAACGCAATGGCAAGCGGCTCTTGTGTGAAGACAGCAAGCACCTGAAGCGCAGGATCGCTCGCAGCAGTGGCGCGCAGCCGACGCCATCGCCCTACCACGCCATCAGTGTTACCCGCGAGGAGCTCGTTCACTGCAGCGCGGTAGCTGTTCTGCCTGCGCAGCGTGACAGTGATGCCGTTGGCGATCTGCGCGTCGCGCAGCGCGAAAGTGGAAGCGGCGTCAATGTAGTCCACAGCGCGGCGCGCCATGCTCGCAAAGTCAGCAAATGTGCCGCTGCGAACCAGCAACGCCTCGCCGTCGAGCGTGATGGGCAGCGAATAGTCGGCGATCAGCTCGCCCTCACGCGAATGCACCATCGCGCCCATCGCCAGGTCGATCTCGCGGCGCTGCAACTTTTGCAGCGCTGTGCGTGTAGTGACCGGCACAAAGCGCACGTTGCGCTCGCTGCCCAGCCAGCGTTGCGCTAGAGCGCGCGCTAAGTCCACCTCGAATCCTTCAAGCTCGCCCTCGGCATTCACACGCGCCATCGGTGGAGCGTCGTAACGAATGCCAACGATCAAGCGCCCGCGTTGGCGCACCAGCGCTGCTGTGGAGAGATCGGGCGGTGGCACAGTGGGTGAGACGCGGAGGGTCGGTCGCGCGATGAGCCGTGCTGGCTCAACCTCGCGCAGTGTCGGCGCACAGCCTGCGAGCACTACGACGCAACACACCGCAAGACAAGCGACGCGCCGCTTGCCCCATGTGCTCATGTGCCCACTAACTCCACTCGCTGTCCAGAGGGCAAACGCAGGATCGTTACGCGCTGCTCCAAGCCCAAGTCCTCGCGGTCAAGCTCCACTTGGATGCCGTTTTGTCTGAGTGTCTCCACGATCGCGTCCATCTGTGAAACGCTCAGGCCAAACTGCAGTGTGCCATCTAGCTCCGCATCCGCGCCGACGGCGCGCTGAAGCACGAGCAATGTCCCGCCGGTCTCGAAGGCGACGATGTTTTCGTCTTCGTAGGCGATGGGGATCTCCAGCACGTTGGCGAAGAAGTGCCGGTTGGCAGCGAGGTCCTTGGACCACACAGTGACGTAGCTGATGCCGAGCACAGGCATAGCAACGATTGTAGTGGCAGGAAAGCGAAGGGCAATCCCTACCGCCCCGCTTCATTGTTGAGGTGTCAACATCATTCTTGCAGCAGGAAACCAGAGCACGCGCAAGCGCGACGACGAGGGCACGTCTTTCCCTGCTTTTCAGCGCTGCGAGCAACGCTTTGCCAGCCGCTCTGGCACCGCACTTGCCGCGCCCTGTTTCGAGGGCGCTGCTTGCCCTCTGGTAGACTTTGAGTAGGCCTGTTGCTGCGCAAACGACCGTGAAGCTCTCTATCATCATGCCGGTCTTCAACGAAGCCGCGACGATTGCCGAGATCCTCGATCGCGTGGCGCGTGTGGACCTCTCGCCGATCGAAAAAGAGATTGTCTTGGTGGACGATTGTTCCAAGGACGCGACCCCTGACATTTTGCGTCAACAAACGCACATCCCCAACCTGCGCGTCATCACGCACGAAGTGAACGGCGGCAAGGGTGCCGCGATTCAAACTGCGCTGCAGCACATCACGGGCGACATTGTGATCATCCAAGACGCCGACCTCGAGTATGACCCGAACGACTACGCGCGCCTGATCGCGCCCATCGTGCGCGGCGAGGCAAAGGTGGTCTACGGCGTGCGCGACCTCAGCTCGCAGCGTTGGTACATGGCGCTGGGCAATCGCTTCGTCACACTCGCGACCAATCTGCTCTACGGCGTGAAGTTGCACGACATGGAGACCTGCTACAAGACCATGGCGCGCGAGGTCGTGGAGGGACTGAAGCTCGAATGCCGGCGATTCGACGTCGAAGCGGAGATCACAGCGAAAATCATTCGGCGCGGCTACCGCATTGTCGAAGTGCCCATTCACTACCAAGCGCGCTACGAAGAGAAAAAACTCTCCCCGCTGGACGGCATTCCCACGCTGAAGGCGTTGCTGAAGTACCGCAACTGGAAAGGTTAACGCTGACCAAGCGGCTCCCGGAGGGCGCTTCCGCGCCAACTCGCGAGCACGCAGTGCAATGCCTGCGCGCTGCTGACCGGGCGCTGTGGGAACCAGAAGGTGCGCGGGTAGAGCACAAACGCATCCGTTTGCTCTCCGCCCAACCCGCCGTGCGTGCCCACTTGGTCCTCAAAAGAGGCAACGCTGCCATCGGTGTAGAAGGCGCTGTTCACGATGAGATCGCCAGAACTGGGGAGCTGAGCCAATTGCAACAACTGCAGCGCGCGCAAGGCAACATCGCCGAAGGGCTGCAAAGGGTCCTCGCCCTCGACGTCCCCACTCGTCAGGTTGCGTTGCCCTCCTTTACCCAGCACGACAACATGCGCTTCTGCGGTGGTGCCGACCACGAAGCCGATACCCGGATGGCTGACGAGCGCTTCAATCAAACCGGGGTGGGTTGCCTCAATCTGATCGAGGGTGGCGCGTTGGTCTTCACCGAATTCAAAGTAAACGTGTGCCAAATTGCCCGAGGCGCAGACGATGATGCTGGGGCGATGGACAAGCGTCTCCCCATCCCCCTCGAGGCGCGGGCGCAGCGTGCGCACCGTCGCCCGCATTGTGGCACGCCGCCAGCGTCGGCGCGAAACGCCGCGCAGTTGCTCGCTCGCTGCGTCCATTTCGGAAAGCAGCGCGTTCATAAAAGATTGACCAGCAGCACGCGGCTGCTGCTCTTCCACACGCACCTCAGCGCGGGTGAGCGCGTCAATCAACTCGCGCAGCGAATAGCCGTAACGCTGCCGAAAAGGCACTCCGCTCGATTGCCCGTGATCGGAGAGGAGCAGCAGGTCGTATGAGATGGGCGCGAAGAAGCGCGCAATGGTCAGCACGTGCCGCAAGTGGCGATCAAGCCCGCGCAAGGTCGCCAACGCATCCAGCGAGCTAGGACCAGCGTGATGGGCAACTTCGTCGTAACCCACGAAGGTGGCGTAAATGATCGGCTGCCCACGCTGCATCTCGCGCATGACAGCAAAAAAAGCAAGGTCACGCAAGAACACGTTGGTCAGCATGCGCAGCACGGTGAACCGACTGGGGAAGCGATGATCAAGGCGTGGTTGGCGACGCGCCAGCCGTTCGCGCAGCGCTTGTGCGATCTCGCGCACAAGGTCGAGCACGCTCAGCACTGCCGTGCGACCGAACGTGTAAGGGTTGAACCAGAACGCGATGAGGTCATCATAGGCGTGCTCGGCAGCGCGCTGCGCGTTGGGGGCAAGCGTGCTGAGCGTCAGCAAGGCGCGGGCTGCATCACCATCCAAGAGATTGTTAATGGAGACGCCGCCACGCAGTAACCCTTGACCAGTGCTGTGGCGCGCGTCAATCATCGCTGCATGCTCAGGGTGATTCGAAACCACCATTCGGCGGTGACGGCGGTCATACCAACGGAAAGCGGGGATGTCGTGATTCACGCCGTAGAACAACCCAGCCTGTGCTGCGGAGGTCTGCGAGGGCAAGCCGGAGTCGTAGCGCGCCAGCGTGTGCGAGGTGCTGAGCAGCTCCGCCACGGTCGGCATGAAGCCGAGCGCCACTGCCCAACGCAGATGAGAGTACGAAAGCCCATCCACCTCGATGATCACCAAACCGCGCGATTTGCTCGGCGCAGCCGAGCGCTCTGGATAGCGCAGCGAAGCAAGGACGAACTGGAGAAACGTGTAGTCATCGTCGAGCGCAATGGCGCCGTTTGCCAGAGCGTTGCCGAAGGCAAGCGCAGCAGCGAGCGTGAGCGGCGGATGCGGTGCGCCGTCTAGGCGCGCATCGAACCACACATCAGTGCACACGAGCAGCAAACCGGCGTTGCTCAGCACGGCCAACCCACTAGTGACGAATGGGTTGATCGGCGCACGCAGCCAGATGAGCGCCGGCGTGAGTGCGAAATTGGCGCACGCCAGACCGAGCACGCTCAGCGCTGTGAGGATCAATTGCTCGCCCGAAAGCAGGGGGGCTTGAGCGCGTGTTGCGCTGATCGCAATGGAGAGCGAAGCGCTGCTGGCAGCGCAAAACCAAGCGAAGCTGATCAGCAGACGGCGCCAATCGCCGAAGAGCGCCCCAACACGCTGTAGCGTGACTTGCCTAGTTGGCGAAGGGTTCACATCCATTGCTTTGCGGCTTGCACAAAAGCGCGCACGCGCGCAGGGTCTTTGCGCCCTGGTGCCAATTCAACGCCGCTTGCCACATCCACACCCCATGGCTGCACGCGCTGCACTACCTCAGCGACGTTCTCTGGCGTGAGCCCGCCCGCAAGCAAAAGTCGAAATGCGCGTGCCAGCGCTTGCGCCAAATGCTCATCGGCCCGCAGCCCTGTGCCGCCCCAGAGCGTCGGATGTGCGGCATCGAGCAAGACCTGCGGCAGGTCATCCGCTGGACAAGCAGCGGCAGCTTGCGCGGTGTCGTCCCACGCTTTCACCGCGAGGTAGGCGCGCCTGTCTAACGCTTGCACAGTCTGGAGCGTCGCGCCGTGGAGCTGAGCTGCATCCAGCCCCACCTGCCTCATGACGTCCTCAACTGCATCGGGCGAAGGCTGAACAAACACACCCACGCAGCGCACGTGAGGCGCAGCGCGACGCACAGCAGCCACAATTGATGCCGCGCGCGCTGGCGTCACAGCGCGCGGGCTTGGCGGATAAAAGATGAACCCTAGGAAGTCAGCGCCAGCCTCAGCAGCGATCAAGGCGTCTTCTTGGTTGGTGATGCCGCAAATCTTGACGCGGATCACGCGCGCACTCGCTCCTCAGCAATGACGCGCAACATGGCGTCGTGGATCAGCCCGTTGGTCGCCAGCACTTCGCCGCGCGCGAACATTCGTTCGCCCCCAACGAAGTCGGTTACACGCCCTCCTGCTTCGCGCACCACCACAATCCCCGCAGCGATGTCATGGGGCTTGACTTTGAACTCCCAGTAACCATCCATGCGCCCACACGCCACCCAGCACAAGTCCAAAGCAGCGGAGCCGACACGACGCACGGCTTGCGCTTCTCGATGAAAGCGCGCAAAAAGGTCAAAGTTGTTGTCGTCGCTTGTGCGCACGTCGTAAGGGAAGCCCGTGTTGAGCAGCGCGCGCCCCAACGTCGGCGTCGTGGAGACGCGAATGGGCTTACCGTTAAGCGTCGCGCCAAGACCCTCGGCTGCGGCAAAGAGCTCATCCATGATAGGGTTGTACACCACGCCTACAATCGGGCGTTGCTCGTCAAGCAACCCAAGTGACACAGCGAAGATGGGAAAGCCGTGAGCGAAGTTCACTGTGCCGTCCAACGGGTCCACGTGCCAAGTGAGGGCTGTGCGATGCCCATTAGCGCTCGCATATTCACCGCCCTCCTCGCCCACGACGCGGTGATGGGGAAACGCTGCGCGCAGCGCGCTCACGATGTAGTCCTCGCTCCGGCGATCGAAGATGGTGACGGGATCAACATCCTCGGTTTTGTAATTCACCATGAGCTGCTCGCGCGCCTGCACGGCCTGCGCGAAGCCCTCGCGCAGCAACTCACCTGCGCCGCGCGCAATGGCAATTGCCTGTTCGAGCACGTGAAGTAAAGCGGCTGTGGAAAGCGCCATAGCGGCACGGATTCTAGTGCGTGCTCGCTCGGAGGGCAGCGCGCAAAAGCCGTGAAGCAGCCAGCTTCGGTTGCAGACGTGCGTTATCTGCACGCGAACACGTCTGCGAGAGCTACTAGAAAATACCCGCCTTCTACGAGCATGGCGAGTGGAATGCTGGCGCGCTTCTGAAGGACTGTTCGCGCCCGTTCTGCCTTCTAGAATAAGCAAGCCGCCATGGCTGACCGTTGGGCACGGCGTCGGTTTCTCAAGTTGTGGGCTGCGCTCATCAGCAGCGCTATGTGTGTGCCGCGCATTCAGGCGCAACGTCTGCCGCCTGAGGATAGCCCAGAGCCGCCACCTCCACACCGCACACTCAAACCACGCCGCCCACCTCAACATGCGCGCGTGCCCATCCTGATGTACCACTACATCTCGACGCCGCCCCCACATAGCGACCGCCTGCGTCGCAACCTCAGCGTGCCTCCAGAGGAGTTTGAGCAGCAGCTCAACTACCTACGCGACACTGGCTACACCACCATCAGCCTCTACGATCTCTTCGCGCATCTGAAGGACGGCGCGCCATTGCCCGCTAAGCCCGTTGTGCTGACATTCGACGATGGCTACCGCGACGCCTACACCGAGGCTTTCCCGCGGCTCAAGGCGCGCGGCATGATCGCCACATTCTTCATCGTCACCGACTTCATCAACTTCAAAAACCCCAACCACATCACCTGGGCGATGGCGCGTGAGATGGCAGAAGCAGGGATGAGCATCGAGCCGCACTCGCGCACTCACCCGGACTTGCGCAATCGTAGCCACAGCTTCCTCGTTTGGGAGATTCTGGGGCCTATTGAGCAAATCATGCATCACGCCTACGCTGGACGACGCCCGCGCTTCTTCTGCTATCCCTCCGGGCGCTACGACGACCATGTGATCCGCTTCCTGAAGTCGGTGGAGATTTGGGCTGCACTCACCACGCAGCCCGGCTTGACGCACACGCTTCAGAACGCTTACGCCTGGTCGCGTCAGCGCGTGTTCCCTGGGATGAGCATGCGCCAATTTGCTCGCTTGCTCGGCGAATCTGCGTAGGATCACAGGTCAGAGCAGTGCAGGCGAAGAACTCATCAATACGCGTTTTGCCCGAGGAGATTGTGGCGCGCATTGCCGCTGGCGAGGTAGTGGAGCGCCCAGCCTCTGTAGTGAAGGAGCTTGTGGAGAATGCGATTGACGCTGGCGCGAGCGAGATCCGCGTCGAATGCGTGGAGGGCGGCAAGCGCCTGATCCGCGTGACGGACAACGGCAGCGGCATCCGCAGCGCGGAGGTAGCGCTGGCGTTCGCGCACCACGCCACCAGCAAGCTGCGCACCACCGACGACCTCGCCGAGATCCGCACGTTGGGCTTCCGCGGCGAGGCGCTTGCCAGCATTGCCGCAGTGGCGCAAGTAGCTTGTCTCACGCGCCACGTTGAGGAAACCAGCGGCACGCTGCTGCGGCTCGAGCACGGGCGCATTGCGCACGAGTCGCGCATTGGGCGCGCGCCAGGCACAACGATGACCGTTGAGCATCTCTTCGCCAATGTGCCGGCGCGCCTCAAGTTCCTCAAAGCCACGCAAACCGAGCGCGGGCACATTGACGCGATGATCACGCGCTACGCGTTGGCGTATCCGCACATCCGCTTCGCGCTACTGCACGACGGGCGATTGACTTTCCAATCCAGCGGCAACGGCAGCGTGCGCGACGTGCTGGTCGAGGTATACGGTGCGGAAATGGCAGCGCAGATGGCGGCGGTGGAAGGAGAACACGAAGGCATACGTGTGTGGGGCTTTGCCGCCTTGCCGCCGCTCGACCACGCCAACCGCAGCAGAATCACGCTGTTCGTGAACGGACGCCCTGTGCAGGACACCAAACTCAGCCATGCAGTGATCCAGGCTTACCACACGCTGCTCCCGCCTGGGCGCTACCCGATCGCAGTCATCATGGTGCAAGTGCCGCCGAGTGAAGTGGACGTGAACGTGCACCCTGCGAAAGCCGAGGTGCGCTTTCGCGACCCAGACGCTGTGTTCGGCACGGTGCAACGCGCCGTGCGCAAAGCGCTGATCGCGCAAATGCAACCTGCGCCAATCGCAATACAAGCGCCACCCCTCTCTCGAGGAGAATCAGCACAAGAACCAACGCCTGCTACGCCTGTCGCGCCATCGCGCTTTGCCCCCCTCGCTTCACAGCCGACGTTGACTGGCAGCGCGGCATGGGAGCGCATTGGCATCCCCAAGCAAGTGCAGCGCCCCCCAGAACAGACGAGCGCGCCTGCTGCGGCGCAGCCAGAAACCGCTGCCTTGCCCGCGTTGCGCGTGCTCGGGCAGTTGGCGCAAACTTACATCCTTGCTGAAGGTCCCGAAGGGCTGTACCTCATTGACCAACACGCCGCACACGAGCGCATTCTGTGGGAGCGCCTGATGGCACAGCGCGAGCTGGGCGCAGTAGCCTCACAGGCGCTGCTAGACCCAGCAGTGGTCACGCTGCTGCCCAACGCTGCGCGCCTGATCGAAGCCCATCTGCCGCTGCTCTCTGATCTCGGCTTCGAGATTGAACCTTTCGGCAACAACACGTTCCTTGTGCGCCGCGCGCCGGCGATCATGATCCAGGACGACATTTCAGCCGCCATGCGCGAGATCGTCGCCGACCTTGAGAGCGGTGAGTCCTTGCTGCGGCGCGACCTAGAGGCGCGTGTGCTGCGGCGCGTGTGCAAGCGCATGGCGATCAAAGCGGGGCGCGTGCTCTCGTACGCTGAGATGCAAGCCCTTGTGCGCGACCTCGAAGCCTGTGAGTCACCGCGCACCTGCCCACACGGACGACCGACGATGATCCACTTGGGGCTTGCGCAGCTTGAGAAAGCGTTTGGGCGCTTGGGCTGACCGCAAGCTCACGCACGGGCTGCGCTCAAGCGCACACGCCGACGAGCGATCAAGATTGCAGCCGCGCTCACAACCGCTGCTGCTGAGAGCGCATGCACGACGTTGAAGGGCGTGCCCGAGAAAAACCACGAGTCGGTGCGCGCAAACTCGATGAAAAAGCGCCCGAGCGGATACCAAATCAGGTAAAGCAGCGCAAGATCGCCCTTGCGCAACCGATCCCCGAAGCGATGCCAAGCAAGCCACAGCAGCCCAAACCCGATCAGATTCCAAAGCGACTCATACAGGAAGAGGGGATGAAAGCGCGTGCCCTCTGGGTAGCGCGCGAGGTCGTCATAGGGCGGAATGCGGTGCTCCGGATCAATGCGCAGACCCCATGGCAGGTTCGTCGGCGGACCATACAGCTCTTGATTGATGAAGTTCGCCCAACGCGCCACAGCATGTCCGAGCGGCAACCCCAGCGCCACTGCGTCGAAGTACACGCCCAGTGGCAAGCGCCGCCGCCGGGCATACACTATGAGCGCCACCGCGCCGAAGAGGAACGCGCCGAAAATGTGCAAGCCGCCCTCAGTGATGTTCAGGATGCGCAGCGGGTTGCTCAGGTAGCCCTCTATGCCGTTTGGACCTCGTGGCGACTGGACGAACACGTAGTAAAGGCGCGCGCCAGCCAGCGCCGGCAGCGCTACCCACAGCAAGCCATCCCACACCGTGTTCGGATCGTGACCTTTGCTCGCCACATAGCGACTGGCGATCCAGCCGCCCAGGGCTATCCCCACTGCCACCAGCACGCCATACCACCGAATGGCGAGTGGACCGATTTCAACAATCACCGGACCGACAGGCGGATACATGACCTCAGTCGAGATATCCAAGGTTGCGCAGGCGCTGGACGAGAAATGGGCTCAGCGCCTCGCCACTCACTGCAGCTGTGTGGCGGGCAAGTGCGTTCTCGCGCACAAACGCGGCAATGCGCTGCTGCATCTGCGCCACGCGCTCTGGCAGCGCCGCGCTCAAGTCATGCTGCTCTTGCGGGTCGTTCACCACATCATAAAGCTCGAAGCGCTCCGCACCAACCTGAATGAGCTTGTAACCCTCGCTGCACACAGCGACGCGATGTTGATCCATCGCGTGGGCACGAATGAGGTCTGGGCGGCGCTTGCGCATCATGGTCAACACGTTGTGCGCGGGGACGTACTCGGAAAAGGCGACGCCTTGCTCAGCCTGGCTGTGTAGCTCGGTGGACAGCGAGAGCGGTGCCTCGTCGAGCGTCGCTGCACCCGCAGCGTGGAGCGCTGTGTGGAACACGCGCCGCGTGGAGACGAAGTGATCCACACGGGCGCCGCGCGGGAAACTGCCCGTGCCGTCGTGGATGATCAAGGGCACGCGCACCAGCTCGTTGTAGAGCGACACTGAGTGACCAATCAATTGGTGCTCGCCGAGATGCTCGCCGTGATCGGAAAGCACGATCACCAAGTTGTGGTCGAGCCAACCACCCCGGCGCAGTTGGTCAAGAAAAATGCCCACCCAGTGGTCTTGATGCGCAGCTTCGGCATCATACATGCCGTCTAAGATCGCTTTGTACGCCGCGGGCACAGGTTCGGAAAGCGGCGCGAGCCACCCAAACGCATCGGTGTTGAAACGTCGCAAGTAGCGACTCGCTTCTCGATCGCGCAACACTTGAGGTGCGAAGCGCGCTACGTACTCACGCGGCGGATGATAGGGCATGTGCACCCCCATCAGGTTGATAAAGACAAACGCGGGTTGATTCGGCGCGAGCCCAGAGCGCCCAAGCAGCAACCGCGCAGCGTCCTCCAATGATTGGCGCACATTCCCCTTGAAGCTCAACGCCGTTTGCCAAAGCGGGACGAAGAGCGGCGTGAGCGACAGCTCGAAGAGGAAATCCGAACGCGCGAAGCCGTCTTGGATGCTGCTGATGACGTTGGTGACCCAGCTCTTGAACGCCTGTCGCGTGCGATCGAACCATCCCGAACGCCGACCTGCCTGATTCGGGCGTGAGGTCCAAAAGCCAGCGTAGTTCAAAAAGCTATCGAAGCCGCGCCGCAGCCCGTTGTTGATCACGCCGACGAGGGCGTTGTTACAGAACGCTGCGGTGTAATAGCCTGATCGCTGCAGGCGCTCGGCAAGCGTAGGCAGGCTCGCGGGGAGCACAGCGTTGGACTGATTGGTGTTGTGCACCGAGGGGTAGACCCCTGTGAACAATGAGGCATGGGCTGGAATGGACCACTGCGAAGGTGCGATGGCAAATCGAAACACGCATGATGCTTCGGCGAGAGCGTCCAGCGCTGGAGTCACGGCGCGCGCGTTGCCGTAAGCGCGCAGACGGTCTGCGCGCAGCGTGTCGAGCACAAGCAACAGAATGTCTGGCTGGCGGCTCACACTGAGAACCCCCACAAATCGTAACAAGCGGACGTTAAGGACGGTTGAGATTCACAGAGCTAGCCTGCAGCGCTAAGCCCACTCGTGCACAGGAATGAGCGCCAGCACTTCGCGCAAGCGCTTAACGCGGCGCGTGTAGTAGCGCTCAAACACGTCGCGCGGATCAACGAGGATGGCGTCCATGCCGATGTTGAGCGGTCCCACCACATCCGCGAAGAAGTTATCACCAATGTAAACAGCTTCCTCGGGATCAAGCCCGCCAGCGAGCTCTAACGCGCGATAGAAGATGCGCGGATCGGGCTTGTAACAGCCTGCCTCGCCCGCAGAGAGGGTGAAGTCGAAGAACTCAGTGAAGCCGTACTGTTCCACGATGGGCTGCAGCGCCTCCTCGCGGTTGGAGACCAAACCGAGGATGTAGCCGGCGCGTTTGAGCTGGGTGAGCACTGGACGCGTGTCGGCGAACACGACGTCCTGCGGCTCGTAGTGCTCGAAGAAGTCTTGGATGCGCTGGGCGCAGTCCTCGCAGTTGCGCACATTCATTGCGTTGAGCAGGATCTGGTTGTAGTTCACCCAAAAGCTGCGCTTGTCGTAACGCGCCAAGTCCACGTCGGCTTGCGCGCTTGCCCAGTAGCGATGCGCCTCGCGCTCGCAAATTTTGATCTGCCGCTCGGTGAGCTGGATGCCCACGCGCCCTGCGTACTCGACGAACGCCTCGAAGCCTTCGGGCTGGTTCGCCCGCAGCGTGCCGTCCAAGTCAAAAATCACCGCCCTGACCATGGCTGTGATGCAGTGTAGCAGCCTCCGCGTGGCACAATAGCGACGCCGTGAACGTCATTCAGGCAGATGACCTCGCTATGGCGGTTGACGCGCGCGGCAAGGCGCATGTGATCAAGCTGCGCCCCGGGGCGCGCTTTGAGACACATCACGGCTACATCGCACACGATGCAGTGATCGGTCAGCCGTGGGGCAGCGTGATCGAGTCCTCGCTGGGTCACCCGTATCTCTTCGTGCCGCCGAGCATCGCCGACCTCATCACACATATCAAGCGCAGCTCGCAGGTGATCTACCCAAAGGACAGCGCCTACATCCTGATGCGCCTCAACGTGCGCCCCGGCGCGCGTGTTTTGGAGTGCGGCTGCGGGAGTGGTGGTTTGACCACGGCGCTTGCGCATGCCGTTGCGCCGCATGGTCATGTGTTCTCGCAAGATGTGCGCGCAGATTTCATTGCGCTGGCGCAGCGCAACCTGGAGCGCGTCGGGCTCGCGCAACATGTCACCTTTTTGCACGGCGATTGCACGCAGGGCTTCCCTGTGCCAGAGCCAGTGGATGCAGTGTTTTTGGATCTACCCACCCCTGAGATCTGCTTAGTGCAGGCGCGCGCAGTGCTGAAGGACGGCGGTTTTTTCGGCGCGCTCGTGCCCACGACGAATCAAGTAGTTAACCTGCTGCGCGCCTTAGAGCAGGCGCGCTTCGGATTGGTCGAAGTCGAGGAGATTCTGCTGCGCCGCTACAAGCCTGTGCCAGAACGTCTGCGCCCACAGGACCGCATGGTGGCGCACACTGGCTACCTCGTCTTCGCACGCGCAATCGTCAAGCCCTTGCCCACACCACCCACTGCCGACGAGGCCGAGCCAACCGACCTCGCTTGATTGCAAAGCCCGCCACACCCTATCGCGCCCTGACCCAGCGTTAAGAGCGCTTCAAGGGTGCTTAACGAAGGGCAAAAGCGGGCGTGCTAGCCTGCTGCTCGTTGAATACATCACAGCCTTTCTCGCTACGGAGGTCAAAACGCATGCACTTGCTTACGCACAGCCGAGCAGGTCTTGCCATTGTGCTGCTGTGCGCGGCGCTAGCGGGCAACACGCCAGCGTTAGCAGAACGCCCGGCAACCACGCGACAAGCGCCAGCTTTGCGAAGCGCGTGGCACGTCCCGAAGCACTTCACGCTGCTGAGCGGTGCGCCCACCAGCGTGACTCTCAAGCGCGCAGCCTCAGGGTTGATCAACAAGCCCCAAGTGTTCACCGCAACAGTAGCGCCAAGCACGGCTACAACCCCCATCACATTCACTTGGGAAGCTGACGAGCAATCCCCCGTCGTCGACGTAGTGAACGGCTTGGTCAGCTCGCAGGCGTTCACGTGGACCACCACCGGCGCGAAACGCATCACGGTCACCGTGGAAAACGCCGACGGCAGCATCTCCCAGACCAGCGTGCTCACCGTGAGCGATCGCTTCCATCTCACCATCCTGCACACCAACGACTTCCACGCTCGCCTCGTGCCCTATGCGCCAAGCGGTGCTTCGAACTGCGTCAACGTGATCACGAGCACAAACGTGTGCATTGGTGGCGCAGCGCGCCTGTCCACCAAGGTCAAGGAGATCCGCGCAGCGAAGGACAACGTGGTGTTGCTCGACGCTGGCGACCAGTTCCAAGGCACGCTCTTCTACAGCCTGTTCAAGAGCGAGCCAATCGCCCTCGTGATGAACGCGATCGGCTACGATGCAATGGCGATCGGCAACCATGAGTTCGACGATGGTCCGCCGGAGCTGCGCCGCTTCATTGATCGTGTGAACTTCCCCGTGCTCAGCGCCAACATTAACGCCAGCGCCGAGCCATCGCTGACGGGCAAGATTGCACCCTCGGTGGTGATCACCGTCAACGGCGAGCCCGTGGGCATTGTGGGCTTGACCACGCCTGACACCGCAAACATCTCCAGCCCTGGTCCAAACGTGGTGTTCTCCAACGTTGTTCCCAGCGCCCAAGCGGCTGTGAACGCCCTGCTGGCGCAAGGCGTCAACCGCATCATCGCGTTGACACACCTTGGCTACAGCGAGGACTTGCGCGTCGCCCAGCTCGTCACTGGTGTGGATGTGATCGTCGGCGGGCATAGCCACACTTTCCTCTACACGCCCACCGTCCCCATCAACGTTGCTCCCAACGCTACAGACAACCCCGCGGCTCCCTACCCAACTGTTGTAACTTCTCCGAGCAACGAGCCTGTGCTGATCGTGCAAGCCTTTCAATGGGGGCGCTACTTGGGCAACCTCGAAGTAGCGTTCAGTCACCCCACTGGCACGGTGGTGAGTTGGGGCGGCAATCCCATCTTCATGACCAACACCATCGCGCTCGATCCGGCGATCACCAACTTGCTCGTGCCCACCTACACAGGCGCTGTTGCCGCGCTTCAGAACACAGTAGTCGGCACTGTCACCCGAGATATGCCGCTCGTCGTGGGCGGTGTAAATATCTGCCGCCGCGTGGAATGCTTACTGGGCAATCTCGTTGCAGACGCGATGCTCTGGAAGGTGAACAGCACGCTGCCAATCGGCAGCCAGCCATACCAGATCGCGTTGCAAAACGGCGGCGGCTTGCGTGCACCCGTGACGGCAATCACGGTGACCGTTGGCGAGGTGCTCGAGCTGCTGCCGTTCGGCAACACCATCGCCACGTTGGAGATCACCGGCTCGCACATCATCACTGCGCTAGAGAACGGCCTAGCCAATGTAGGCATCAGCGGCGATGGTCGCTTCCCTCAGGTTTCTGGCTTGCGTTATCTGTGGGACATTTACCGCCCCGTTGGCTCGCGCGTGATCTCAGTGGAGGTGTTCAACCCAAACACCAACAGCTTTGAACCGCTGAGTCGGACAGCGCGCTACCGCATGGTGACCAACAACTTCGTGCGGCAAGGCGGAGATGGATATACCGTGCTACGCGACTTTGCCATTGCCCCCTACGACTTCGGGCCGGCGCTCGACCAAGCCGTGATTGACTACATTCAGCAGTTCTCGCCAATCACGCCCACCTTGGATGGGCGCATCCAGTACTTGCGGCAGAGCCTGATCACTGCTACGCGCACCACGCTGCCAGCTGATGGGGTGAGCACAGCGCGCATCACGATCACGCTCCGCGACGATCTGCTCTCACTAATGCCTAACACGCCTGTGAATCTCTTCGCCAACAAGGGAACACTTTCAAGCAACACAGGCACTACTGGCGGTTCTGGTCCAGCGCTCGGTCAAGTGGTGATCACGCTCACAGCGCCAACGGAAGCAGGCACAGGCACAGTGTTCGCCATCGGCGGCGGGCAGACGCTCTCGCTGACCTTCATCTTCACACAAGGCATTTCAACGGTGAACTTCTCACCCAGCACAGTGACAGTCACCACAGGCGATGGGCAGACAGCGCCTCCAGGGGGCAGCGTTGTGACAAGCGGCAACGTCTTGACTTACACCTTCACCGTGACCAACGCTGGACCAGGCGTAGCGCAAAATGTGCTCATCGTGGGCACAGTGCCGAGCGGCACAGAGTACATCAGCGGCAGCGCCTCGGGCGGCATCGGTCCGAGCAGCTTCGAGCCTTGGTCGATGGAGGTGCTGCCTGCTGCTGCGCAGCTTGCGCAGTCACAGATTGTGTTCTGGCAGGGCAGCTTGCCGCCGGGCAGTGCCCACACCCTCTCCTACGCAGTGCGCGTGCGCGCGCTCAGCGGCATGATCCAAGCGCGTTTCCGCGTGTTCATGGACAACACCGAGCTGTATCAAACCGCACACACTGCTGAGGTAGAGCCGAGCAGCCGCGCCTACATACCCATCGTGCGTCGGTAGCACAGCCTCCAACTTCATCCGCACAACACCCGAGGCGAGAGTGCCTCGGGTGTTGCTTTCTCCGCGAGCTAACGCACTAGAATTGCGCGCATGCTCGATAGGCCGCCGCTGATCGCGTTGCTCAATGAGCGCATCCTCGTGTTGGATGGTGCCATGGGCACGATGATCCAGAGCTACAAACTCGGCGAGGAGGATTACCGCGGCGAGCGCTTCCAAGATCACCCTGTCGAGCTTCAAAACAACAACGAAGTGCTCAACCTCACGCGCCCAGACATCATCCTTGACATTCACCGCCAATACCTCGAAGCCGGCGCAGACATCATCGAGACCAACACCTTCAACGCTCAAGCAGTTAGCCTCGCCGACTTCGAGATGACAGACCCAGCGCTCATCCGCGAGATCAACATCGCCGCCGTTCGCCTCGCACGCCAAGCGGCTGATGAGTACACGCTGCGCGATCCTTCGCGTCCGCGCTATGTCGCCGGCGCGATTGGACCGATGAACCGCACGCTCTCACTCAGCCCCGACGTCAACGACCCCGGCTT
Source organism: Thermoflexales bacterium (assembly GCA_025057935.1). GTDB lineage: Bacteria > Chloroflexota > Anaerolineae > J036 > Brachytrichaceae > DRWP01. Next base: position 38,429 of record JANWUW010000020.1, read on the forward strand.
CCGCGCTGTGACCTTCGACGAGGTCATGCGCGCCTACTACGACCAAGCCAAAGCGCTGATTGAGGGCGGCGTGGATCTGCTGCTCGCCGAAACCACCTTCGACACGCTCAACTTGAAAGCTGCGCTTTACGCCTTTCAAACGCTGTTCGCGGAGGGCGTGCGCCGCGTGCCTGTGTGGGTGAGCGTAACGATCACAGACCAGAGCGGGCGCACGCTCAGCGGGCAGACGCTTGAAGCGTTCTGGGCGAGCATCCACCGCGCGCCGCTGCTCGGCATGGGGCTGAACTGCTCACTTGGGCCGCACGAGATGCGCCCATACATTGAGACGATGGCGAAAGTGTCGCACACCTTCATCTCGTGCTACCCCAACGCCGGGTTGCCCAACGCGTTCGGCGGTTACGACATGCCTCCTGATGTGTTCGCCAACGCGATGGGCGAGTTTGCGCACAATGGCTGGCTCAACATCGCCGGCGGCTGCTGCGGCACAACGCCGGCGCACATCGCTGCTGTGCGCGAGGCCATCCGCGGCGCAAAGCCACATATCCCCAATCCGCCCACCCGGCGCACTTTCTTCAGCGGTTTGGAGCTGGTCAGCCTTGAAGAGGTAACCTCCCCTTCCGCGCGCCGCGAAGAAGCGCATGCGCCCTCGCCAAGTGGCACAGCGTCGAACTTCCTGATCATCGGCGAACGCACCAACGTGACAGGATCGCCCAAGTTCGCCAAGCTCATCAAGGAGGGCAAGTTCGAAGAGGCGCTGGGCATTGCGCGGCAGCAGGTGGAAAACGGCGCGCACATCCTCGATGTGAATTTCGACGAGGCGTTGCTCGACGCTGAGGCTGCCATGACGCGCTTCCTCAACCTGCTCATGGCAGAGCCAGACATCGCGCGCGTGCCGATCATGATCGATAGCTCCAAGTGGAGCGTGATCGAGGCTGGGCTGAAAGCGCTGCAGGGCAAGTGCATTGTGAACTCGATCTCGCTGAAGGACGGCGAGGCGATTTTCAAGCAGCGCGCGGAGATCATCAAGCGCTTCGGCGCCGCAGTGGTGGTGATGGCGTTCGACGAGCGCGGACAAGCCGACACCTTCGAGCGCAAGATCGAAATTTGCCAGCGCGCCTACAACATCCTCGTCAACGAAGTGAGCTTTCCGCCAGAGGACATCATCTTCGACCCCAACGTGCTCACGATCGCCACTGGCATCGAGGAGCACAACAACTACGCGGTGGACTTCATCCGCGCTGTGCGCTGGATCAAGGAAAACTTGCCCGGCGCGCGCACCAGCGGCGGCATCAGCAACCTGTCGTTCAGCTTCCGCGGCAACAACAAAGTGCGCGAGGCAATGCACAGCGTCTTCCTCTACCACGCCATTCGCGCCGGGCTAGACATGGCAATTGTCAACGCTGGGCAACTGGCAGTGTACGAGGAGATCGAGCCAACGCTGCGCGAACTCGTTGAGGACGTCGTGCTTAACCGCCGCCCCGACGCCACTGAGCGCCTGATCGCTTACGCCAACGCAATGCAGAAAGAGGCAAGCGCGCAGACGGCTGAGAGCCAAGCGCTGGCGTGGCGCGCGCTCGATGTTGACGAGCGGCTGAAGCACGCCCTGATCCACGGCATCACCGACTACATCGAAACTGACGTGCTTGAGGCACTCGAACGCCACGGCGAGCCGCTCAAGGTGATCGAAGGCCCGCTCATGGCGGGGATGAACATCGTCGGCGACCTGTTCGGCGCCGGCAAGATGTTTCTGCCGCAGGTAGTGAAAAGCGCGCGCGTGATGAAGAAAGCTGTAGCGGTGCTCGAGCCGTACTTGCTGGCGCAGAAGGCGGCCGGCAACGGCAGCAGCGCTGGCAAAATCGTCATCGCCACCGTCAAGGGCGATGTGCATGACATCGGCAAGAACATCGTCAGCGTGGTGCTCGGTTGCAACAACTACGACGTGGTAGACCTTGGCGTGATGGTGCCCGCGGAAAAGATCCTCAAAACCGCGCGCGAGGTCGGCGCCGACCTGATCGGCTTGAGCGGGCTGATCACGCCTTCGCTCGATGAGATGGTGCACGTGGCGCGCGAGATGGAGCGCGAGGGTTTCACTGTGCCGCTGTTGATCGGCGGCGCAACCACGAGCAAAGCGCACACCGCGCTGAAGATCGCGCCGGCGTATTCGCACCCCGTGGTGTACGTGCCCGACGCCAGCCGCGCTGTGGGCGTCGTCAGCGCATTGTTGAACCCGGCGCTGCGCGACCAGTTCATCGCTCAAAACGCCGAAGAGCAGCGCAAGCTGCGCGAACAGCTCGGGCACTCCGAACGCAAGCCACTGCTTCCGCTCGAAGAGGCGCGCCGGCGCAAGTTTGTCTGGACGCCGCAGACGCACGACTTCGCCAGCGAGCCGGCGTTCATCGGCGTGCGCGTGATTGAGCCACAGCACATGCCGCTGCGCGAGTTGGTGCATTACATTGACTGGACGCCGTTCTTCGCAGCGTGGGAACTCGCTGGGCGCTTCCCGCAAATCCTCGACGATCCAGTGGTGGGCGAGCAGGCGCGCAAGCTTTACACCGATGCGCAAGCGCTGCTTCAGCGCCTCGTCCAAGCTGATCTCAACGCGCGCGCGGCACGTCATCGTCACCACGCTCACGCCGACAACTTGCCGACCACGCTGCACGCGCGCGCCGTGTACGGCATTTTCCCCGCAAACAGCATCGGCGACGACATTGAGGTGTACGCCGACGAGTCGCGCAGCCGAGTGCTGGTTACATTCCACATGCTGCGCCAGCAGATGGACAAAGGCACGCGCGAGGGCGCGCACAACCTCTGCCTTGCGGACTTCCTCGCGCCGAAGGATAGCGGTGTGGTGGACTACATCGGCGCGTTCGTGGTCAGCATCCACGGCGCGAAGGAGATGGCAGAGGCGTTCAAAGCGCAAGGCGATGACTACAACGCCATCCTGATCGAAGCGCTCGCCGACCGCCTTGCTGAAGCGTTCTCCGAGCGGCTGCACAAACAAGCCCGCGACGACATGGGCTACGGCTTAAGCGAGAACCTCACCAACGAAGACTTGATCGCGGAAAAGTATCGCGGCATCCGTCCAGCACCAGGCTACCCCGCTTGCCCTGATCACAGCGAAAAACGCTTGATCTGGCAGTTGCTCGATGCGGAGCGCAACGCTGGCGTGAAGCTCACCGAGAGCTGTGCCATGTGGCCCGCAAGCAGCGTGAGTGGCTGGTACATTTTCCACCCTCGCGCCCACTACTTCGGCATCGGCAAGATCGGACGCGACCAGCTCGAGGATTACGCGCGCCGCAAGGGCATCAGCATTGAAGAAGCAGAACAGTGGCTGCGGCAGAGCTTGGAATAGCTCAGCGCAGCCTCTGCACGACAAATGCGCTGTTCCCGGCTGCGTCGGTGGCGATGACCGTAACCGTGCCGTTGAGAAGCTCGACGACAGCTTCAAAAGCACCACTCGGGTCGGTGGAGACAACTCGGCCGTTCACGCGCACCACGGCGCCAGCCTCAGTCTGACCAGCGACGCGGACGCGCGCGCCGATTGGCTCAACGCGCTCCAGCCGCAGCGTGGGGCCTACAATGTCTACCGTGACCGTCACTGGCGCTGAGCGAGCGCTGCGGCGTCCATCAGGCGAAGCTTGCTCGAACGAAAGCTTCTCCGCTTCCGCAGGAAGCGTGAGGGTGCCGCTGACCACGCCGCCGGCGCTTGCCGTCAGGATGCCGATGAGGGTGTTGCGATCTGCATCGTAAGCGAGCAGGCGCGCGTTGGGGTAGATGAACGCTTGAAGGCGCAGCGTGCGGGTGTTGACCAACACGCGATCAGGCGCTGCAGAGGCGATGCGCACCCGCGGCGCTTGCAGCTCAACTGTGAGCGGCATCACCCGCGAGAGCAGCGCCTGCTCGCCAGTGACGACATCAGCGCTACCCAGCGGCGTGCTCACAGTAACGATGCCCTCGTCGGTATATTCGCGCGCGGTTTGCTCGTCGAGCACGCGCGCGCGGAACACCGTCCCGCGAACTTGCATCGTGCCAGCGCGCGTCTCCACGCGGAATCCCGCTGCCTGCGCCTGCGGCGCGATCACACTGGTGAGTTCGCCCTCTGCAAGGAAAAGCACGTTGTCTTCCACGAACTGGAGGCGCGCGTTGGGTTGGGCAAACAGTGCTGAGCCGTCCGCGAGCGTGACGGTGACAGGCTCGAGCGCAATGACCTCATCGCCAATGCCTAGAGGAGCAGCCACGAGCTGCCGTGGCGGTTGCTCGATCCACCACTGCAAGTTAAAGATTCCCTGCCGTCGCTCGCGCACGACAGCGAAACCCTCCACGCGCGCATCGCTAAGAACGCGCACACCGCCGAAGAGAAGATACGCGCTTGCGATCAGCACTGCTGCTGCTAAGGCGAACCCAAGGCGAAGCAGCGGCACAAGCGGCGCGCGACGCCCTCGGCGCTGAAGCTCAGCGCTCTCGGCACGCAAAGCTCGAAGCAGGCGCGCGCGCTGCTGCGGCGACAACCCGCGCACCCGCCGACCTGACTCCGCGAGCGTTTGCTCGAGGTAATCCGGCGCATCCCAGCGCGTATCGGGCTTAGATGTTCTCATTTCTCCCCTCCCAGCAATGCGCGCAGCGCAGCACGCCCTTGCGTGATCAACCACTCCACCTTGCGGCGCGCGATGCGCATCGTGGCGGCAACCTCGTCAACCGACAAGCCCATCACGTAGCGCAGCACAACGGCTTGACGCTGGTCACGGGGCAACTTGCCGAGCGCGAGGCGCACCAGCCAAACGTCGTCCTCGCTAGGAGTCTCCTGCAAAAACGTTTCTGCTGGCTCTTCCCCGAGAAGCGACAACGACAGCCATCGCTGAACCCGGCGGCGCCGCAACCAATCGCTCACCTTGTGGTGCGCGATGCGCAGCAGCCAAGTGGCGAGGCGCGCCTCGCCGCGGTAAGCATGAGCGCTGCGCAACGCAGCGATGAACGTCTCCTGGACGATATCGCTTAGGTCGTCATCGGAGATACCCGGGACGATGTGGCAGATGTAGCGACAAACGCTCGCCTCGTAGAGGTCGAGAAACGCTTCTACAGCTTCCCCATCGCCGGCGACCATGCGCTCCAGCAGCATGCGCCCATGACGCTCGTCGTCCGCGTCATGTGTGCTGCTGCTACTCTGATAGTCGTCCGGCACGGGCATCTCTGCACACAGAAGGAGGCGCTTTTAAGAGAACTTCCGCCGCATTCACATCTGTGAAGTTTGCCAAGAGGCTACGAAGCACGACGCGCGCTTCATACAGCCTTCGCTATTGGCTGATCGCTGCGGCGCGGTCCAGATTCAGCGAAGGCGCGCTGGGCATTCACGGTGAGGAGAATCGCTAACCCAACCACGAAGAAGATCACCACAGAGAGCACGGCTGGGCGCAAGTCGCCCAAGGTCTGATTCACTGCGCCAAAGATGAACGGACCGAGCCACGAAGTGCCGCGCTCGCTGATCTCGTAAATCGAGAAGAACTCCGCCTCCTTGTCTTGGGGGATCATCTGCGCGAACATGCTGCGGCTGATGGCTTGCGAGCCGCCGAGCACAAGCGCGATGAAGACACCGAGCACCCAAAACTCCAATTCGGCGCGAGGCAGCCCAAGCGCAACGACGCTGAAATCGCGCATGCCCAAATAAGCATATACCACCACGGCTGTCCAGATGAACAGGCTGACCACCAGCGCGCGCTTGCTGCCTAAGCGCCCAGCTAGCCGACCAAAGAACAACGCGCCGAAAAACGCCACGAACTGGATCATCAGGATCAGCAAGGTGAGCCGCTCGGTGGGCACGCCCAGCCCGCCACGCGCGACGGGCGCAGCCGCGAACAACGCCGAAACCGCGATCACAGTCTGAATGCCGTCGTTATAGATGAGATACGCCAGCAGGAATTTGGTGGTCTCGGGGAGCGCCCGCCGCTTCCGCCACAGGAACAAGCCAATCATGGCGATCGGTCCAAGCGCAGCGACAAACACCCACTCGGTTGAAAGCCCCAAGAGGTTGACCAGCGGCACCCATGCGAAGACCAGCAGCGGCGAGAGCAACAGCACAGCGATGAGGCGCGCTGGAAGCCCAGTTGTGCTGCTCAGTTGCTTAAAGGCAACACCAAGCACGGTCTCACCAGGCGGCAGCGTGCGCGTGGCATGACGCGGGCGCAGCGTCAACCACGTCCAAAACGACCAACCGAACCACCAAACCCCTGCTGAGGCGAGATTTATGCGCACTGCTGTGGCGCTGTCTAGGCCGAGGCGCTCGCGCTGCAAGAAAAGCACTAAGTTAAGCGCAAGCAACAACCCACCGCCGAGATATCCCATCGCCCAGCCAAACGCAGAAACTCGGTCGCGCTGATCGGCGCTAGCGATGTCAGGCAGGTAGGCGTTGTAGAACACGATGGCTGCGCCAAACGCAAAGTTGGCGATGATGAACAGCACGCCACCCAACCACCACAGATCACCCTGCACAAAGAACAGCGCCGTGGTCGCCAAGGCACCGAGGGTGGCAAAGAGGCGCAGCATGAACTTGCGGCGATGCGAATAATCCGCGATGGCGCCGAGCACGGGCAAGAACCCAGCTTGGAACACCACCGAGAAAGCGATGCAAAACGGCAGGAACGATTCGGGCGCAACAGGCAAGCCAAAAAAGCGCGCCAGCCCATCAGGACTGGCTTTCGCGGCGGCGGCGACTAGGCTGGATAGGTAAGGACCGAGGAACACCGTGCCGACCGTGGTGCTGAACGCGCTGTTCGCCCAGTCATACATCGCCCAACCGCGAATCTCCTTCGGGTCGTTCACCAACGGTCGTGCATCTTGGGCAACAGCGAGACGCATGGTGCGTTAAGCCTAGTGTGCCTTTGTTAAGCGTGGGTCAACTGGGCACTACAGTTCCTCATCAAGCTCAGTAAGGAGGAGGCGCTTGTTTTGCAACCAGCGTGGCGTTTCCTCCTCACGGATGCGCTTGCGCGATGCGCGGCGCTTGCGCTCGTACTGCCGCGATTGGCTCGGGCGTGGGCTGCGCGGCGGAGGCTGAGGGACTGCTCGTGCAGATGGAGTCGCGCGCGCAGGCGCAGAAGCACTTGTACGCGGCTGCGCTGTGGAAGGGCGATCTTGCGGGGGACGCGCTTCCTTCGGACGCGCGAGGTCAATGCGCACAGGGCGATTGTCCAGCAATTTGCCGTTGAGCCGCTCCATCGCCTGCTGCGCGGCCTCGGGCGTGCTCATCTCGACAAATCCAAACCCTTTGGAGCGATTGGTCTCGCGATCTGTGATGATCTCCGCCTTGCGCACTTCGCCCACGGTCTCGAAGAAAGCCCGCAGGCTCTCTACGGTCGTCGAGTAGGAAAGATTGCCTACATACAGTCGGCTGGACATGGGAGCAGACACCTGAACCAACAACTATCGGGGACACCTGCTGGCGGGGCAACCTCAGCGCGGTGATTCGCAGACCTCCAGAAGCACTAAACAAAAACGCCTGCGCTAAAGCCGCGCAGGGAATCGTGCCAAGACAGGGTGCAGAGACGTCGCGCATTTGGCAGCGCGCGTCGAGAGGATGGATGTTCACATACGCGCATCACTGCTTGCTGCAGCATCAAGGACTATAGCACAAACTCCTCCGCCGGATGCTGCTTCAAATCACAGCAACGGGCCCGGGGATCGGCGCTTCGAGTTGGGCATCATCGAAGATCACATAGCCGTCGCTCAGCGCGCGCCACCACTGGCGCAGCGCAGCAACTTGGTCCGCAGGCGCCTCGACGACGAAGCCATCCTCCACGCGACGTACCACCACCGCAGTCATGGGCACACGATTGCGCCCTAACGCCATAGCTTGCTTCTGCGATCCAATGCCTAGCTCAGAAACCGATGCATCCAGCACAGCGTCTAGGAAGGCGGCTGCCTGTTGACCGCGCACGTGGACTGTCGGCTTGCCGTTGCCCGAGTGCCATACGTGGGGATAGCTCAGCGGCGGCAGCTCCGCATCTCGACCTGCCTTTTGCACCAACTCAGAGACGCGGCGCACACCCTCGCGCAGCGCATCGAAATCAACGCGCGCCGAGTATGTGAGGTTCTTCGCACCTTGCACGGCGAAAGGCTTCGCCGTCTTCAGCACGTAGGCAATCACGTCAGCAATGGCGCGCATGTCGTCCTCGCGCAGGCCCCGCTGCGTCACCCATGGCGTGCCGAAGCGCAGCGCGCTGGGGTTTGCAGCGTCTTTGTCGCCGGGGATGGTGTTGCGGTTGCAAACGATACCGATGAGGTCCAGAATGCGCGACGCCACGTTTCCCATGAGCGGCACGCCATCGCGCTGAGCGATGGACTTGCAGTCAAGCAGCACCATGTGGGTGTTCGTGCCGCCGTGCACCACGCGCAAGCCGTTTGCCTTGAAGCCTTCGCTCAGCGCCACCGCATTGCGTGCGATCTGCTGCTGCAGCGCTTTGAACTGCGGTGTCTGCGCGATCTTGAACATCGTCGCCATCGCGGCGATCTTGTTGAAGTGCGGGCCGCCTTGCAGCCCGGGAAACACAGCGCGGTCGATCTTCTTGGCGATCTCAGGGTCAGTGGTGATGATCACAGCGCCGCGCGGACCCATCAACGTCTTGTGCGTGGTGAAGACGGTGACGTGCGCGATGCCCACCGGGTTCGGGTAGACCCCTGCTGCAGCCATGCCCGCCGTGTGCGCAATATCAGCCATGAGGTATGCACCGACACTGTCCGCGATCGCGCGGAAGCGCTCGAAATCCGGCGCCCACGGATACGAGGTGAAGCCGGCGATGATCATCTTGGGGCGCTCGCGCTGCGCCAGCTCGTAGATCTCCTCGTAGTCCAGCAGCTCGGTCTCAGGGTTGACACGGTAGTGCACGACGCGCTGCCGGCGACCGGTGACGTTCACAGGGCTGCCATGAGAGAGATGACCACCATGGAGCAGGTCAAGCGTCATGACGGTGTCGCCGGGCTGGGTGAGCGCCTCGTAGATCGCCAGGTTCGCCACTGCGCCGCTCAGTGGCTGCACGTTCACGAAGAGCTGTTCGGGCTTCATGCCTGGCGGGCAGAATACCTCTGCCGCGCGCCGTTGCGCCAGCGCCTCAACGAGGTTGCAATACTCCACACCCTTGTAGTAGCGCCGGTCGGCATTGCGGCGGTAGAAGGGAAGCTGCATTTCGTAGTCGAGGATCTCGTCTTCGGGCAAGCCAATCGTTGCGGTGTGGGGGTAGCCCTCGGCGTAGATGTTTTGGAAGACCGATCCCTCTGCCTCGCGCACAGCAGCCGGCACGTACGATTCGCTGGCGATCATGATCAACTTATCGAGCTGGCGCGCGTGCTCTAACCGAATCAACGTCGCAATTTCGGGGTCCACCTCAGCAAGAGTGCCGCGGACGAGAAAATCGCTCATGGGCTGTGCGGCATTCTAGCATGAGCATCGCTCATGCCGAACACGAGACGAAAATGCTTGCCGATGTCCGCACGCGCTGCTCAAGTAACGCGACGACTTCAGGCCTAGGCGAGGCATCACCGGGCAGCGTTGCCTGTGCTAGAATATGCGCACAACTGAATTTGGGGAGTGGCCAAGCGGTAAGGCACCTGACTCTGGATCAGGGGATCGTTGGTTCGAATCCAACCTCCCCAGTTCGCACTGCTGAGCAGAATTGTGCGCAAGCCGGTTCTGCATTTTTGTTTCCATGACGCTCGAACCTTCCGACGACATACGGCGGACAACTTGCGCCGTTGTCCTCGCAGCAGGCTTGGGCACGCGCATGAAATCAGCGCTGCCTAAAGTGCTTCACCCCCTCTGCGGCATGCCGCTCATTGCATATCCGCTGCGCGCGCTCTCCGAGGCAGGCATCACCGCTGTCTTCGTGGTGCACAACCCCGAGCTTGCTTCAATGCAACAGCATGTGGGCGAGCAAGCTGTGCTTGTGCCTCAATCGCCTCCATTAGGCACAGCACACGCGCTAGCGCAAGCGCAGACGCACGCCCAAGGATTCGCAGACGTAGTGGTGCTGAACGGAGACGTGCCGCTGATCCGCCCTGAGAGCGTGCGAGCGCTCGTGCAAGCGCGACGCACTGCAGGCGCAGCCATGGCGCTGCTCACAGCGAAGCTGCCCAACCCCGAAGGCCTAGGACGCATTCTGCGCAGCGAGGACGGCGCACGCGTGCTCGCGATCGTCGAGGAAGTGGATTGCACGCCTGCGCAGCGCAGCATCCGCGAGGTAAACGCAGGCGCTTACTGCTTCGATGGAGCCTGGGTCTGGTCAGCGCTCGCGCGCGTGCAACCAAACTCGCGTAAGGGCGAATACTTCCTCACCGACTTGGTGACGCTGGCGAACGCTGAGGGACGCACTGTGGTCGCCGTCGAGGCTCTCGAAGAGGAAGCGCTTGGGATCAACACGCGCGTTGATCTCGCGCGCGCCGAAGCTGCTATGCGTCGGCGCATCAACACGGCGCACATGCTCAACGGCGTGACGCTGGTTGACCCAGAGCGAACTTACATCGAGCCCAACGTGCGCATTGCGCCCGACACCGTGATCTGGCCGAACACCTTTTTGCGCGGCAACACTGTGATCGGCGCAGGCTGCGAGATTGGACCAAACACCACCTTGGTTGACGCGCAGATTGGGCAGCGAGTGCGCATTACGTACTCCGTGATTGAGCACTCGCGGCTCGAAGATGATGCCGACGCAGGTCCGTTCGCGCACATCCGTGGCGGCGCGCGCATCGGGCCGCGTGTGCACATCGGCAACTTCGCTGAGGTGAAGAACAGCGTGCTCGGCGCCGACACCAAGATGGGTCATTTCAGCTATCTCGGCGACGCTATCGTGGGCGAAGGCGTGAACATTGGCGCAGGCACCATCACTTGCAACTACGATGGCAAGGACAAGCACCCCACCTACATTGGCGACGGCGCTTTTATTGGCAGCGACACCATGCTGGTCGCGCCGGTGCGCGTGGGTGAAGGCGCCAAGACCGGCGCTGGCGCCGTTGTGACGCGCGACGTGCCGCCGCGCACGCTCGCCCTCGGCGTGCCAGCGCGCGTGGTGCGTCAGCTCGACTCCGACGCAGCGTGAAGCACGATGGACGTCGCCTTATTCCTGCTTGCCTCTACCCTTCGCGCTTTTTTCGCCTTGGCGCGCAGCGCGCTGATCAACATGCGCCGCTCACGGCTGATCGAGCTGGAGCATCGCGGCGTCGCGTCAGCGCGCGCCATCCAGCACCTCACCGAGAACTCCAGCCGCTTGTTGGCAACTGCTGAAGTTGGCGCCTTGTTCAGCCTTGTGTTCGCCGCTGGCACAAGTGCATGGGCATTCGTGCCCCTAGTGCAACAACAGCTCACGGCGCTCAATGTGCCCGAAGATGGCGCTCATGTCGCTGCCTTCGCCAGCGTGATGCTCTTCACAGCGCTGTTCCTTTTCGTCGTGGGGCGTTTGGTACCAGAGGCGTTGGCGCTGCGTTACACCGAGACATTAGCATTGGCGCTGGTGCGCCCCATGCAGCTTGCAAGCGCGAGCTTGATGCCCTTCGTGCGCTTCGCGGTGACGCTCAGCAACTGGCTGGCGATCCCCTTGGGCGGGCAAAAGCGCGAGGGCGCCGCCTTGATCACCGAAGAGGAGATCAAGACCATGGTGGACGCTGGCGAGGAAGAGGGGCTGATCGAGGAAGAAGAGAAAGCCATGATCCTCTCCGTGCTCGACTTCGGCGACACCGTGGCGCGCGAGGTGATGGTGCCACGGTTGGACATCGTGGCGCTTGAAGTCAACACGCCGTTCGACCAAGCTCTGGACACCGTGATCGCCGCTGGTCACTCGCGCATCCCTGTCTATCGCGAGACGATCGACGACATCATCGGCATCCTCTACGCCAAGGACATGCTGAAGCAACTGCGCGATGGGCGCAAGCCGCCGCTGGAGCAAATGCTGCGCCCAGTGATCTTCACGCCGGAGTCCAAGCGCGTGAGCGAGCTGCTGCAGGAGCTGCAAAAGGCGCGCGTGCACATGGCGATCGTCGTGGACGAATTCGGCGGCACTGCCGGCTTGGTGACGATCGAGGACATCCTCGAGGAGATCGTGGGCGAGATCCGCGACGAGTTCGACACCGAAGAGCCAGAAGTTCATCCCCTGCCCGACCAGAGCGGGTATCTCTTCAAGGCAAGCATTAACCTTGAGGACGCCGGCAAAATCTTGCAGGTCGAGTTCCCCGAAGGTGAAAGCGACACCCTCGGAGGCTTCATCTATGACCAGCTCGGCAAAGTCCCACAGGGCGGCGAGCAAGTGCGTTGGGGCGATTGGCTAATCGAGGTGCAAGAGGTGAAGGATCGGCGCATCCTGAAGCTCAAAGCGGTGCGCGTGCTCCCCTCTTCTACTGCCACGGCAGAGGACGAAGCACATACGCCCTCGGCAGACCCGAACAGCAATGGCAAGCTCCCCGCACGCACTCGCAACGCGCACGCCTGATCCCTGTGCTCTATGCGCCGCTTTGAAGACTTCGCCCGCCGCATGATCGAGACGACGCTTGCGCATGTGCTCGGCGAGCGCTTGTCGCCGTCGGTGATGCTCGACGCTCTGCTGCGCGCCATCGAGGATGCTCAACATGTCGGCGCTGCCCTGCCCAACGCCTTTCACATCGCGCTCAACCCCGCCGACTACCAAGCGCTGTTAGCGCAACAACCCAGGCTCGCCGAAGTGCTGGCGGAGTCGGCACGATTAGCCATGCTTCACCTCAACTTTGTGCTGGAGACACCGCCGCGTGTTTGGCTTCACGCCGATGCCTCGCTCCCGCCATACGCCGTGCGCGTCCAAGCGCGACACATCGCGCCAATCGCCCCTCCACCCGACACGCGCACGCAGCCGAGTCAAACGCCGCTGCCGCGCCGCCCCTTCCTCATCACGCCAGACGGACGGCAGATCGCGCTGGTCAATAAGCGTGTGCGCATCGGGCGCGCCCACGACAACGACGTGATCCTCGACGATCGGCGCGTCTCGCGCCATCACTTGGAACTGCGCTGGCAAGACGAGCTGAAACGCTTCCTCGCCGTTGACCTGGGCAGCGCGGGCGGCACGCGCCTGAACGGCGAGCCGATCCAACAATGCACACTCGAAGCCGGCGACGTGATCTCGCTCGCAGGCGTTGAACTCATCTACGGCGAAGCCGAGACGCCAGCAGCGACACGCACTCTGCGCCAGTAGCGCAGCTCAGGGCAGTCACTTGTTGCTCTCACGAAGACGGCAATCCAACACACGCGTCGCTAAGCTCACCTGCGTAGCAGATACTTTCCCCACGCGCGGTGCCGCCCTTCGTCCCCCTATAATCGAACAAACGTCCAACATGGCTCGCAAGAAGCAAACCGTCTCTTCTGCTCTTGGCAACGGCGCTCAGCAACTCGCGCTCGAGACGATCGAGGACAACCGCTACGGTCGCATCCGCAGCACCGACATCAACGCAGAGATGCAGAGCAGCTACCTCTCCTACGCGATGTCGGTGATCGTCAGCCGCGCTTTGCCCGACGCGCGCGACGGCTTGAAACCAGTGCAGCGGCGCATCCTCTACGTCATGCACGATACGGGGCTGCGCCCTGATGCCCCCTATCGAAAAAGCGCGCGCATCGTCGGCGACGTGCTCGGCAAATACCACCCCCACGGCGACCAGCCCGTGTACGAAGCCATGGCGCGCATGGCGCAAGACTTCTCCATGCGCTATGCGCTGATCGACGGTCAGGGCAACTTTGGCAGCGTGGATGGCGACCCGCCCGCCGCAATGCGCTACACCGAGGCGCGCCTGAGCGCGCTGGCGATGGAGATGCTGGCAGACTTGGAGAAGAACACGGTGGACTTCACCGACAACTACGACGGCACGCACCGCGAGCCAACTGTGTTGCCTGCCGCGCTGCCCAACCTGATCCTCAACGGCGCCACCGGCATCGCCGTCGGCATGGCGACCAACATCCCGCCGCACAACCTAGGCGAGGTAGTGGACGCGCTCGTGTTCATGCTCGACCGCATTGCCGAGAAACGCGGCACCGCGAAGCGCATGCAGGAAGGCGAGGTGCCTGAAGCGGATGTAGATGTGGATGAGCTGATGCGCTTCATCAAGGGGCCGGATTTCCCCACTGGCGGGCTGGTTTTCCGCTACGACGGCAGCGTTGAGGGCGGCGACGCCATTCGCACCGCATATGCCACTGGGCGCGGCAAGATCATCGTGCAGGCGCGCGCCCACGTCGAGGAGGGCACGCGCGGCCGCACTCACATCATCATCACTGAGCTGCCCTATGCCGTCAACAAAAGCGCGCTGATCGAGCGCATCGCGGAGCTGGTGCGCGACGAGAAGATCAGTGGCATCACCGACATCCACGATGAGAGCGACCGCCGCGGCATGCGCATCGTGATCGACATCGCTAAGGGCGAGGATCCGCGCAAAGTGCTCGCTGCGCTTTACAAGCACACCGCTATGCGCACCTCGTTTGGCGTGATCATGCTGGCGCTAGTGGATGGCGAGCCGCGCGTGTTGCCGCTGCGCAAGCTGCTGCAAGTGTTCATCGAGCACCGCGTGAGCGTAGTTAAGCGCCGCAGCGCTTTCGACCTTGAGGAAGCGCAGCGCCGCGCGCACATTCTGGAAGGGCTGGTGCGCGCGCTAGACGCGATCGACGCGATCATCAAGCTCATTCGCAGCGCTCGCGACACCGAAGCCGCGCGCAAAGGCTTGATCACCACCTTCAAATTCTCCGAAGCGCAAGCCCAAGCCATCCTCGAGATGCCGCTGCGCCGCCTCACGCAGCTCGACCGCAAAAAGCTCGAAGAAGAGCTCGCCGAGAAGCGCAAGCTGATCCGCTACTTGGAGGACTTGCTCAGGAATCCTGTCAAGATCCTTGGCGTCATCAAGGAGGAGCTGCTCGCGCTCAAGCAGAAGTACGGCGACCCGCGTCGCACGGTGATCGTCGGTGAGACCGCGCGAGGCAAGCGCAAGCCGTCGCTCAGCGAAGACTTCCCGCTTACTGCTTACGAGGCGGTCGGCGATGAATTGACCTACGTGGTGATAGGCGCGAACGGCAAAGTGGGACGCCTGAGCAACGCGCCGCGCTTCACGAGCGCGACAGATGTGCCTCCGGCTGCCGTCGTGCGCGCTAACACGCGCGAGATGCTCTACGTGATCGGCGCTTCGGGCAGGGGCGTCGCGCTCAGCATCGGCGCGCTGCCTCAAGAAGACCCAACGCAAGGACAAGGCCTCGCTTTGAGCAGCATTAGCGCTTTCGCAGAGAACGACGCAGTCGTGGGCGCCTTCGCGGTGGATCGCGCATCGTTGAAGAAAGACAATGGCGAAAGCGGACCCTACATGCTGTGCGTCACCGCTAACGGCATGGTGAAGCGAAGCAGCGTTGCGCTGTTGCCTGGCGCTAACGCCCAAACCTTCACGGCGATCACGCTGAGCGCAGAGGACACGGCGGTAGGCGCGCACCTTGCGCGCGGCGATGAAGATGTGCTGCTGGTCACGCAGCAGGGCATGGCGATCCGCTTCGCGCAAGACGAAGTGCGCCCAATGGGCTTGGTCGCTGGCGGCGTAGTTGGGATCAAGCTTAGCGAGGAGGACAAAGTGGCAAGCGCGGTGCTGCTGCCTCCAGCGGAGAAGACGCGCGAGCTTGTGCTCGCAACCAGCGATGGACGTGCCAAGCGTGTGGCGTTGAAGGAATTCACACCTCAAGGGCGTGCGGGCAAAGGCGTGCTGACCGCAAAGCTCAGCGGCAAGACTGTGGTGATAGGCAGTGTGCTTGCTGCAGCCGAGGACAACGTGACCTACATCAGCGCGCGCGGACACGTGAAGACGCTGAAAGCTAAAAATGTGGTGCGCCGCAGCCGACTAGGAACAGGCGACGCCGTGATCGCGCTGGACGGCAAAGACGCGCTGGCGCGCGTGATGCTTTTGCCCAGCGAATGAGACAGCGCGCGAAAACTTAAAAACCCAGCGCCGCCCTTGACAAAGTGCCAGCTTTTCGTATGCTTAGCTGCCGTTGGACAAGTGAATAGCCCTTTGCGCGCACTCTTATCCAGAGAGGTGGAGGGACCGGCCCTGTGAAACCTCGGCAACCTTGGACGCAAGGTGCCAACTCCGGCAGCGTAAAGCTGGAAGATGAGAGGTAGCGACGATTCGCCGATGAATCGCCCTCTTGTCTACCAGCGCAAGAGGGCGATTTCCTTATCCAACAGACGCTCTCGCCGTGTTGGGCGACCATGGCGAGACGTCTGACTGGCGAGTCGTCGCCCGCGAGAGGAGTGAAAGCGATGTCCGACAAACCACACCAATTCCACTTCGACACGCTGCTGCTGCACGGCGGCACGCAGCCTGACCCGACGACCGGCGCTCGCGCCGTACCGATCTACCAGACCACTTCTTACCAGTTCCGCGACACCGATCACGCCGCGAACCTATTTAGCCTGAAGGAAGTGGGCAACATCTACACGCGCATCATGAACCCCACCAACGACGTGGTCGAGCAACGCATCGCGGCGTTGGAGGGCGGAGTCGGCGCGTTGGTGCTCAGCTCTGGGCAAGCGGCCGAGACGTTTGCCATCCTCAACTTGGCACAAGCCGGCGACCATATCGTCAGCTCAGCATCGCTATACGGCGGCACCTACAACCTGTTTCACTACACCTTGCCCAAGCTAGGCATCGAGGTGACCTTCGTTGACCCGAGCGACCCCGAGAACTTCCGCCGCGCGATTCGCCCGAACACCAAGGCGATCTACGGTGAGAGCGTTGGCAACCCTAAGCTCGACATCTTCCCGTTCGAGGAAGTGGCACAGATCGCGCATGAGAACAGCTTGCCGCTGATCATCGACAACACCACGCCCACGCCTTACCTTCTGCGTCCGATTGAATGGGGCGCAGACATCGTGGTTCACTCCACCACGAAATACATCGGCGGGCATGGCTTGAGCATCGGTGGTGTGATCGTGGACGGCGGCACGTTCGACTGGAGCAAGAGCTGGCGCCACGATGCCTACTTCAACAAGCCCGACCCCAGCTACCACGGTTTGGTGTATTCCGAGCTCGGGCGTGCAGCCTATATCTTGAAGGCGCGTCTCACGCTGTTGCGCGACATCGGCGCCTGCCAAGCACCCTTCAACTCCTTCCTCAACATTATCGGGCTGGAGACGCTGCATGTGCGCATGGAGCGACACATTCAGAACGCCAACGCCGTCGCTGAGTTTCTCTCCAAGCATCCCTGCGTGTCCTGGGTGATCCACCCAAGCCTGCCCGACTACCCATACAAGGATCGCCTGCAGAAATATGCTCCCAAAGGCGTGACTGCGCTGATCGGCTTTGGCATCAAGGGCGGCCGCGAGGCAGGGCGACAGTTCATTAACAACCTCAAGCTCTTCTCACACGTCGCTAACATTGGCGACGCGAAGTCGCTGGCGATTCACCCCGCCACCACTACACACTCGCAGCTTACGCCCGAGGAGCAATTAGCCACGGGCGTCACCGACGACTTCGTCCGCCTGAGCATTGGCTTGGAGGATATTCGCGATATCTTGTGGGATCTCGACCAAGCGCTCCATGCCGCCGTCGCTGCAGTTGGCGATGGCCGCAAGATGTTCACCACTTCGTAGAGCGAGCGCAATCTGCTTTGGCTCGCGACCTGAACGTCACGGCTTGCCATGAGCGACTTGATCGTCCAGACGCAGTACTTTCACTATCCCGGCGAGATCACGCTGCAGAGTGGCGCGAAGCTAGGTCCGATCACCATTGCCTATGAGACCTACGGCGAGTTGAACGCAGACCGCAGCAATGCGATCCTGATCTGCCACGCCTGGAGCGGCGACGCCCACGCGGCTGGAAAACACTCGCCCGACGATCCAAAGCCAGGGTGGTGGGACAACGCCATCGGTCCTGGCAAGGCGTTCGACACCGACAAGTACTTCATCGTATGCTCGAACGTGATCGGCGGCTGCGGCGGCAGCACAGGTCCTTCGTCCATCAACCCCCGCACGGGGAAGCCCTACGGCTTGAGCTTCCCCATCGTCACCATCGCTGACATGGTGCAAGCGCAGGCGCTGCTCACCGATCACCTCGGCATTGAGCGGTGGCTGTGCGTGGCGGGCGGCAGCATGGGCGGGATGCAGGCACTGCAATGGACGGTCTCGTATCCTGAGCGCGTGCGCAGTGCAATCCTGTTGGCGACAACGGCACGCCTCTCGCCGCAGACGATTGCGCTGAATGCCGTGCCGCGCCAGGCGATTTACGCTGATCCCAATTGGAACAACGGCGACTACTACGACAAAACGCCGCCCACCGCGGGCTTAGCTGTGGCGCGCATGATCGGGCACATCACGTTCCTGAGCGACGCCTCAATGCGCGAGAAGTTCGGTCGGCGGCTGCGCAACGGCAACACCTACGGCTACTCGCTCGCGCCGGAGTTCGAGGTGGAGAGCTACCTAAACTACCGAGGGCAATCGTTCACCAAGCGCTTCGACGCCAACTCTTTCATTTACTTGAGCAAAGCCATGGACTACTTTGACTTGTCCTATGGCTTGCCCTCGCTTGCCGACGCCTTTCGTAAGGTCACGGCGAAGTTCCTCGTGGTGAGCTACACCTCGGACTGGCTATACCCACCGTGGCAGTCGAAGGAGCTGGTGCGCGCGCTG
>JANWUW010000024.1 GCA_025057935.1 Thermoflexales bacterium
TCAACGCGCCTGTCCCACTTTCGCAGCAACGTCGCGTTCAAAGGAGGGCGCTGACAGTTCACCTTGCCCGCCTGTGATTAGCACTGTGTCGCTGCTCATCCATCTGCCGCTGCGCGTGTCAAACCAGTCCACGCGATACACACCGTCGCTCAACCCATGCACCCGTAGCTGCACATCGCGCTGTAGCGGCAGCGCTTGTGCTTGCTCTTGGGCAATACGCTGTGCCAAACGCTGTTGGTCGTAGTGCACGCTGCGCGCCCACACCAAGGCGCGGTCGGGACGCACAAGACCCATGGCAATCACCTCCTCACGGTTGACCGCAACAGGCATTGGCGTAAATGAAGCAAGGTCCTCGTCGACAAGAAAGCGCGCTAGCCCTTGGAAGTGAGACCACAGATTACCCGCAGCGATGTAATCCTCCCACCACCAATACATCGCGCTCGTCGCAAAGCCGTTGAACGCGCTCGCCCATAGCGCGTTATGCAGATGCGCACCTTCACGGTTCTGTTCGCTGAGCGATTCGTTGATGTTCGAGAAGCCAAACTCCCCGAACAGTAATGGCTTGTTCGGCGCATCAGCAGTGAGGCGAAAACCGTTGGGGATGCTGCGGAACCAAGTCGGCTGCGGGCTGTATTCGTGGCGCTGCAACAAATCTATCTCCTCCATGCGCCACACGAACGGATCGCCATCACCAACATAGCTAATGGTGGTCAAGTGGCGGTTCACATCAGCCTCGCGCAGAGCAGCGGTCATCTCGCGCAGCCATGGGATGAGCTGAGGTGTCTCGATGCGCGTTGCCTCAACCTCGTTCCAAAACTCCCAAGCGAGCAAATTCGGCGAGTAGCCCCAACGCGCGGCGATGTAGCGCAAGCGTCGCGCAAACAAGGCACGCGCTTGAGGATGTGTGACAAAATCGCGCGGGTCTTGCAGCGGACCTCCGTTGGCGGCATTGTATGGATTCTCTGCCCAAACACCGCCTTCATTGCCGCGATACTCGCGGTCACTTATCAAGCTGAGCACGAGATATACCCCGCGCTGCTCTGCTAGGGCAAACACTTGGTCAAGCCAGTGCGCGCGCAACTGGCGATTGTCGTAATTGCCCAAGCCCGTGTCGCGCCACTCTATGCCAAACGACCACGGCGCCATCCATATGCGCGCCACCGTGCCGCCGCTGTCGGCAAGCGCGTTGATCCACCGCGCGTAATCTCGCTCTGCGTCATCGCGCCACCAGCCAAGGTTTAGCCCTATGGGAAAGAAGGTTGTGCCATCCTCGAAGGCGAGGTAGCGCGGATTGCGGGGATGGACACGCACGTAGCCCGGCGCCTCGCGGGGCGCTACCTCGAAGGTGATGGTCGCGCCTTCTTGCGGCTGCGGTGCGTAGAGCAGCGGGGTCGCACGCCACGTGCCCTCACGCGGCGGCGCGAAGCGCACGCGCCACCCACTGCGCCACGGATCGCGCTGATGCAAATACCAAAACGCCGGCACAACAATGGTCTCGCCTTGAGGACCAATGAAGCGCACGCGCACGTCTGCTTGGGCAGGGTCGTAGGGATTTTCAAAGCGCTGCGCTACGTGCACGTAGAGCTCGAGACGGCACAGCCGCGGCACGGCTTGCACCGGCTGCGAGAGCGCAAGCGGCGCCTCGGGATTGTGTGGCGCTTGCTCGATGCTGTCAGGACAGGGATCGAAGCGGCGCAGCGCTGCAGGCGTCGCGGTGGCAAGCGGTGCAGCCGAAGGCATGTTCAGCGGCGCGCTCGTCGCGAGTGGA
>JANWUW010000078.1 GCA_025057935.1 Thermoflexales bacterium
CCACGCGCTGGCGCGAGTTGACCGAGCTGGCGTTGGATTCGGCGCAGCGTGACGAGCAAGACTCGCTGGAGCTGCGTATCACCGAGTACCTGCGCGAATGCGGCGGGACTGCGAGCGTCTCCGAGCTACTGCGCAGATTCCACGTGAAAGCCGCGCGGCTGCACAGCGTGCTGGCTGAGCTAGTCGATCGCGGGTTGGTCGAAGTGCGCGAGTATGCGCCGCAGGACGGCGTAGGGCGGCGCGCGCGGGTGGTGGTGCTGCTCGGCGGGGAGCACGAGGACGAAGCGAGCTGGGACGCGCTCGTGGACGACGCTATCGCCTAGGTTGGAGCGCAGCAGGGGTAGGGAATTAATTCATTCTTTCACTTTTTTGCACAGGCGTGAAAGAATTCACCCCTACCCCTCTCTGTGCTGCTCGGCGCAAGGAGAGCGCGATGCTGCTGCAAGAGGGGCGACGTAGCGGCTAACCGACGCCGCGTCTAGGCGCTGCAGGGGAGTTCTTTCACCGCGATTGAAAGAAGTGAAAGAATGAATTAATCACCACAGTGCGCCCACGGCTTCGCCCGGCGGGGTAGGAGCGCCGACGTTGGCTGTGTATATGCACGCTTGCGTCTTCTCGTCTGTGCTAGCTAGATCGACGGATCGACGCTTGCGCGGGTTGCTGCAGTGTGAAGGGTTGATCGCGCCGGCGCTGCGTCAGCAAGCGCTCTTGCGTCAACCTTGCAGCGGATACCCCGAGCTATCACACAGGTCACCCTTGCTGCGATTCGGTGCTGCAGGGGAATTCTTTCACCGTGATAGAAAAAAGTGAAAGAATGAATTAATTCGCCGCCGCGGATGCACGTGCAACCGCGCTCCCGCCGAGCACTCCACACAGCCCGCGCCTTCGTGCGACTGACCCAATCCGCCCACGCTGCTGGCGCAGGGGTAGAGCGATTAGCAGCGTAGCGCCGCGAAGCTAGCGCAGCGACGGCGCAACCACTTGCGCGCTAATCGCGCTGCGCGTACACTAGCGCAAAAGTGGCGTACTTGTGGCGTACTCGTATGCGGATTCTTAGAGTGGGTAAGCAGGCTCAGATTCGGGCTGATTTTGCGCCCGAAGTGGGGTGCGCAACCCAAAGTTTGGCTTTGTTGAGCGGCCTGTAGCTCAGCGGTCAGAGCAGCCGGCTCATAACCGGTTGGTCGCTGGTTCGAATCCAGCCGGGCCCACTGCGTGCCGCAAGCTGTTCCACGCGCTGTGCGCTTCTTCGTTTCGCCTCCGACAGCAAGCTATACCGTCCAGACGCTTGCCATTCCTGCCGCGCCGATGGAAATCCCAGACGAAGCCCTCGCGCAATTCTCGCTTTCGGTGCAGCAGGTCGCATCTTTGCGTTCAGCGGCGCAAGCGCCATGTGTGCCTGCGGATTGGCTTGTTCCGCGCGCGTGGACAGGAGCTGCCGCGGTCGTGATCTGCGGCGCCGGCGATACGCGCCGCTTGTTCAAGTGGGTGCTGTTTGAGCAGCTTCTGACGCAAGGGATCGCAGTGCTCACGTTTGATCCGCCAGGGCATGGCGAGTTCCAGAATGTCCCGATGAGTGTGGAGAACGCGCGTCGTGCTGCGCGAGCAGTTGTGGATTGGCTGTTCAACATGGCGGACGCGCGTGCGGTAGGTGCGATAGG
This sequence comes from Thermoflexales bacterium, assembly GCA_025057935.1. Taxonomy (GTDB): domain Bacteria; phylum Chloroflexota; class Anaerolineae; order J036; family Brachytrichaceae; genus DRWP01. The sequence continues at coordinate 1,659 of JANWUW010000078.1, forward strand.
CATCAGCCTTGGTGGCAATCAGGCGCTCGACGCGGCTGCGCGTGATGCGCGCATCGCGGCGGTGGTGGCGATCAGCACGCCTGTTGTGCTTCAGCCCATCACGCGCACGCTGATCGCGCGCGAGGTGCTGCGGTTGTTTCTGCCGCGCACGCTGGCGCTGTTGCGCTATCAGTCCGCGCGCGCGATGTTTGCCGAGTGGCGCATGGCGCGAGGCATCTGGTCTTTGGTGGACTTGCCGAGACTTGTGGCGCAGTTCCACGCTCTGGCATGCGTGCGCGCCATCGGCACGCGACCAAAGCTATTCGTGCATGGCGTCTGCGATGCTGCTGTGCCGCCGCACAACGCGCGCAAGCTCTACGAGGCTGCTCTGCCTGAGCGCAAGCTGTGGTGGGTGCGCCAAGGCTCACACCTCAACGTGGTGATGTTGTTACCCGAGATGCGCGCGTTGGCAACGTGGATGCGCATGCGGTTGGCGAGAGCGAGCAACGATGCGACTTGAGAGGGTTACGCCTCGGGATCAATGCCGGCTGCGCGCAGTTTGGCAGCAAGGCGCTCGGCGCGTGCGCGTTCAGCTTCGGCACGTTGGCGCTCTGCCTCAGCGCGCTGACGCTCCGTTTCAGCGCGCTCAACGCCTGTTGGGATGAGAACGCCATCACGGTCGCACCAGCGCAGCCATGTGTCTTCACGCTCTTCGTATGTGCCGCGCCATAGCGTGACGCCAAGTTGCACCTCGTCGAACCATGTCTCGTCGGTGCGGCGCAGTCGCCCCTGCATGAGGGTGTAGATCCGCAGCGGCTCCCTTCCCGTTTGCAGCGCTGGATCGTAGACGATATAGCGCACGACGCCCATCTGGGCGTAAATGCGCAGCTTGCCATCTGGACGTTCCTCGTCACCTTCAGTGTTTGAGACGATCTCTACTACCACTTCGGGTGGCTTGCCGTACTCCCAGATGAAGTATGAGCGATTGGTCTTCTTCCAAATGTCAGCAGGCAAAGTCACATCGAGGCTGAGGAACATGTCGGGAACGACGGGCGGTTGGCGCAGTGCGTAAAACACGCCCACGTTGGTGTCGGCGATGAAGCGACGCCCGAACTCTGGGTGTTGCCATGAAGTGTAAAGGGACTCGACCAGAAGGCGCGCCTGCTTCGCGGAGAAGATGTTGTCCACTGGGGTGTCGTCCTCCGTGACGATGGTTTGCACGAAGCGCTCGTATTCCTCGAGGTACTCCTGACTGATCTGCGGCAGGCAAGGGTGGGCAGGAGCGCTAGCGGGAGGTGACGCAGAACCAACTGAAGTAGTCACGACAGGGATTCTAACATTGCGGCATCAAGTGCGGTAGCGCCCGTTCACGGTCACGTAGTCGTGCGAGAGGTCGCAGGTCCAGATGGTAGCGCTGGCGTTGCCCAAGCCGAGGTCGAGGCGAAGCGTGATCTCGCGCGACTGCATCACGGCGCGCGCCTCATCCTCAGCGTAAGGCATTGGCGCGCCGTTCGCAAACACTTGCACAGATCCGAGCCACAGTGAGAGCCTGTTGGGGTCAACAGGAGCGCTGCTGTAGCCCGCGGCAGCAAGGATGCGCCCCCAGTTGGCATCTTCACCGTAGAAGGCTGTCTTCACTAAGGGTGAGCGCGCGATGGTACGCCCTACGGTTTCCGCCATTGCTTCGTCTCGCGCGCCGACGATCTCGATTGTGATGAACTTTGTGGCGCCTTCACCGTCGCGCACGATCTGCTTGGCGAGGTCAGTGCACAGGCTAGTGAGCAAAATCTCGAACTCGAGCGGAGTGGGTTGCACGCCGCTCAAGCCATTCGCGAGCACTAGCACGGTGTCGTTGGTGCTGGTGTCACCGTCTACGCTGATGCGGTTGAAGGAACGGCGCACGGCGACCTCGAGGGCGCGCCGCAGCACCTCGGGTGGGACAACTGCGTCGGTGAGGACCACGGCGAGCATGGTAGCGAGATCGGGGTGGATCATGCCGGCGCCCTTGGCGATGCCAAGCATGCGCGCAGTGCGCAGATTGCCTTCGCCGTTCGTGGTTAGGCTGAGGTCGTCGCCAGCGATCTTGGTCGTGGTATCGGTGGTCAAAATCGCCTGTGCTGCTGCGAGGAGGTGAGCAGGCGTGTTGCCCAATGCGGCTGCCGCTCGTGGGATGCCGGCGCGCAGTTTGTCCATGGGCAGCGGCACGCCGATCACGCCAGTGGACATGACAAACACTTGCTCGGGCGCACAGCGGACGCTCTCCGCCACGAGCGCTGCGGTGGTTTCCACGTCGCGCAAGCCCTGGGGACCGGTGCAGGCGTTGGCGCAGCCGCTGTTGATCACGACGGCGCGGATCTTGTGCCCCGCGCTCATCAGTTGCTGGTCGTAGAGCACGGGCGCAGCCTTAACGCGGTTAGTGGTAAAGACCGCAGCCGCGTTGCAGTCCACCTCGCTTACGATGAGCGCGAGGTCGAGCGCGTTGTCCTTCTTGATCCCTGCGGCAACGCCAGCCGCGTGGAAGCCCTTTGGCAGGGTTGAGGTGCGCATAACAGCGCCCGATCATAGATGCACAAAAGCAAACTGCGCGCCTTGAGGCACGGCGCGCAGCGAATAATTCGAAGAAGATGCCGCGGGAAGGGTTAATCCTGGCGACGTGTGGAAATCTTCAACGGGATGTAGAGAGGGCATGTGCCGATCAAGCTTGTGAGCAGAAACGCTGCTGCGGCAATGCCGAGGACGATCGCCAGCGTCCCGCTGATGTTCCCCGTAGCGATCAGCACTGCAATCACAACAGCAACCACAATGCGGATCGCGCGGTCAATCGAGCCCATGTTCTTCACCATCGCTGCTCACCTCCGAAACTCTATTGTGTTAGATTGCCTGCGGCGCCGCTACGTTACATCTGCGCAAATTGTGCTAAAACTCGAACTCATGAGCGACCAAACTAAGTTCCTGCTCGACGAGCGCGACCTGCCTAAGGCGTGGTACAACATTCAGGCTGACCTGCCCTTTTCGCTTCCGCCAGTGCTTCACCCCGGCACAAAGCAACCTGTAGGTCCTGCCGATCTTGCGCCGCTGTTTCCCATGGCGCTGATTGAGCAGGAGGTCTCGAAGGAGCGATTCATCGAGATCCCTGATCCCGTGCGCGAGGTGTATAAGCTCTGGCGACCCACGCCGCTGTTCCGCGCGCATCGTCTTGAGCGCGCGCTGCAAACGCCCGCGAAGATTTTCTACAAGTATGAAGGCGTCAGCCCTGCTGGCAGCCACAAGCCCAACACCGCTGTGGCGCAGGCGTTCTACAACAAAGAAGCCGGCACGAAGCGGATCACGACCGAGACGGGCGCCGGGCAGTGGGGCAGCGCGCTGGCAATGGCGTGCCGCATGTTTGGCATCGAGCTGAAGGTGTACATGGTGCGCGTGAGCTATGACCAGAAACCCTATCGTCGCGCGCTGATGCAAACGTGGGGGGCGCAAGTTGTGCCCTCGCCCAGCCCCGACACCAACGCTGGGCGCGCTATCCTCGCGCGCGATCCCAACCATCCCGGCTCGCTTGGCATCGCCATCAGCGAGGCGGTTGAAGACGCGGTGACCAATCCCGTGCCGACGAAGTATGCGCTTGGCTCAGTGCTCAATCACGTGCTGCTCCATCAAACGGTGATTGGGCTTGAAGCGAAACGCCAGTTTGAGCTTGCAAGCGTGTACCCTGACGTGCTGATCGGCGCCATCGGTGGCGGCAGCAATTTTGCTGGGTTCACTTTTCCCTTCATCGGCGACAAGCTCAGAGGAAACGCGCCGAATTTGCGCGTGATCGCAGTTGAGCCGGCAGCGGCGCCGTCGCTCACGCGCGGCGTGTACGCCTACGACTACGGCGATACCAGCATGATGACACCTCTGCTCAAGATGTACACGCTAGGTCACAACTTTGTGCCTGCGCCGATCCACGCCGGCGGCTTGCGCTATCACGGCATGGCGTCGTCGGTGTGTGAGCTGTATCGCCATGGCGTGATCGAGGCGCGCGCAGTGCAGCAGTTGGCGACGTTTGAGGCGGGCGTGTTGTTCGCGCGCACCGAGGGCATTGTCCCAGCGCCTGAGGCGGCTCACGCCATTCGCGTCGCAATCGACGAGGCGATCCGCTGCCGCGAGGAGGGCGTGAGCCGCGTGATCGCGTTCAACCTATGCGGCCACGGCCACTTCGACATGGCGGCTTATGAGCGCTACCTCGCCGGCGAGCTGCAGGACTACGAGTTGCCTCAGGAGGAGATTGACCGCGCGCTCGCAGAGTTGCCACAGGTTGTCGAGCCAGCATGACGCTTTACATTGGGTGTCCGGTGTGGGGAGCGAAGGCTTGGGTGGGCACGCTCTTCCCGCCGGGCACTCGTCCAGCGCAATTCCTCGCCGAATACGCGCGGCGCTTCAACGCTGTCGAGGGCAATACCACGTTCTACGCCCTTCCTTCGCGCGAGACGCTTCTGCGTTGGCGCGAGCAAACCCCGCCGAGCTTTCGCTTCTGCTTGAAGGTGCCGCAGGAGATCAGCCACCGCAAGCGCCTGCGCGATTGCGATGCAGAAACCGAGGCGTTCGTGCAATGCTTGGAGGCGCTCGGCGAACGCGCTGGTCCAGCATTTCTTCAGCTTCCGCCCACGTTTAACGCAGCACAGTTGCGCGATCTTGATGCGTGGTTGGCGCGCTGGGCAAGCGCAATGCGCTTGGCAGTAGAGCCGCGACATCCTGACTTCTTCTCGCGCTACGAGACTGAATTTGATGCCCTATTGCGGCGTTACAACGTAGCGCGCTGCGTGTTCGACACAGCGCCGCTGTTTAGCGCGCCTGCAAGCATGCCTCTGGTGCGCGGGGCACAGCGCAAAAAGCCGCGCGTGCCCACACGGCGCACGCGCACAGCGGACTTTGCGTTCGTGCGCTACGTTGGGCATCCTGATCTCGCTATGAACAATCGCTGGCTGCGCCCGTGGGCAGAGCATGTAAGCGCATGGCTGGCACGCGGGGATGACGTGTTCTTCTTCTGCCATCATCCCGATGACGCAGAAGCGCCGAAGCTCGTCGAGCGCACGCGCGCCCTGCTCGGCTTGACGCACGAAATCCCTCAGCGCCAACAACAGGTGCTGCCGGGATTCGATTGAGTGCTGCGCTTCAAAGACGCGCCAAGATGTCTGCGATGCGCTCAGCGGCGCGACCATCGCCGTAAGGATTCACGGCGTGCGCCATGCGCGCGTATGCCTCGGGGTCGGTGAGCAGGCGCGTTGTCTCAGCGACGATGCGCGCGCGGTCGGTGCCAACAAGGCGCGCGACGCCTGCTTCGACTACCTCTGGGCGCTCAGTGATCTCGCGCAGCACAAGCACGGGCTTGCCGAAAGTAGGTGCTTCTTCTTGAATGCCACCGCTGTCGGTGAGCACAAGCGTAGCGCGCCGCAAGAGGTGCGCCATGGTGGCGTAGTCCAGCGGATCGGTGAGTGTGACGTTCGGGATGTCGCGGAGCAGTCGGTATGCTGGAGCGCGCACGTTGGGGTTGAGGTGCACGGGGTAAACAAAGCGCACTTGGGGGAACTGTTGGGCAAGTTCGCGCACTGCGAGGCAAATATCCTCCAAGCCGCGCCCGAAGTTCTCGCGCCGATGAGCCGTGATCAGCACCAATGGCTTCTCGTCGGCGAGCACGCCGTCGAGAAGCGGCGAAGCAGGCGGAGAGTGTTGCACGATCCAATGCAGCGCGTCCACAATGGTGTTGCCGGTTACGTGAATGGTGTGCGCGGGTATGCCTTCGCGCAGCAGGTTCTGGCGCGCGCGCTCTGTTGGTGCAAAGTGCAGGTCAGCGATCACCGAAGCGACGCGGCGGTTGATTTCCTCGGGGAAGGGCTGGTGCTTGTCATAGGTGCGCAGTCCAGCTTCGACGTGCGCTACACGCGCCTCGCAGTAAAACGCGGCAAGCGCCGCGGCAGCGACCGAGGTCGTGTCGCCTTGGATGATCACCCAATCTGGGCGCACTTGGCGCAACACTGGCTCGAGATGCTGGAGCACGCTCGATGCCGTATGGCAGAGCGACTGGTTCGGCTGCATGAGGTTGAGGTCATAGTCGGGCGTGATCGCGAACAAGTGCAGCACGCTGTCGAGCATCTGACGATGCTGCCCAGTGACGCACACGCGCACGCGGAATTCAGCGGAGCGCTGATGCAGCGCGCGGATCACTGGAGCGAGCTTGATCGCTTCCGGGCGCGTGCCAAAGACAACGAGGACAGTGACCACAGCGTGGCGCAATTGTAGCGTCGGGATGCCGCGTGGAGGCATCAGCGCGCGAGCGGATGATTCGGCGATAAACTGGAAGGGAGAAGGAAGATCATGGAAGGGGCGATTCGCTTCCTGCGCGGGCTGATCCGCATCTTGGGGTGTCTTGCGGTGCTGGCGGCGCTGGCAATGTTCCTGTGGTTGCCAACGCGCCCGTGGGCGATCTTGCGCATCAGCCTCTCGCCTGAGTTACCGATGATCGCACTGCCCATCAGCGGCTACGACGCGCTCGCCATCGTCCAGGGTTGGATCGGGGGTAGCGATCGCTTTGGCGCTTTAGTTCAGGAGCTCATTGCGCGCCCGGGAGGCGAACGCCTGCTCGCAGCATACGAGATCACCGAACGTCAGCAACAGACAATACTTGGCTGGGCAGCGCAGGCGCGTCCTCTGCGCTTCTATGCATTAGGAGTGGTGGGAGCTTGGTTTGGGCTGCCTGCGCTCACTGCGCTCGCTGCGCTCCTCTTGATGTTCAGCCAGTCCACGTTTTGGGTGCAGCTTGGGCGCGCGCTTCTCGTGCTGTTGCTCACGACGGCCACGAGCTTGTTTTTCGTTGGTGGTGGCGTGCTGGTCAGTGAGCGCCTTGACGCGATCATTGCTGCTTCGATAGCACAGAACGCGCAGGGCTTCCCTGGCTTGGGCGTGATCGTTGTGGATGCACTGCCGGCGCTGCGCGTAGGTCTGCAGAATGTGATGGACATGCAGACGTTGTTCATCACAGGGGGTGTGTCTTTGCTCGGTGCCTTGGTTGCTTTGGTCGGCGCGGCGCTGTCGGCGCGTCGACCTTCGATGATGGAACTCGGCTTGTTGACGGTCGGTGTGCAGAGCGCGGCAGTGGCGTCAACCACGCCGCCTACGATGCGCATGACGCCTGAACCTATCGCACAACCCAAAGCAGCGCCGCAGCCCGCTGTCGTAGAGCCGCGCGTTTGCCCAATGTGCGGCGCGATCGCGACGGGCAACGAGCGCTTCTGTCGTTCGTGTGGCGCGCGCCTAGCTTGAAACGAATCATCTCATCACGGTGTTTCTACGATCACACACAATGAGAAAAGGAGAGGACCCATGACTTACGTCGTCACAGATACGAATGCGGATCTCACCCTAGAGGCGGCGCGCGCTTTCGGCGTGGATGCCATGGCATCCACCTACGTGATCTTCGGCGAGCGCAGCTTCCGCGCCATTGACATGACGCCGGCGCAATTCCACGAGCTGCTCAAGACCGACCCGAACTTTCCTAAAACCTCGCAGCCCTCCGTGGGCGATTTCGAGGAGATTTACGCTCGCTTCAAAGGCGGGCAAGTGCTCTCCATTCACATTTCGCGCGAACTCAGCGGCACCATTGCCAGCGCAGAGTCTGCGGCGATGATGATGGGCGGTGATCCGCAGATCACCATCGTGGACACGCGGCAAGTAAGCGCGGGCATGGCGCTGCTGGTGATCGAGGGCACGCGCTTGGCGAAGCAAGGCATGCCGCCTGCTGAGGTCAAGGCGCACATCGAATCACTGATCCCGCGCACGCGCATGCACTTCGTGTTGGAGACGTTGGAGAATCTACGGCGCGGCGGCCGCATCGGTGGCGCGCAGGCGCTGCTCGGCAATTTGTTGCAGATGAAGCCCATCCTCACCATCCAAGGCGGGCGCGTCGAGCCGCTGGAGCGCGTGCGCACCTACAGCAAGGCTGTGGCGCGCTTGCGCGAGATCGTGGTGAACGATCTTCAGCGCGCAAGCGAGCCGAAGGTGATCGTGATGCACTCAGCAGCGCCAGAGCTGGCGCAAGAGACCGCTGCTGAAATCAGCACCAAGCTGGGTATCCCCTTGCCGATGATCCTCGAAGCTGGTCCAACGATCGCGACGCATGCAGGACCAGGAGCGGTGGGCGTCGGCTATATCGTTTGAGTTACCCGCCTCCTACTGGTGGGAAGATGTCAATCGTGTCGCCAGGGCGAATGAGCGTGTCGTGCCCGTTGGTGTAGTGCACATCGCGCCCATTGACAAAGAAGTGAATGTGACCGTATAGATTGCCGTTCTCGTCCACAAGCTGAGGGCGCAGCACAGGGTAGTGCTCCAGCAGCACTCGTAGCACTTCGCCTGCGGTGGTCTCGCCCTCAATCGGCAGTTCCACCGTCTTCCGACCGACAGCGGCGCGTAACATGGCGAACAGGTTGACCTTCAGCATCGCTCTCCTCTCGTCGTGGGTTAGAGTCTCGGCATGCTCAATTGTGCTTGAATTTCTTTGAATCGTGCGCACGCTTGGGGCAGATCATGGGTGCAAGAGCTGCACGGTGCCCATCGCGCGCACGTCGTAGCCAGGCAAAGCTGCAGCTTGGGCGCGGAACGCGGCGTCGTGCAACACGTCGAAGAGCGGCGCAAGCAGCGCTGACTCAGCAAATGCGCGCGGGATGACCAAGTCATAGCGCTCTTGGAACAGCGGCACGAAGTCTAACCCCAGTGCCTGCGCAGCCGCTGGGATGCCCAAGCCGCAATCGGCGCGACCTGAGGCAACAGCCGCAGCAACTGCCAGATGAGTGTACTCCTCGCGGTCGTAGCCCGCGATCTGCGCAGAGTCAAGGTTGTGTTGCTGCAAGGCGTAGTCCAGCAGGATGCGGGTGCCCGAGCCGCGCTGCCGATTGACGAAGCGCACGCCGGAGCGCAACAAGTCTGTGAGACCGTGAATGCCTTTCGGGTTGCCCCGCGCCACGATCAATCCTTGCTCGCGGTGGGCGAGCGTCACCAGCGCGACCTCAGTGTCGGGCAAGTAACGGCGCACGTAGGCAACGTTGTACTCACCGCTCTCGGGATCGAGCAAGTGACAGCCAGCGAGATGCGCGTGGCGTTGCTTGAGCGCCACCAAGCCGCCAATGCTGCCGACGTTGGCTGAGCTGAGCCGCCGATTGCGGCGCGCGAGATGTTGGGCGAGGAGGTCGAGCAGCACATCATGGGAGCCAATTGCCACGATGGTGCGCTCCAGCGCGGCCAGTGGCGTGTAGAGCTGCACGTTCACCTCGGCGTCTGCCTCGTAGCCTTGCAGTCCGCGCGGCACGATGAGGATGCCGTCGGCACGCACGAGCGAGGTGATCACGCCAGCGCCACGCGAAAGCGGCGCCGCCACCCAGCGCTCGCCCACCTTGCCGAGCGTGACGCGCACGTAGTCGTCGTCGCCTGCGGGCGAAGCAAGTTTGCGCGTGAGGTGTGCCTTGAGCGTGGGCGGCTCGGGCGCGCTCGTGCCAAGCCACCGTGCCAGCAGGGGCTGCACGAAGATCTCGCCCGTGAGCGCCGCAGAGACAGGATAGCCGGGCACGCCGATGATCGGCACATGTCGACCGTGGACGTGCAGCATTCCAAGGATCACTGGATGACCGGGGCGCACCGCAATGCCGTGCACGAGCAGGTCGCCGAGTTGCTGCACCACGCGCGCTGAGTAGTCCTCGCTGCCAGCGGAGGATCCAGCGTTCAGCAGCACGAGATCATGATCACGCGCGGCTTCGCGCACGCGCGCAGTGATTTGCTCGAGATCATCAGGCGTGATGGGAAAGCGAGTGGGTTCGCCGCCCCATTGCTTCACCTGAGCAGCGAGCACCACTGAGTTGAACTCAATGATGTCGCCGCGCTTCGGCGCGTGACCGATTGGCACCAACTCGCTGCCAGTAGGGAGAATGGCGACGCGTGGCTTGCGCGCGACGGGCACCGTGCTGTGCCCGCAAGCGGCGATAGCGCCGAGGTCGGCAGGGCGCAAGGTGTGACCTGCAGGCAACACTAGCTCGGTCGCTACGATGTCCTCGCCCATAGGGCGCACGGCTTGCCATGGGCGCGCAGCCGCGCGAATGCGAATCGCGTGCGGGCGGCGCGGATCTGGGGCGGGGTTGCCCTGCGCATCGAGCGGCTCGGTGTTCTCGATAGCGATCACCGCATCGGCCCAGTCGGGGAGCGGGTCGCCTGTGTCCACCCACGCGACGTGATCGCCGAGAAGCAGCGTGCGCGGCGCGGTTGGGCTTGCGCCTTCGGTGTCGGCGGCGCGCACAGCGAAGCCGTCCATCGCCGAGGCGTGGTAATGAGGTGAAGAAATGCGCGCCCAGATCGGCTCGGCGAGCACGCGCCCGAGGGCGTGCTCATCGAGCGGAATGTGCTCTACACCAAGCACGCCGTTCAGGCGGGCTTCCGCAAGCGCAGCCTCGAAGCGCTGCTTGGCTTCGTCCAACGGTATGTCGCGCAGATAGACACCCATCAAGCGTTCACTCCCACACCATCACCTCAGCGATCGCGCCGGCTTCTAAGCCCGTCGCCTCAGCGGGCACTCTCAGCAGTCCATCAGCTTCGGCAAGCTTGAAGATCAGGTTGCTCTTGTAGTGCAGTGGCTCGGCCTCCCACTCGTTGGCGACGCGGTGCAAGCGCACAGGCCACCAGTCCTCGCGCCCTGCTTCGGAGGCAAGATTGGTGCGCAGCCGCGCGCGGGTCAGCGGCGCTGGGCGCGGATGGTCAAGCCCCTGCAGTTGCTCCAGTGCCGGCTTCACGAAGAGCCAGGCGTTGATTAACGCGCTCACAGGGTTGCCCGGCAAGCCAGCGATGGGTTTGCCGCGCACCACGCCGAGGATGGTGGGTCGCCCCGGCTTGGTGTTCACGCCGTGCACGAGCACCCCAGGCGCACCAAGGCTGTTGATCGCCTCGGTGGTCATGTCGCGTGTGCTCGCGGAGGAGCCAGCAGTGATCACCACCATGTCGCACGCCTCGAGCGCGTCGAGCAGCCGTCGGCGGAGCGCCTCGAGATCGTCGGGCACAATGCCGTAGCGCAGCGGCTCGCCGCCGAACTGCTGCACGGCGGCGGCGATGGTGTAGCTGTTCACGTCGCGCACCTGCCCGGGTTCTGGGTTCCGCTCGGGCGGCACGATCTCGTCTCCAGTGGAGAGAATGCCGACCAAAGGCTTGCGCGCCACGCGCACTTCGGTGATGCCCAGCGCCATGAGCGCGCCAATCTCCGAAGCGCGCAAGCGCATGCCCGCAGGCACGACAACTTGACCCTTCTCCATGTCCTCACCAGCAAGGATCAATCCCTCGCCGACTGAAACGGGGCGCAGGATTTCCACCTCGCTTTCGCTGATGCGCTGGGTGTATTCCAGCATCACTACAGCGTTCGCGCCCATCGGCACCATGCCGCCAGTGTGGATCAGCGCGGCTTGCCCTGGCAGCACATGGAAGAGTGGCGCTTTGCCCATTGGCACTTCGGCGATCACGCGCAGGTAGACTGGCAGCCCTTCGCTCGCAGCATAGGTGTCGCTGGCGCGCACAGCGTAACCATCAACCTCCGCGCGGTTGAATGACGGCACGGCGTGAGGGGAGAGCACGGCTTCGGCAGTGACGCGGTGCAACGCTTGTGCGGTGGCGATGCGTTCCGCATTGGTCTGGTGCTCAAACGCGCTCAACCAGCGTCGGCGCGCTTCATCGGGCGGTAGTAAATTCAGAAACTCAGCCATGCGTGTTCCGCAGACTTCGTGGCGTGCTGTGGGGCTGATCGTATCGCTATCGGCAGCAGGGCTGGCGTTTGCTGAATCGAGCGACAACACCTTCCGCCCGCTTGGCGTGGCAGCGTGGGGGATCAGCGTGATCGCCTTCGCAGTTGCGCTGCTCGATCGCCCTGTGCATTGGCGACCTGCGCTTGCGCGTGGTGAATGGTTGGTGCTGCTGGCGGTGTTGCTGATCGGCGCTTGGTTTCGCTTCTACCAACTCGACGTGAATCCGCGCGAGATGAACAGCGACCACGCGGAGAAGCTCTTGGACGTGCACGACGTGCTTGAGGGCAGGACTGCGATCTTTTTCGAGCGCAACACAGGGCGCGAGCCATTTCAGTTCTACTGGACGGCGGCGTTGATCCACGTGAGTCGGCTGCTTCCCAGTGCGTGGTCGCTTGCGCCGGACTTCATGGCGCTCAAAATCGGCACGGCAGTGTGGGGGCTGCTTTCGCTGCCAGCGGTGTACGGCTTGGCGCGCATGCTGTTTGGCGCGCGCGCAGCGATGTTTGCGGCGCTGTTTGCGGCTGTAGCAAGCTGGGGTGTGTTGGCGCAGCGTTTCGGGTTGCGTGCCGGCATCCATACCACGATGGCGGCATGGGTGCTGTTCTGGCTAGTGCGCGCAGTGCGCACTAACAAGCGCAATGACTTTCTCGCGTTGGGGCTGTCGCTGGGTCTTGCGCTGCTGGGCTACATCCCCGCGCGTGTGTTGCCGCTGGTGATCGCGCTCTTCATTGGGGCGCGCGCTGCGCAGCTCTGGGTGCAACGCAGCAGCGAGCTTGCACAGCGACTGCTGATGAACGCTGGCGTGAGCCTTTGGCTTGCGGGGCTAGTGGTCTTGCCGCTGGCGCGTTATACGTTAGAGCGCCCGCACATGGTGTTCTATCGCGTAGCGACGCGCCTCGCGGAAGCCGAAAAGCCCATCGAGGGCAACCCGTTGCTCATTTTCGCCGACAACATGTGGCGCGCGCTGCTGATGTTTCACATCACGCGTGACGAGACGTGGGTCACCAACTTGCCCGATCGCCCTGTGCTCGATCCCTTGCTTGGAGCATTGCTCGTGCTTGGGCTTGTGCTTGTGATTGGGTCGAGCAAGTGGAGGCGCATGGGTGTGCTGGTTGTGTTGGCGATCGCGATCTTGCTGCTGCCCTCAGCGCTTAGTCTTGCATTTCCCCGTGAGAACCCCAGCGCCATTCGCACACTAGGCGCGCTGCCGTTTGTGATGACGCTCTGCGCTGTGCCGCTGGGCTGGGGTCTAGAGCTTACGCAGCGATGGCGCGTGGCGCACCTTGCGGCGTGGTTGGTCGTGCTCGGCATAAGCGCCGCCGTGATCGCCTTGAACGCGCAGCGCGTGTTCGTGGACTACCCAGCGCAGTACTGCCCGCGCGCTCAAAATGCCAGCGATATTGCGCAGGTGATGCGTGAAGCGCTGGGGCGGGGTGTGCCGCGGCAGAATGTTTGGCTCGTGGGTTATCCCCACTGGGTGGATCACCGCGCTGTAGGAGTATGGCTGGGCGACATCCGCTTCAACAATGTTGCTGGCGCAAGCGTGGGGTTAACGGATGCCGCGCTGGTGCCGCTGGCGCCGGGCAGGGCGGTCTTCGTGCTTCATCCAGCTGATGCTGGATCGTTGAGCAACTTGTTGGCGCGCTTCCCGCAGGGTCGCTACCGCCTCTTCGAGGGCAGCCAGTGCGATGGGCGCGAGTTCCTCGTTTTCGAAGTGAGCGCTGATGAAACAGCAGCACAACCCCATTGAGCGCAGCGTGTGGTCGCCGCTTACGCGACGCTGCGATTGAGAAGGGCTGCGCGCATGCGCACGAACGGTCACACCAGCTTGTGCTTCACTGCGAGCGCCACTGCCTCGGTGCGGTTGCTTACCGCGAGCTTGGAGAGGATGCTGCTCACGTGGAACTTCACCGTGGATTGGCTGACAAACAGACGCTTAGCGATATCCTGATTGCTCAGCCCTTCCACCATCAGCGCTAAAACTTCGCGCTCGCGCTCGGTGAGTTCATTGCCGGGGAAGGGTGGGTGATGAGCGGCGTTGATCAGCGCTTGGGCTGCTTCGGGTGCAAGCGTGGCTTTGCCAGCGTGCGTGGCGCGGATGGCACGCGCAAGCTCATCAGCCGTGACGTTTTTCAGCAAGTAGCCAGTTGCGCCCGCTTTCAGCGCATTTTGCACCAGCTCTTCTTCTTTGAAGCTGGTGAGCACCAGCACGTGGATGTTAGGGTTTTGCTCGCGGATCAAGCGCGTGGCGGTGGCGCCGTCCATTTCAGGCATGACGAGGTCCATGAGCACCACGTCGGGCTTCAACTCAGCACACAGGCGCACTGCTTCAGCGCCGTTGGCTGCCTCGCCCACCAGCTCTAGGTCGTCGTACACCGAGAGCAGGGCGCTCAGGCCGCTGCGCACCATGGGATGATCATCCACCACCAGTATGCGGATCATGGCGCTAATAATTCTAGCGAGGGGCGGAAAAACACACAAGACGAGTGCGCTGGGCGTAACGTGTGCGTGAGCGGCGCGCAAGTCACTCGCGTCCACTTCCCGGCGTCATGGGCGGCGGCGGCTTGTGCTGCGCGCGGCGTTGGTCGAGTTGCGCCTTCACGCGCATCGGCAGCCCAAATAGCCGAATGAAGCCATCGGCGCTGCGCTGGTCGTATGCCTCATCGTTATTGAAGGTAGCAAGGTCTTCGCGGTAGAGCGAGTAAGTTGCTTTGCGCTGCACGACCATGACGTTGCCCTTGAACAGTCGCACGCGCACGCTGCCGGTGACGTCGCGCTGCGTCACTGTGATGAAGGCTTGGAGCGCGTCGCGCAGCGGCGTGAACCACTGACCGTTGTAAACCAAATCGGCGAACTTGAGCGCGACGATCTGCTTGAAGTGCATCGTCTCGCGGTCGAGCGTGATTTCCTCCAACCCTTGGTGCGCGGCGCGCAAGATGGTAGCTGCAGGCGCTTCGTCCAGCGCGCGCGACTTGATGCCTACCAAGCGGTTCTCCACGATGTCCACGCGCCCCACGCCGTGCAAGGCGCCGATCTCGTTTAGGCGCTCGATGAGCTGTGCGCCGCTGAGCGCTTCTCCGTTGAGGCGCTTAGGGATGCCGTTGAGGAACTCGATCTCGACGTACTCAGGAGCGTCTGGTGTTTCCTCAACAGCGTTGGTCCATTTCCAAAGGTGCTCCTCGGGCTCATACTCGAGGTCCTCGAGCTTTCCGCCTTCGTGGTTGAAGTGCCACAGGTTTTCGTCGAGCGTGTAGAGGTCATCGTTAAAGTCGCCGAGGGGCACGCCGCGCGAGCGCGCATACTCGTAGACGTCGCGTCGCCCTTTGAAGTGCCACTCGCGCCAGGGCGCGATCACGCGCAAGTTTGGGTTGAGCGCCATGTAGCTGAGCTCGAAGCGCACCTGGTCGTTGCCTTTGCCGGTCGAGCCATGCGCCACGGCGTCGGCGCCTTCCTGCATGGCTACATCCACTTGGTGCTTGGCGATCAGCGGGCGCGAGATCGACGAGCCGAGCAGATACTTGTGCTCGTAGATTGCGCCGCTTTGGATCAACGGGAAGAGGTACTCATTTGCGAACTCCTCGCGCAAGTCGCGGATGATGACCCTGCTGGCGCCGATGCGCAGCGCCTTTTGCCGCAGCGCCTCGAAGTCCTCGCGCTGTCCGATGTCCGCGAGAAAGCAGATCACTTCGCAGCCATAGTGCTCGATAAGCCAAGGAATGCACGCTGAGGAATCCAAGCCGCCGGTGTAGGCAAGCACGACCTTGCGCACTTCGCGCGGCGCTGCGCGATCGGCGTGGGCAGCGGGGGCGGCGCTGAGGCGCGTGACAGTCTCCAGCGGGATGCGGTTCTCGCGGCTAACGGCGCGGCGCGCAATGCGCCCGGCGCGCACCGCGGCGAGCACCTCATTGCGCACTTGCGCGTTGATGATCGGCGCTTGTTCAGGCTGCAGAGGCATCATCACGGCGACCTCGTCGCAGTTCTCGAGCATCGGACACTGCACGCAGTCGCTCCACACCTTTTCGGGGAAGAACTCCTTGGGTGCAACTGAGAAGCCGCATTTCTCGAAGAAGCGCACGGCGCGCGTCAATGCGAAGATTGTGCCGAATTGCCGGCGCCGTGCTTCTTCTACAAGCGCTGCAACCAGTTTCTGCCCTACGCCCCCGCCGCGCGCGGACTCGTCCACAGCCAGCGAGCGCAGCTCGACCAGTGTCGTGTTCATTGGCAGCAGCGAACCGCAGCCCACCACGCGCCCTGTGTTGTCCTCCGCGACGAGGAAATTGCCGAGATGTGCGCGGATGTTTGCTTCGCTGCGCGGCAGCAAGCCGCCCTTGCGCGCGTTGTGCGCGATCAGCGCAGCAATCGCGGGCACGTCATCGTGGACGGCAGGGCGAATCCGAACAGACATGCGACAGTGCGACGTTAGCCCTCCAGATCGCTGAGCAGCTCTGTGGGACGCTCCTCCTCATCTGAGCGCAAGGGCGTTGCGGGCTTCGGCACATCCAGCAACCCAAACGTTTCGCCCTCCTCCATGCTGATCACGCCGGCGCGCAAATACACTTCGAGCTTCTCGCGGCTGTCTGCGATGTCCATGTTGCGCATGGTGAGCTGACCGATGCGATCCAACGGACCGAACTCGGCTTTGCCGCTCTCCATGCTCAACCGCTCAGGGTGATAGGTGAGGTGAGGCCCTGTGGTGTTCAGGATGGTGTAGTCGTCGCCGCGGCGCAGCTCGAGGGTCACCGTGCCTGTGATCGCTTTCGCTACCCAGCGCTGCAGGCTCTCGCGCAGCATCATGGCTTGTGGGTCGAACCAGCGCCCCTCGTAAAGCAAGCGCCCGAGGCGACGACCCATCATGCGGTAGTTTTCGATGGTCGCCTCGTTGTGGATCGCGGTGAGCAGGCGCTCATACACGATGTGTAACAGCGCCATGCCCGGCGCTTCATACACGCCGCGGCTCTTCGCCTCGATGATGCGGTTCTCGATCTGGTCGCTCATGCCCAGCCCGTGCCGCCCGCCGATCTTGTTCGCCTCGGTCATCAGCGCCACAGGGTCGTGGTATTCGCGCCCGTTGATCTCCACAGGCACGCCCTCGTAGAACGTGACCTTAACGATCTCTGGCTCGATGCGCACGCTCGGGTCCCAGAATTTCACGCCCATCATTGGCTCAACAATGTAAGCGCTGGTGTCCAGGTACTCGAGGTGTTTCGCCTCGTGTGTGCAGCCGAGGATGTTGGCGTCGGTGGAGTAAGCGCGCTCGGCGGGCATCTTGTATTTGAAGCCGCGCTTTTCCAACCACTCGCTCATCTCTTTGCGACCGCCCAGCTCGCGCACGAACTCTGGATCGAGCCAGGGCTTATAAATGCGCAGATTGGGGTTGACCAGCAGCCCGTAGCGGTAAAAGCGCTCAATGTCATTGCCTTTGTAGGTGCTGCCATCGCCCCAGATGTTCACGCCGTCGTCCTTCATGGCGTTGACCAGCATGGTGCCAGTAACGGCGCGGCCGAGCGGCGTGGTGTTGAAGTATGTCTTGCCAGCGGTGCTGATGTGGAACGCGCCGCATTGAATGGCGGCGAACCCCTCCAACACCAACTGGCGTCGGCAATCCACCAGCACTGCCTTCTCTGCGCCGTGGCGCAGCGCACGCTTGGGGATTTCCTCGTAGTCTGGTTCGTCAGGTTGACCAAGGTTTGCGGTGTAGGCGTAAGGAATGCCGCCTTTCTCGCGCATCCATGTGACGGCAGCGCTGGTGTCTAACCCGCCACTGAACGCAATGCCGATCTTTTCGCCTTTTGGAAGCGACTGCAGAATGCGTGACATGGTGAATCAACTCCTTGGACGGTGAGCGAAGCAAAAGTTTTACACGCTTTCAAAGGTCGTGCCTAGATCGCGGGTGAGACCGATCACGTTCGTAATGCGGGCACGCGCGACGCCGAACGCAAGCGCCTCCAGCGCGGCGCGCACTTTGGGGATCATGCCACCGCGAATCACGCCTTGCGCAATGAGCGCCTCTGCTTGTTCACGGGTGAGGCGCGGCAGTAAGACGCCACCACTGTCCAGAACGCCGGCGACGTTGGTCACGAAGGTGAGCAAGTCGGCGCTGAGCGCGGCTGCGATTGCGCTTGCGACGTGATCGGCGTTCACGTTGTAGATAGCGCCGTCCTCGCCAAGCGACACAGGCGCGATCACGGGCAGCCAGCCCTGTGCGAGAAGGGCACGCAGTCTCTCGGTGCGCACCTGGGTGGGCTTTCCGACGAACATCAGCGCCTCGTTGATCGGTGCGGCGCGCACAAGCGCGCCATCAATGCCGCTCACGCCGAGCGCGTCGAGCGCGTGCGCTTGTAGCGCAGCGACCAGCCGCTTGTTGGTCAAGCCGCTCAGCACCATCAACGCAGCGTCGCGCGTGGGCGCGTCGGTGACGCGCAAACCGTCCACAAAGCGCGTGGGTATGTTGAGCGCGTTGAGCAAGTCTGTGAGCGCTTTGCCGCCCCCATGCACGATGACTACTTGCTCGTTGCGCTGATGCAGCGTTGCCACCGCTGCAGCGAATGTCTCGACGAATGACGCATCGTCGAGTTCGTTGCCGCCGACCTTTACTACGTGCATGCGCGCGCTCATTGCAAGCCCTCCGTTTCGTCGAAGCCGAACATCAGATTCATGTTTTGGATCGCTTGTCCGCTTGCACCTTTCACGAGGTTGTCGATGCATGAGACGATCTGCAGACAACCCGGCAGGTCGGCGACGTGGTGCACAGAGATCACCGCGTAGTTGGTGTGCGCAGCGTGGGCAATGGTGCTGATCTGCCCTTGCGGCAACACGCGCACAAAGGGCTCTTCAGCGTAGCGCTGGGCATAGCGCTGCTGCCAATGGTCGCACGACGCTTCGGGCGTGAGGCGCACATAGATCATGCTCAGCATCCCGCGCGAGATCGGCAGCAGGTGAGGACTGAACCACACCTTCACTGCTGAACCACAGACAGCGCTCAGCTCTTGTTCGATCTCTGGCACGTGGCGATGCACGTGACCTATGTTGTACGGCGCGAGTGACTCGTTGACCTCAACAAAGTGCGTGCTGAGTGTGGGCTTGCGCCCAGCGCCGCTCACACCGCTCTTGCTGTCGGCGATCACCAGCGGCTCTGCAAGCGCCTCGGCTTCTAGGAGCGGCAGCACGCCGAGGACGATGCTGGTTGGGTAGCAGCCTGGGTTGGCAACCAAGCGCGCATTGCGGATGCGCGTGCGATAGCGTTCTGGCAGACCATACACTGCTTCAGCGAGCAAGTGGGGCGCGGGGTGCTCGTGAGCATACCACTGCGCATAGGCACTCGTGCTGCGCAGCCGGAAGTCAGCGGAAAGATCAATCACGCGCGCGCCAGCTTCGAGCGCGCGCTGGCACATGCTTGCGCTTGCGCCGTGAGGCAAACACGAGAACACGACGTCCACCTTGTGGAGAGGCGCGTCGTCAGCGGCGACGAGCGGCAGATCGAAGGGCACAGGGAGCACGTCGCTGAGCTTGGCGCCAGCGTTGCTTTCACTGTGTGCGAAGACGATGTGCGCGCGGCGATGACGTGCTAACCAACGCACTAGCTCGGCGCCCGTGTAGCCAGTGGCACCGAAGATGCCAATGTGGATTACGGAGTCGTTCATAGCACCTCAACAAAAAAGCCCCCGACACGTGTGTGTCGGGGGCGTAGATGTCGCCATCGCTGCTCACGCGACCTTAGCGCGTGTCGGCTCGATCGCACCCGGCACACACGCAGGTGCTCTACGACGACGGTCGCGCACTGGTCGCTGCATCGCAACGATGATTATAGCGCTACTTGGGAGCGCGGGAAGCGGCGAGGAAGGGAGCAGCGATGCCGGCGCCGATCTTCTCGACGATGCAGGCGTTGACGTGGCGCTTAACTCCAAGCTTATGCACAATAGGAGGGCAAAGCATATGGTGCTCCTGGATTCACTCCGCCGTTACTTCACGGAGTCCTTGCATTGGGACACAGCGAGAAACAGTGCGCCGCTCACATTTAGTTTGGGCGAGCATCGAATTGAAGCGCATCCTCTTGCACAGGCAGGCTGGGTCATCGCGTATGGAGTGATTGGTGATCAGCTCACTCTTAGCCGTCCTCTTCGCCGAAAGGTCCACGTGGCTATCGCGCGCCGCACCCTCTCTCATCCTTTGCTGGTGTTCATCAGCACTAAAGACGACGAGAAAGCCATCTGGCGCTGGAGGACGAGCGAGCATCGCTCAAAGCTGCCTCCTCTAACGCACAACGACGCTTGGCTGGCTGAGCTCGCGCTCCCCTTACACTCGACTCCTAGCCCAGACGAGGTCATCCAAAGGCTCGATAAGGCGCTGCTCCGCAGGCAATCGCCATCGACAAGCGAGGGTAAGCCGAAGCCGTTGCTGCTGGCTGCGCTGGATCAGCTTTTGCACGCGGTGGAGACGACGATTGGCGATGCCTCGGAGATTGCTAAACAGGCGTTCACTGGTGCGTCCGAGGTGAGCTTTGACGAGGTTGTGCGCTTGCGAGAGAGTTTGCAGGCGTTTAAAGAGAAAGCGAACACGCTGCGTAACGAGGCGCAAGTGTTGGTGCAAGAGTTTCCAATGCTTGCCCACCGCCGAGAGGACGGGACGTTACTGCTTGCTGCGCGCAAAGTGGTGCCACGAGGGAAGCGAACTCCTCAGTCGGCGTATCGCTGCCCCATTCTGCGTGCGCTCGTTCAGCTGGGTGGCAAGGGCACTGTCCGCCAAGTGCTCGATGTGGTGTATTCGCAGATAAGTAACCGCTTGTCCACATACGACTTTGCCCCTGTGTCCAGCGGTCGCGATCTCGTGTGGAAAGTGGCTGCAAAGTGGGAACGCAGCAAGATGAAGCAAGAAGGATTGCTGCGCAGCGACTCACCCGCAGGCATATGGGAGATCACCGAGGCAGGACGTCGCTACTACCAGGAGCGCTGTAGCGATGATGGTGGTTCGCGGAGCGCACAGTCCAGCCAGAGTATGCGCCTGCCCGAGTAGTGGGTGTCGCTGCTCTCCGAGTGACGGGTGCGCTGCGGGTGCACAGCATGCTATTCTGGAGCGCAAGACTTGCGCTATCCCGTACAATCAAGCTTCGAGAAACGACGCAACGACGCTTGCGCAGCACGTGTGCGCGCACGTTCTTAGGGAGTCAACCATGGTCACAAAAACAGTTGCAACCCGCAAGCCTGCATCGCGCCCTGCCGCAAAGGACGGCAAGGCGACTAACGGCAAAGCGACCACTGCGAAGAAGCAGTGGGTGTTCCTCTTCAGTGATGAGAAGGGCGTGAGCAAGGTCGCTAAGACGTGGCAAGAATTGCGCGAGCTGCTCGGCGGCAAGGGCGCCGGCTTGTTCGACATGACGCGCGCCGGCTTGCCTGTGCCGCCCGGCTTCACCATCAGCACTGAAGCCTGCGATGCCTTCGTCAAAGCCGGCAACAAGATCCCCGATGAGATCTGGCAGCAAGCGCTGGCGGCGATGAAGGTGATCGAGAAACAGACCGGCAAGGTCTTCGGCGGCGGCGCGAAAGGCAAGATGCCGCTGCTGGTCTCCGTGCGCTCAGGCGCCAGAGAGTCCATGCCCGGCATGATGGAAACCGTGCTCAACGTCGGCTTGAACGACAAGACAGTGGAGGAGCTTGCGGCAGCCTCGCGCAACCCGCGCTTCGCTTGGGATAGCTATCGCCGCCTGCTGATGATGTTCGGCAGCACTGTGCTCGGCATCCCCGACGAGAAGTTCGATGAACCGATGGAGCACATGAAAGCCGAGCGCGGTTACAAATACGACACCGACCTCACTACTGAAGACCTCAAGGAGTTGGTCTCGATCTTCAAGCAAGTGATCAAAGAGGAGACGGGGCGCGAGTTTCCGCAAGACGTCTACCAGCAGCTCAAAGAATGCGCCGCAGCCGTCTTCCGCAGCGCCACTGGTCACAAAGCGCGCACCTACGCCAAGCAGATGGGCTGGAAGAGCACCCTGCCCACGGCGGTCAACGTGGTGACCATGGTCTTCGGCAATATGGGCGAGGACAGCGCCACCGGTGTTGCCTTCACGCGCGATCCTGCGACGGGTGAGAAGCGCCTCTATGGCGAATACCTCGTCAACGCACAGGGCGAGGATGTGGTTGCAGGCATCCGCACACCGAAGCCGATCGAACAGATGGCGGAGGAGATGCCGAAGACCTACAAGCAGTTCGTCAAGATCTGTGAGAAGCTCGAAAAGCACTACCGCAACATGCAGGATATCGAGTTCACCATCGAGCGTGGCAAGCTCTACATCTTGCAGACGCGCAACGGCAAGCGCACCGCTAAGGCCGCGATCAAGATCGCCGTGGACATGGCGAAGGAAAAGCTCATCACCAAAGAAGAAGCGGTGCTGCGCGTCTCCACCGCCGATGTGGACTTCGTGCTGCATCCACAGTTCGATGAGAAAGCCGTCGAGGCTGCCAAGAACGAGGGGCGCTTCCTTGCCAAAGGCGTGAATGCCTCGCCGGGCGCTGCAGTGGGCATGCTGGTGTTCGACGCCGATACTGCTGAGCGTTGGGCACACGAAGGCAAAGACGTGATCCTGATCCGCCCTGAGACAAAGCCCGACGACGTGCACGGCATGGTGGTGGCGAAGGGCATCCTCACCGCGCGCGGAGGTGCTACTTCGCATGCGGCAGTAGTGGCACGCCAATTTGGCATCCCCGCCGTGGTCGGCGCCGACGCGTTGCAGATCGACCTCACCGAGCGCACCGTCAGCGCCAATGGTCACTTGCTGCGCGAAGGCGATTGGGTCTCGCTCGACGGCGGCAAAGGTGAAACCTACATCGGTCAACTGCCCACTGTCAGCCCTTCGTTTGAAGAGCAAGAGGATCTCGTGACGCTGCTGAAGTGGGCAGACGAGATCAGCGCGCGCAAGACGCGCCTCGGCAGCGACGGCAAGCCCACGCGCGGCTTGATGGTGTGGGCAAACGCCGACTACCCGAAGGATGCCGAGCGGGCGCGGGCGTATGGGGCGCAGGGCATTGGCTTGTGCCGCACCGAGCACATGTTCTTCGAGACCGATCGCCTGCCCATCGTGCAGCGCATGATCCTCGCCAAGACGCCCGAGGAGCAGCAGCAGGCGCTCGATGAGCTGCTGCCGTTCCAGCGCAGCGACTTCGAGGGGCTGTTCCGCGTGATGAGCGGCTTGCCCGTAGTGATCCGCCTCATTGACCCGCCGCTGCACGAGTTCCTGCCCTCGATGGAAGAGCTCCTGCGTGATGTGACGCGCTTGGAGACCAAGCAGCAGTATGAGCCGCTGAGCGACGCAGAGCGCGCCGAGTACGAGCACAAGCGCGCGCTGCTCGATGCTGTGCGCCAGATGCACGAGCAAAATCCGATGATGGGGTTGCGTGGCATTCGCCTGGGCATCACCATCCCTGGCTTGATCGCGATGCAGGTGCGCGCGATCTTCGAGGCGGCCTGCAACGTCAAGCAGGAAGGCTATGAGCCCATCCCCGAGGTGATGATCCCGCTCACTGGGCACGTGAATGAGCTCAAGCGCGTGCAGCCAGAACTGGAAAAGGTCGCAAAGGAGGTCATGGACGCGCGCGGCGTGAAAATCAAGTACAAGTTCGGCACGATGATCGAAATCCCGCGCGCTGCGGTGACCGCCGGGGAGATCGCGCAGATGGCGGAGTTCTTCTCGTTCGGCACCAACGACCTCACCCAGATGACGTTCGGCTACAGCCGCGATGACGCTGAGCGCTCCTTCCTGCTGAAGTATGTCGAAGAGGGCATCCTGCCGTTCAACCCGTTCCAGACCATTGACAAGGACGGCGTGGGTCGTCTGATGAAGATGGCGGTTGAGGAGGGGCGCAAGACACGCCCGACGCTAGAAGTGGGCATCTGCGGCGAGCATGGCGGCGACCCCGCAACCATCGAGTTCTGCTACCAAATTGGGCAAAACTATGTGAGCTGTTCGCCATTCCGCGTGCCGATCGCGCGGCTGGCGGCAGCGCACGCAGCGCTGAAGCACGGTGTCATCAAAGCGTGACCGCGAAGCCCACGACGACGCGCGGACACATCGTTGGGATTGCCCATGAGGCAATCCCAACTTTTTTGGAGGTGAAGCGGAGGTGGAGTTAGCTACGTTGGCGCAAGCGCTTGCAGCAGAGCGACGCGTGAATTGTGGCGCGCTACCCGATCGCGTTCAAGCTGAGCGTTTCCTCGATGAGACCCTGCGCGCTATTTTTCCCAACATCGTTGGCTACGCTGAGTCGTGCACTGCAGAGGACGCGCGCTGCCACCTCGAGGCTGCTTCAGATGCGCTTCATCATGCACTGCGCCCGCTGCAGCGCGATGGACAAGCCGATCCCGCCGCGCTTGCCGCGCAGTTCTTCGACGCGCCGTTGGTACGAATTGCGCGTCTGCTCTGGCTCGACGCGCAGGCGATCTACGAAGGCGATCCTGCTGCGCGCAGCCTCGAGGAGGTGATCGCCACCTACCCCGGCTTGTGCGCGATCGCTGCCCATCGCATCGCGCACTGGTTCTTCGAGCGCCAAGTGCCGATCTTCCCGCGCATGCTGAGCGAGATCGCGCATCAGCGCACAGGCATTGATATTCACCCAGGCGCGAAGATCGGTCACTCGTTTTGCATTGACCACGGCACTGGCGTTGTGATCGGCGAGACGACGGTGATCGGCAATCGCGTGAAGCTGTACCAGGGCGTGACGTTAGGCGCGCTCAGCGTGAGCAAGGCGCTCGCGCGCAGCAAGCGTCACCCCACCATCGAGGACGATGTGGTGATCTACGCCAACGCCACTATCCTCGGTGGCGAGACGGTGATCGGTCACCACAGCATCATCGGCGGTAACGTGTGGCTGACCGAAAGCGTGCCGCCCTACTCCGTGGTGTATCACCGCGCCGAGGTGCAAGTCAAGCCGCGCGAAGATGCCGACACCGACGAAGCTTTTCTGCGCTGGTATCCCAGCATTTGAGTTGAAGGAGCCACCATGCGTGTCAACACCATCCTTGAGACTATCGGCAACACACCTCATGTGCGCCTTAATCGCTTGTTCGGTAATACGCATGAAGTCTGGATGAAGCTCGAGCGCGCCAACCCCGGCGGCAGCATCAAAGATCGCATTGCGCTTTCGATGATCGAGGACGCTGAGCGTCGTGGTGTGATCAACAAAGACACGGTGATCATCGAGCCGACCAGCGGCAACACCGGCATCGGCCTGGCGATGGTGTGCGCGGTGAAAGGCTATCGCCTCATCCTCGTCATGCCGGAATCCATGAGCGTTGAGCGCAGAAAGCTCATGGCTGCGTATGGCGCGACGTTTGAGTTGACGCCGCGTGAGAAGGGCATGAAAGGCGCCATTGCGCGCGCCTACGAGCTGCTGCGCGAGATCCCCAACGCCTGGATGCCGCAACAGTTCGAAAACCCTGCCAACGTCGCAGTCCACCGCGAGACAACCGCCCACGAGATCCTGCGCGACTTCCCCGAGGGGATCGACGTGTTGATCACCGGCGTTGGCACAGGCGGGCATATCAGCGGTGTGGGCGAAGTGCTTAAGGCGCATTGGCCACAGCTCAAGGTGTTCGCGGTTGAGCCGGCAGCTTCGCCGGTGATCAGCGGTGGGCAGCCCGGTCCGCATCCGATTCAAGGCATTGGCGCCGGCTTTATCCCGAAAAACCTCAACCTTGCTGTGCTCGATGGAGTGGTCACGGTGACGAAAGAGGAAGCCTATGAAATGGCGGCACGCTGCGCGCGCGAAGAGGGCATCTTTGTGGGCATCTCGTCAGGCGCTTCGCTGGCTGCCGTGCGCAAAAAGCTCTTGGAGCTCCCCAGCGGTCAGCGCGTGCTCACCTTTTGCTACGATACCGGTGAGCGTTACTTGTCAGTGGAGGGGCTGTTCTGATGACGCTGCGTTCGAACATGTCCATGCGCCTCGACCACGTAGTTGTGCTTGTCGCTGACCTCGAAAGCGCAGAGAATGAGTGGGCAGCGCACGGCTTCACGGTGACGCCGGGCGGCATACACGCAGATGGTCAGACGCACAACGCGCTGATCGGTTTCGCCGACGGAAGCTACGTCGAGTTGATCGCTTTCCGCGTCCCCAACCCGTCGCATCGTTGGGCGCGATACCGCAACTTCTGGGGGCTGATCGATATATGCTTCTGCGCCTCGCCGCTTCTGCACACGGTGCAACAACTGCGCGCGTTGGGTGTTGCTTTCACCGAACCCACTGAAGGCGGGCGCATGCGCCCAGATGGCGTCGTCTTGCGCTGGAGAGCCTCGTTCCCTGAGCGCGGTGACCTCGGCTTGCCGTTCCTCATCGAAGACCTCACGCCGCGGGAGCTACGCGTGCCGCATGGCAACGGCGCGCTTCACGCGAATGCCGCACGCGGCATCGCTCAGGTGCGAATCGGTGTGCTTGATCTCCATGCAGCGCAGCCTGCCTTCGATGTGCTCCTCGGCAAGCCAGAGGAGCTACCCAATGCGCGCGTGTATCACCTCGCGGGATGCAGCGTGTGGTTGCATCAGCCCAGCGCTGGCTCTCCAGACGCCGACTGGCTTGCTCGGCGTGGCGCAGGACCACTGGCGATCACATTCGCCGCGCCGACACCCCTAGTGTTTGCTGCAGGCAGCGGCTTCAAGTAGCACCCACTATGCGTCGAGGATGCGCCAGCCGCGCGCGAGGGCTACACGCCTCAACACCCGATCGGGACACACGGCTACTGGTTGCTCACTGAGGCTGAGCAAAGGAATGTCGCCCTCCGTATCGCCGTAAGCGGCAAGGATGCGCGCCCCGTCGATCCGCTCCTGCACGCGCCTTACCTTCGCCGCGCCAGTCATAACCTCGCCGACGAGATGCCCAGTGGCGCAGCCGGAGCTGTCGAACTCTAGCAAGCTGCCGACGCCCTCGCCGCCCAAGTGCTGCGCGAAGCCGTCGGCGATGAGCTGGTAGGCGCCAGAAGCGATGATCAACCGCGCGCCGCGTTGGCGATGTGCTTCCAGCTCTCGCACGACTGCCTCGCGACGGTTTGCCCACATGCTTTCAACCACGCGCTCGACCAAATCGCCGATGGCGGACTGGTCCAGACCTGCCAACAAGCGCGTCATGCGCACGAACCACTGCTCACGCACTCGCTGACTGTTGACCAACCCAAGGCGCGAAAGCGCAATGAGCGGGAAGCCTGCATACACCAACCTTCGATACGCGCTGCCACGTCCGTGTTCCTCGAGAAATGTGCCGATCACGCGCCACGTCTCACCACTCGTCAACGTGCCTTCTAGGTCGGACACCACAACACCTATGGCACTCATCGCGCTCATTGTTGCCTCCTGAGGTTATGCAGAGCTTAAATGCGTGCGGCTAGGGTTTCGTGATGAATGCGAGGAACTCTTGGTTCCCATCTGCGCCGAGGATCGGCGAGGGGATCACCGCTTGCATGTGCCAACCGTGTCGCGCGACGAACGCGCGCAGCGCCTCGATCACCGCGTGGTGCACTTGGGGATCGCGCACCACGCCGCCCTTGCCTACCTGCTCGCGACCTGCTTCGAACTGGGGCTTGATCAATGCGATCACGCGCCCGCTGGGCTCGCGCAGCCACTTGAACACTTGAGGCAGGATCAGCGTGAGCGAGATGAAAGAGACGTCCACTGTGGCAAGGTCGATGGGCTCGGGTAGAGCATCGAGGTAGCGTGCGTTGGTGCGCTCCATCAGCACCACGCGCGGATTGTTGCGCAAACGCCAATGGAGCTGATGCGTGCCTGCGTCAATGGCATACACGCGCGCTGCGCCGTGCTGTAGAAGGCAATCGGTGAACCCACCTGTGCTGCTGCCCACGTCAGCGCACACCAAACCGCTCGGGTTCACCCCAAAGTGCGCAAGCGCCGCCTCGAGCTTGTAGCCACCGCGCGAGACGTATTTCGGCGGCTGCTCGATCTCAAGCTGTGCATCAGTGTCCACGCGCTGAGCTGGCTGCAACACAACCTGACCGTTGACGCGCACTTCGCCAGCGCGGATGAGGCGCTGCGCCCACTCGCGGCTCTCTGCCAAACCGCGCGCCACCAACAACATGTCGAGCCGCATCTTGTCCGCCATGTTGAAGGCGTTGCGCTTCAACGTCCAAGCTGCAAACGCACGATCAGGGGTTCTGCAAAGCCAAGCGCGCGCATCTTCGCCTGCGTGTGTTGCACGGGGTACTCTGTGCGGTATAGCGTCCAGGTGCGCGCCTCGGTGTCCAGCACTGCGTAAGCGGCACGCGGGTCTTGATCGCGCGGCTGACCGACGCTGCCGGGATTCAGGATGTATTGCAGCCCGGATCGCAGAAAGATGGAAGTGTTGGGCGAAACAAGGAAAGCGCGCGGTCTTTCCTTGGGCTGCGCAGGGTTGGTGACGAAAAGCAGAGGTAGGTGCGAGTGACCGACTAGAGCATACGGAGTGCCCATGACGGCGAAGTTGGCGAGGGCGGTTGCGGGGTCGAGCACATACTCCCAGACCGGCTCGCGCGGGCTGGCGTGCACGAGCAGAAAATCGTCAACCGTAGCTTGGGTTGGGCGATCTTGGAGATAGGCGCGGTTCTCCGCGGTGAGCACCTCGCGCGTCCAATTCACCACATCCGCGGCAAGATCGTGAAACGCAGCCACGTCTATCTTCCCAAGCACTGCCCAATCGTGATTGCCAGCAAGTGACACCGCTGGCGCGAGCGCGCGCATTTGTTCCACGCATTCGTTCGGCTCAGGTCCGTAGCCGACTAGGTCGCCGAGGAACCAGATCGCATCGTATCCAACGTGGCGATGCTTCACGTCGCGCAGCACTGCCTCGAAGGCGGCGAGATTTGCATGAATGTCGGAGAGGACGAGGTAACGCATCGAGCTGAATGGGTCAGCGCGATCTATGGGCCCGTTCGAGCTTCCACAGCTTGATGCCGGTTTTGAGCACCTTCAGCCCGAGCAGAGCGCACTTCACGCGATTCGCCGTGAGCGGCACGCCAATCAGCGAGAGCACGTGCTGCGGGTCAAGCTGCTCCACATCGTCAACGCGCCAGCCCATCACGCTCTCCAGCAGCATCGAGGTTGCAGCCTGGCTAATGATGCAGCCGTCGCCGCTGAACGCTGCATCTGCGATGCGCGTCTTGTCCTCGCTGAGCTTCACATCAATGCGCACGCGATCGCCGCAGAGTGGGTTGCTCTCTTCATGCGAGAAGTCGGCATCGGCGAGCGTGCCGTGGTGACGCGGGTTCTCGTAGTGATCGAGGATGTGCTCGCGGTAGAAGTCGGACATGGCTTTGCGCTTCGTGTTTTAGCTGTAGGCGAGCGCGCTGCTCACGATACGCGCAGCACGCGCTTAGCGTGCTCGATGCCTTCTACAAGCGCGTCGATCTCCTCGGTTTCGGTGTAGATGTAGAAGCTTGCACGCGCTGTGGCACTGACGCCGAGCCGTTGATGAAGCGGTTGAGCACAGTGATGCCCAGCGCGAATGGCGATCCCTTGCTGGTCAAGCAGCGAAGCAAGGTCGTGCGGATGAATGCGGTCAACAGTGAACGTGACCACGCCCCCGCGGCGGCGTGGATCTTCAGGCCCAAACACACGCACGCCGCTTACTTCGCTCAAGCGCTCCAGCGCATAGGCGGTGACGTGTTGCTCGTGGGCGCGCACTGCCTCCATGCTCAGCGCGCTGAGGTAGTCCACGGCTGCGCCAAGGCCGATGGCTTCGACGAACGCCGGCGTGCCTGCTTCAAACTTAAGCGGCACGTCGTTCCAGCGCACCGTGTCGAAGCCCACGTAGCTGATCATGTCGCCGCCCGTGAGGAA
The DNA here is from genome assembly GCA_025057935.1 of Thermoflexales bacterium. Classification (GTDB taxonomy): domain Bacteria; phylum Chloroflexota; class Anaerolineae; order J036; family Brachytrichaceae; genus DRWP01. Next base: position 31,236 of record JANWUW010000078.1, read on the forward strand.
AGGCGGCATTGCTTCAAGCAGCTCGCGCTTGCCATAGAGCACGCCAATCCCAGTTGGGCCGAGCATCTTGTGACCGGAGAAGACGAAGAAGTCGCAATCCATCGCCTGCACGTTCACTGGCATGTGCGGCGCAGACTGCGATCCATCCACGATCACCACAGCACCGACGGCGCGGGCGCGCGCGATGATCGGCGCTGGATCGGTGATCGTGCCGAGCACATTGGAGACATGCGCAAAGCTCACGATGCGCGTGCGCTCAGTGAGCAAGCGCTCGAAGGCGTCGAGATCGAGCAGCCCCTCAGGCGTGATGGGGATGAACTTAAGCGTCACATTGCGCTCGCGCGCCAGCACCATCCAAGGCACAAAGTTGGCGTGGTGCTCCAACTCGGTGATGATGATCTCGTCTCCTTCGCGAAGGAATGCGCGCGCGTAGGCGTAGGCTAGCAGGTTGAGCGCCTCGGTCGCGTTGCGCGTGAAGACGATCTGCTCGGCAGAGGGCGCGCCGATGAAGCGCGCGATCTTTGCGCGTGCCTCGTCGTAGGCAGCCGTTGCTGCCTCGCTGAAGGTGTACACGCCACGGTGCACATTTGCGTATGCCTCGCGGTAGACGCGCTCCATGGCTTCCAGCACTTGCAGCGGCTTTTGCGAAGACGCTGCGCTGTCGAGGAACACGACTGGTTTGCCATTCACGCGTTGTTGCAAGATCGGAAAGTCGCGCCGTATTGCGCGCACGTTAAACAAATCAAGCTGAACGCCCATGCCTATGCTCCGCATTACCGACTCACGGTGATTATTGCCACTGCTTCACCTGCTGATTCACACTGCACGCGCACCGTCAGGCTGCCGGCTGGCTGATCGGCTGGGATTGCCCAAATCCACGCTACGCTGCCGTCACTACCGGCGCGTCGCGTCGCACCAGGCACCTCGAGCGCGCGACCTGTCTGATTATCGCGCGCCTCAAGTGTGCACACTGTGTTTGGTCGCGTGCGCACAGCCAAGGACGCAGCTCCACCTGCGTAAGCTGTCCGCGAGAGCGCCGTGAGCACGATCCCGTCGGCAACTGGCGTGGGCGAAAGTGAAACGGCTCCGCCAGCGCCAATGCGCCGTGCACTTGGGCGCGGAGTCGGTGTGGGGGGATAGGTAGGGGTTGCTGCCAGCGCAGTGATGGTCGCGATCACCGCCTCAGAAGTGGCGCGCGTGTTCGGCTCTCCTGTGGAAGTGGGCGTGAAGGTCGCGCTCAGCGGCGGGGTGGTTGTGGGCGATGGCGTTGGACTGATAGTAGGGGTTGGTGTTGGGAGCGGGGACGGAGTTGGGCTAGCGGTAGGGATTAGCGTCGGTGGTAGGGATGGAGTTGGGGTCGGCAGCACAGGCGAGTCGATGGGTGATTGCAAAGGTTCGCTTCCTGTTCCCATTGGATCGAAGATCTGCCACACAAGTAGAGTTACTATCGCAGCGACGGAGCCGGCGCCCAACACACGGCGCGCGCTTGGATTCATGCCTCTTAGTGTAATCCCTTCGAAAGCAGCCCCACAACTATAATCCTAGTCCCAATGCTCAGCAAGCAGGTGCGTCAGATCTTCGTGGATTACTTCGTTCGTCAGGGGCATCGGCATGTGCCCTCTTCATCGCTGATCCCCTACGGTGACAACACGCTGCTCTTTACCAACGCCGGCATGAATCAGTTCAAAAACGTCTTCCTCGGCTTGGAGCAGCGGGACTACACGCGCGCCGTCACTGTGCAGAAAGTGATGCGCGTCAGCGGCAAGCACAACGACCTCGAGAACATCGGCTACACCCGTCGCCATCACACCTTCTTCGAAATGCTGGGCAATTTCTCGTTCGGCGACTACTTCAAGGAAGAAGCTATGGCGTTCGCGCTAGAGCTGTTGGAAAAGGAATATGGCTTTCCGCGCGAGCGCATGTGGTTCACTATCTACGAGGACGATGACGAGTCCTTCGAGCTTTGGAAGAAACACGGCATCAGCCCCTCGCGCATCCTGCGCTTTGGCGAGAAGGACAACTTCTGGGCGATGGGTCCGACGGGTCCTTGCGGACCAAACAGCGAGATTCACATCTACACTGGCGACCTGCGCGACAACGACGCAAAGTGGGTGAACAACGACAACGATCCCGAGGAGCGCACTTCCGAGGTGTGGAATCTCGTCTTCATGCAATTCAACCGCGAAGAAGATGGCACGCTCACGCCGCTGCCACGCAAAGGCGTGGACACTGGCATGGGGCTAGAGCGCCTCGTGCGTTTGCTGCAGGGTGTGGAGAGCAACTTTGACACAGACTTGTTCACCGATTTGTTTGACCGCGTGCAGGCGCTTGCTGGTCATACCGACGCGCAGCGTCGTGAGCATGTTGTGCCATACCGCGTGATTGCCGATCACGCGCGCGCAGCAACGTTTTTGATCGGCGATGGCGTGCTGCCAGGTCCAGAGGGGCGCGGCTACGTGCTGCGCATGATCATGCGCCGCGCCATGCGCTTCGGTCGCAAGATCGGTCTCAACGAACCGTTCCTGTACGCCGTCGCCGAGGCAGTCATTGACAAGATGGGCGACTACTACACGGAGCTGCCGCAGCACCGTGAGCACATCGTGCACACGATTTACCGCGAAGAAGAGCATTTCGCACGCACGCTCGACGCTGGGCTTGAGCGGTTGAACGCGATGCTCGCAGATGGCAGCGCCTTCCGCGCCGGTGATCCCAACACCATCGCTGGCGAGGCTGCATTCAAGCTCTACGACACCTACGGCTTGCCGTTCGAGATTGTGCGCGATGAGGCGCGCGAGCGAGGCTTGCATGTGGACGAGGCAGGCTTCAACGCTGCGCGCGAACGCGCGAAGGTATTGGCGCGGGCAGCCTCACAGAGCAAGTTCGAAGGCGATTATGCGCGCTTAGCTGCCTATCGCGACGTACTTGCTGCATTGAAATCGGAGGGATTGCTGCCTGAGGAAGGCGTTCGTCATGATCCCTACACGGCGCTGCACCTTGAGACGCAGCTCGTGGGTTTGCTGCGCGACGGCGAGCGTACTAGCCGAGTGGTCAAGGGCGAGACAGTAGAAGTGATCTTGCGCGAGACGCCGTTCTACGTTGAGAGCGGCGGGCAGGTGAGCGACACCGGCTTGATCTGTGCGCGCACCCAGGCTGCGACGGACGCAGAGGCAGCATGGTGCATCGCTGTAAAAGATGTGCGCAAGCCAGCCGCTGGCTTGGTGGTCCATGTTGGAGTGGTGGAGTGGGGTGAACCTGTGGTCGGCGATCGCTGTGTCGCGCAAGTGGACGAAGCACGCCGCCACGCTATCATGCGGAATCACACTGCCACGCACCTGCTGCAAGCCGCTTTGCGCGCTGTGCTCGGCACGCACGTGCAGCAGCAGGGCTCGCTGGTAGCCCCAGATCGCCTGCGCTTTGACTTCTCACACGACAGCGCTCTGACACCCGACGAGATGCGCCAAGTGAGCGATCTGCTCAACGATGCTATTTTGCGCGACCTACCAGTTTCCGTGAGCTACATGCCCTACGAAGCAGCGATCCGCGCCGGCGCGTTGGCGTTCTTTACCGAGAAGTACGGCGATGTGGTGCGTGTTGTGAGCATTGGTCAAGCAGGGCGTCAGCCATTCAGCATGGAGCTGTGCGGTGGTACGCACGTTGCGCGTACTGGCGAGATCGGCGCTGCGATCATCATGAGCGAGAGCGCACTTAGTGCTGGCGTGCGCCGCATCGAGGTTGTCACGGGGCACAGCGCGTTGGCGTTTGTGCAACATCAGATGCGCGTCTTGGCAGAGACCGCGCGCGCGATGAACACCAACCCCGAGCGCCTTGTCGAGCAAGCGCAGCGCGTGATGCAGCAGCTCGGCGAGACGCAACGCGCACTCCAACAGGCGCGGCGCGAGCTGGCTCGGCTGCGCTTCACAGAGGTCGCCCAGCGCGCGCAACGCGTTGACGGCGCCATGATGCTGGTGGCGCAAGTAGAAGTGGAATCGCTGGAGCTGTTGCGCGAAATGAGCGATTGGTTCCGCGCGCAACATCCAACCAGCGCGCTTGCGCTCGGTGCTGTTATCGACGGCAAACCAGCCTTGGTCGTGGCATGTTCACAAGATCTCGCCAACAAAGGGCTGGACGCCACGCGGCTGATCCGCGAGATCGCAACGATAGTGGGTGGCGGCGGCGGCGGCAAGGCGACGCTTGCCCAGGGAAGTGGGCGCGACGCTTCGCGCCTGCCGGACGCGCTTAACAAAGCGCGTCAACTGCTCCACGCGGCTCTGAGCCGCGCAAGTGCGTAATGGAAGGGCGGGTCATCTACCTCGACCCCGCTGAATCGCCGGCAGGCGCGTGTGATCGCCTTGAGTGGGCGCGTGCAGCGCGCGTCATCCTTGTTTTCCCCGAGTCGCTGCGCTGGGATGAGCTTGCGTTTGCTCAGGTGCAGCGCGCAGCAGAGCGCGTCGGTGTGCTTGCTGCCGTTGTTCATCCATCGCATGAACAGCGCGCCATTGCCAACGAGGTGGGATTGCCTGCTTTTGAGAACGTCGAATCTGCGAAGGCGTTGCCGTGGCGGCAGCCCGATCATGTCTCACCGCTGCAACGCCAAGCGCCGCCGCGCCGTTTTGCGCCGAATTCTCTGCATCGCTTCTTCCCACCGCCTATCGGTCGAGCGCGTGTCCTTGCGCGCGCGGCGCTTGCGGGGATCGCGCTTGTTGCTGTTGGTGCGCTCCTGCTTGCTTGGCTACCCTCCGCGCGCATCACGCTGAACGCCTCGAGCCAGCTTGTGCATGTCATTGTGCCCGTCACGTTGGATATACGCGCCGCGCAAGTGGATTTCGATTCAAGCGTGGTCCCTGCTCAACGGATAGACGTGATCGTCGAAGAGCAGATGAGTACGGAGGCCACAGGGCGCAAGGATGTGCCGCGCTTCAAGGCGACGGGTAAAGTGGTGTTTTTCAATTTGTTAACGATTCCGTATGTGGTGCCAACAAACACAGTGGTGCGCACCACTGCCACAAATGTGCCAATCCGCTTCCTAGTCACACAAGCGGTCGAGGTGCCGCCTGCGGGTCGTGCCGAGGCGCCCATCGAGGCGCTTGAGCCCGGAACGCAAGGCAACGTGGGCGCTGGGCTGATCAACCGCGTAGAGGGTGTGGCGGCGCTGGCAGTCACCGTCAGCAACCCTGAACCGACGCAAGGTGGCGGCAACGTCACCGTGCGCTCTGTGACCGAGGCAGACATGAACCGCCTGCGTGCTGCTCTGCGGCGTCGCCTGCTCGAACGTGCCGAGGCGGCAATGCGCGAGCAACCTGAGGTGATCAACAGTGGCTTGATCATTTTGCCTGAGACGTTGTTCATCGCCGATGTGCAAGATGAAACCTTCGATCGCTTTCTCACCGAGCAAGCCGATCAACTCACGCTGAACATGCGCCTGCAAGTCGCAGGACTCGCTGTGGATCCGAGAGACTTGAACGCGATCGCGCGTCGCGCGCTGGAGCGCAAGGTTCCCCAAGGGTTCATGCTGCTTGATGTAATTGCGGTAGACGCTGCGGTTGCTGAGGAAGGAACCGGGGCGCTGACTCAGCTTTTCGTGGACGCTCAAGGCTTGGCAGGCGCTAACATCGACGCGAACGAGGTGCGCCGTTTGGTGCGAGGTCTCACTCTGGCTGAAGCGCAGGTGACGCTGCTTCGTCGCTTTTCGCTCACGCGCAGCCCGCAAATAGAGGTTCAGCCCTCTTGGTTTGTGCGGCTCACTAACCGACTGCCATGGATCGTGACGCGCATTGAAGCGCGCGTTTTGCGGGAGGTGCAATGATGGGGCGGCTGCTTGCGCTCGATGTCGGCGATCGACGCCTCGGTGTCGCTGTATGTGATCCTCTGCGCATTGTCGCGCGCCCGCTGTGCATCATTGACCGCCAGCGCGAGGACGCGGCGTCACGCATTGCCGCGCTAGTGCGCGAGTACGAAGTAGATGCTGTGTTAATAGGCTATCCCTACCACGCCGACGGACGCGAGAGCGCTCAAGCTGAGCGCGTGCGCGCGTTTGCTGAGTCGCTGCGTGCTCGCGTGAGTGTGCCTTTACATTTCGTGGATGAGCGTTACACCTCGCAAGAAGCGCAGCTGATTTTGCGCGAGCGTCGCAGACGCCGTGAGCTGGAGCGCGATGACGCAATCGCGGCTGCGGTGTTGCTGCAGCGTGCGCTTGACGAGGGCATCTCTCTAACATGAAGCGAAGACACCCACCTATTCAGCGCTACGCGCTGTTTGCTATCACGCTGCTCGTGCTAGTTACTGCGCTAGTCATTTGGGTGCAGCGCGTGCGCGGCGCTGCTTCGCCAGAAGGTCAGCGCATGAGTGATTTTGACCGCTGGCTGATCGGCACTTACATTGACTTGCTCCGCGCTTCGGACGTCTCCCGTCCAGTGAGCAACGACTCCATGCCGCGCGTGTTTGTCGTTGCGCCCAACGAGTCGGTAAGCGAGATCGCCGAGCGCCTGCAACGACAAGGGTTGATCCGCGACGCGAACTTGTTTCGGCTCTATGTGCGTCTGCGCGGTCTCGACACAACGATCCGTGCAGGCACCTTCATTCTGCGACCCAGTATGAGCATGGAGCAGATCGCGCTCGCTTTGCAGCGCAGCACAGCCAACGAAGTGCAAGTGACCATCCCTGAGGGATTGCGACGTGAAGAGATCGCGGATCGTCTGGAAGCGGAAATCGGTTTAAGCGCCGATGCCTTCCGCGCCGCCACAAGTCGCGCCAGCGCCTACAGCTATCCCTTTTTGCAAGGTTTGCCAGCCGATGCTACTCTGGAAGGATTCCTTTTCCCGGACACGTATCGCCTTCCGGAAAATCCCACCGCACAAGATGTGGTGCTGCGCATGCTGGACAACTTTGCAGTAAAGGCTGCGCCGCTGCTAGAGCAGGCGCGTGCGGAGGGCAAAGATCCTTACGCAGTGTTGATTGTCGCTTCAATCGTCGAGCGTGAGGCGGTGATTCCTGCGGAGCGTCCACTCATTGCCAGTGTGTACTGGAATCGCCTGCGCGTAGGTCAGCCGTTGCAAGCAGACCCGACCACGCAGTATGCGCTCGGCTACCAGCCTGACCAAGGCACTTGGTGGAAGCGCAATCTCACCCTTGAGGACCTGCGCTACGCTGACCCAGCAGGTTACAACACCTACGTCAATCCCTCTCTGCCTCCTGGTCCAATTTCTAACCCAGGACGTGCCTCCATCGAAGCAGCCCTTCGACCTGCGCAGACGGACTTCTTCTACTTTGTTGCCTCCTGCAGCGGGGATGGAAGCCACCAATTCTCGGTGACCTTCGCTGAGCATCAGAGTAAGTTGTGCCGCTAGGCGAACTGGTTACGAGAGCGCGCTTGCGCGATACCTATAATCTCGCGCCGATGCTTTCGCGTTCTTGCATCAAGCGTGTATTGCGCCGGGGTGTACGCATCGGCACGCTGATTGCAATCCTCGTCCTTGCCTTCGCGCTGCGCACCTACGACATTAACTGGGACCAAAATCGCAACCTGCACCCCGACGAGCGCTACATCGCTGTGCTGGGTGGAATGTTGCAACCGCCTCGCACGCTAACTGAGTATTTCGACGCCGCGCGATCACCCCTTAACCCCTTCAACACTGAGTGGGGGAGAAACTACGTGTATGGCACGCTTCCGCTTTTCCTCGGGCGCTACCTAGGTGAGTTTTTTGATCTGGGATGCGCAGAGAAGCCGGTGTTTTTGTCTCTCGCGCTGGCGCGTTTGATCTTCGGTGACGCCGCCGATGGGTGTCGTCCAGGGCACTTCACTGGCTACGGCATGCTTACGCTGGTCGGGCGTTTCATGTCAGCCCTCGCTGATACGCTCACCGTGCTTGTGGTTTTTGCGATAGGGCTGCAAGCGTTTGGCTGGCGTGTTGGACTACTTGCCGCAGCGTTCAGTGCGTTTACTGTCTTGCACATCCAGCAAGCCCATTTCTTCACAGTCGATGCAACGGCGACCTTCTTTGTCACGCTCAGCGTATGGCTAAGCGTGCGTATTGCTGGGCTGCGACTCGGCGACGGGCTGCGAATGCGCTTATTCCTAGCCCAAATGTTGCTCGCAGGGGCGACAGGTGGCTTAGCCTTGGCTTCAAAAATAAGCATGTGGCCCGTTGCGCTGCTTATCGCATTAGCGGTGAGCATCGCGCTAGCGCGGGCGCGAAAAATCACACCTCGGATTCTACTAGTGGTCAGCTCAGGCGCCCTGCTTGCTGGAACGGCGATGTTCGCCGCATTTCGTGTAGCGCAGCCGTATGCCTTCATCGGCGCCAGCGAGCAGGAGCATCAGCAAACGCTGCTGCTTTGCAGCCCACATGCAGAGTCGCTTCTCAGTCGCGCCTGTGCTGTAGGTGCGCAATTGCCCGAACCGCTGCGCATGCTGTTTGCGCCCTCTGGTCGCTGGATCCAGCAGGTGCATCTTGCTCAAGCACTAGTCAATGGCACAATTGACGCCCCATTTGGTATCCAGTGGGCAGACCGCTTGCCTATTGTGTTCCCCTTAATTAATCTTGTGTTTTGGGGAATGGGCTTGCCGCTTGGCGTTGCCGCGCTGGCAGGCGTGGCTGACGCAATGCGGCATATATGGTCAGGGCGGCGCTGGTGGGCGCACGTACTGCTGCTTGCATGGGCACTTGGGTACTTTCTTTACCAGGGCACACAATGGACGAAATCAATTCGTTACTTACTGCCGATATATCCTGCGCTCAGTGTTTTGGCGGCACAAGTGTTAATACGGTGCTGGCGCGCATTGCCCAGCGGATATCTTGCCTCGCATCGGAGCTTGCTGCTGCGGGTGATCGCAGTTGCTCCATTGGTGTTGACCCTCTCGGGTACAGTTGTGTGGGCGCGAGCTTTCATGCACATCTACGATGGTGAAATCACGCGTGTTCAAGCCTCACGCTGGGTATATGACAACGTGCCCACTGCGGTGACGCTTGAGTGGGAGCATGATGGCAAAGCTCAACGCTTGCAGTTGCCCGTGCGCGAAATTTTCCTTACAGATGACAATCTGCCGTTCTCTTTCCTGCTTCGTCTCAGTCAACAAGCAGGCAAACCAGACCATCAGATTCGAGCGCCGCGCTTGCGGCTTAATTACTTAGAGGGCAGGGGAGTAGTTGATGTCGAGATTTTTGACGTTCTGACTAATAAATTGATTGCGCGTGCTAGGGCAATTATAGACTCGGAGCAGCCTGTTTTGAACCTGGCAGATGCCAGCTTGCATCCAAGCCACGATTACTTGGTTAGCCTTCGGCTTGTTGAGGGAGGCCCGCTTTCGGCGCGCACCAGCGTGATTGCGAATGAGCACTGGGATGATGCTGTGCCACAACCGCTCGACGGCCGCAACCCGTATAGTGATTACTACCGCGGTTTGAGCACCAGCAGTGACGGCCAGATGCAGAATTACAACGACGACACTCCTGAGAAACTTGCCCAGTTGCTGGATTGGCTGGATGAGGCTGACTATCTCGTCCTATCTAGCAATCGCCTCTACGCTTCAATCCCCCGTTTGCCGTGGCGCTATCCGATGACCGTGCGTTATTACCGAGCGCTCATGAGTGGCGAACTGGGATTTGAGCTTGTGGCTGATTTTCATGCTTTCCCGCGACTAGGCCCCTTTGTTTTCAATGACCAAGAGATGCCTCAAGTGCTAGTCCGATCTCCCAGGGTGCAAGGGACTCCCTTGGGTGTCGAAGTGCCTTATCCTCCTGCAGAAGAAGCCTTCTCCGTTTACGACCATCCACGCGTACTTATTTTTCGCAAATCAGAAAATTACACCCGCGCCAACGCGGAGCACATCCTTGGTGCTGCTGACTTCGCCTTGTTCATGCGCCGCTCGCCATTGGAATCGGTGAATGCACCGAATGGGTTGCTGCTGGATGACAAGACATGGCAAGCTCAGCAAAAAGGGGGCACATGGCGCGAACTATTCCCGCCGGGTTTGCTGTTGAATCACTCACCCGTGCTAGCGGTGCTGGCCTGGCTGGCGCTTGTGCAAGTGCTAGGGGCAGCAGGGTTCATGCTGCTCTTTTCGTCTTTTCGCATAGGCAGTGATTCTTGTGCTGCAATTGGGGTGGCAGCCTACTCGCTCGGCAAAGTTTTTGGTCTTCTGCTACCAGCTTGGATTGTGTGGTTGCTCGCTAGCTTGCGCATCGCGCCGTTCACCACTCATGTAGTTTGGGGCGTCATGCTCAGCTTTGTGGCGCTTGGGTTCGCCGTAGGGCATCTCCGACGAGTGGCAATTCTCACCTCTATCCGCACTCATTGGCCGTTGCTGCTAGCAGGCGAGGGGATGTATCTTGCAGCGTTTGTCTTCTTTCTTGCGATTCGCATAGGCAATCCTGATCTGTGGCATCCGTACATGGGCGGTGAGAAGCCCATGGACTTTGCATACCTCAATGCCGTACTCAAGTCAACGTGGTTTCCACCATACGACCCTTGGTTCGCAGGAGGATACATCAACTATTACTACTTCGGGTGGGTGATAATAGGAGCAGTAATTAAAGCTCTCGGCATCGAACCAGCGCAAGCATACAACCTCGCCATCCCCCTGTTGTTCGCTCTCACTGCAAGCGGGGCATTCGCTGCTGGAGCAACAGCATTTACTACGCTGCGGCGCTCTGTGCCTGCATGGCAAACGCTAGTCATGGCTGGAGTTACTTCAGCAGTTTTTGCCGTCTTTCTGGGCAACTGGGGTGAGTGGGACGTTCTCGCCGAGGCATGGAAACGCCTAGGGGGCGCGGATAGAGGAACGCCGGAACTGATTGCAATCGCTGTTGGGGCACTACGCTGGCTTAGCGGCATGCCGCTCCCGATATACCCCAACTGGCCCTACTGGAACCCAACACGTCCTTCACCTGAGGTGTGGATAGCCGAGTTCCCGCTCTTTACTTTCCTCTACGCCGACTTGCACGCGCACATGATGGCTATGCCCCTCGTGTATCTGGCGGTAACTCTTGCGTTGACTTATGCCGCAGGCTTGGGCACTTGGTTCAGTCTACTTCTGGGCGCGATCAATGTAGGGGCATTGTGGGCAACAAACTCCTGGGATTACCCCACCTTCCTGCTACTTTCATTGGCAGGGCTGCTGCTTGGCAAGATGCAAGACCCGCAAGCAGGCAAGCACAGCGCTGTGCACGCCCTTGCGCGCGCCCTACCGTTAATGGCTGCATTCGTCGCACTTACGCGACTTGCAGTCCTGCCCTACGTCGCTCACTATGGATCGGCTTACAACGCGATTGACCGGTGGGAAGGTGAACGCACACATATAAGAACTTTCATCACCATATACGGCTTGTTCCTCGTTCCTCTCGCTTTCCTTGGCTTAAGGTTGCTCCTACGATGGGATTCGCGCTGGACATGGTGGATCCTAGGCATCGGTGCGTTAGTGGGCGCGCTCTCTGCTGTGATTGGTGCTACCCCCATCGCCGCCATTGCTGTTCCTATGCTGTCGATAGGAGTAGCGCAGTTCCTCGACGCGCGCACAGGCGGCGCACGCCTCCTGTGGACGATGGCGATGGGGGCGTGGCTGCTTACCCTTCTCGTTGAACAATTTGTGCTCAGAGGCGACATCGCGCGTATGAACACAGTGTTCAAGCTCTACATTCAGGCTTGGCTGCTGCTCGCCGTAGTCAGTGGAGTGGCAACGACGTGGCTCGTGCTTGCATGGTTGCGGCGTCGCCTCGTGAAGCCAGTGCTGCGCATCGGCTTCGTCGGCGCGCTCGCCGTTGCTTTAGGCTTAGCTGCCCTTTATCCACTCTTTGCCATCCCAGCGAAGATCAACGACCGCTACACCCACGAAGCACCAACAGGTCTGGACGGCATGGCCTTCATGCGCCACGCACAACGTGTCGAAGTAGTCGGCGAAGAAGCGGTTTCGTTCCCCCTGCGCCACGACTACGAAGCCATTCGCTGGATGCAAATGAACGTTGATGGCTCACCTACGATCCTCGAGGGCACGACAGGTGGCGATCTCTACCGCTGGGGAAACCGCTACTCCATCTACACTGGCCTGCCGGCTGTAATCGGCTGGCAATGGCACCAGCGCCAACAGCGCGCTGCATTGCAGAACGACCGCGTTATCTACCGACGTGACGACGACGTGCGGCTGTTCTACAGCTCGCCTGATGCTGCGTTCGCAAAGCAAGTGTTGGAACGCTATCGCCCCGCCTACGTGATCGTTGGACCGCTGGAGCGCGCCTACTATGGCGATAATGGGCTCGCCAAGTTTGAGCAGCTCGTTGCCGAGGGCGTTCTCTCACCTGTTTATCGCAACGAGGGTGTCACGATCTATCGCACACGTTACTGAGCGGTGCGCCCATGACGGCAAAGAGTCAATCCGTCTCCCGCCCTCGTGTCGCCTTCAACGCGCTCTTGCTCTCTGGCGACCCCTCCTACCGCAGCGCCGGCGTCCACCAGTACACCTACCACCTGCTTGCCCATCTAGCGCGAGAAACATGCGAAGTGACTGCATTCGTCAGCCCCAACATGCGGCTGCAGAATGAGATCATCAATGTCGTACGCAGCCGCATGCCTACGCATCGCCCTGTCATTCGCATCTTGTGGGAGCAGCTCTTCATGCCGCTGCTTCTGCAACGTATAGGTGCGGACATCGTCCACGGTCCCGTGAACGTCCTGCCGCTAGGCACGAACGTCCCGGGCGTGGTCACCGTGCTCGATCTTAGCTTCTTGCGCTTCCCCCACTTCTTCCGACCGGCAAACCGTTCCTACTTGGCCCTGTTCACGCGCTGGTCCGTTCATCGCGCTCGGCGCATCATTGCCATCTCGGAATACACTGCGTCGGAAGTTGTGCAACTCCTCGGCGTGAAGCGCAGCAAAATCCGGGTGATCTATCCGGGTGTGCGCGCTGAGTTCCGCCCTTTGCCCGCTTCGGAAGTTGAAGCTTTCCGCATTCGGAAGAACCTCCCTGACCGATTTCTGCTCTACGTGGGCACCCTCGAGCCGCGCAAGAATCTCGTGCGTCTGCTCCGCGCACTCGCTGACTTCCCCGCGCATGAACGCCCAACGCTTGTGCTAATTGGGGCGCGCGGCTGGTATGACGAAGCCATATTTGCGCTCATCGAGCAGTTGGGCTTGAGGGAGAGCGTTTCTTTTAAAGGCTACGTGCCTGATGACGAATTGCCTCTCTGGTACAACGCAGCACGCGCCTTTGTTTACCCCTCACTCTACGAAGGATTCGGCATGCCGGTTCTTGAGTCGCTAGCATGCGGCACGCCAGTGCTGACTTCAACGACGAGCGCGCTCCCCGAAGCAGCAGGCGGAGGCGCTCTGCTGGTCAACCCTGAGGACGTGGAGGCAATAGCGGAGGGGCTGCGTCGGCTGCTGACCGACGACGATCTTCGTGAGGCACTGCGTGCGCGTGGACTCGTCCACGCAGCGCAGTTCTCGTGGGCTCGAGCTGCAGCGGAAACCGCAGCGCTCTACCGCGACGTCTATGCGCGCGCAAGACGCCGACTGATCGAACCCTGAGCTGGCGCAGTGCTGAAACTCACAGACCGCGACAATTGCACCATGCTAAGCCAGAGTGAGATTCAACATCGCTTGAGCCAGCTCAGTGGCTGGACACTCAACGAAGCAAATGAGATCACCAAGACATTCACTTTCAGCGGCTTCCCCCAAGCGCTCATGTTCGCCACGGCTGTGGGCGTGCTCGCCGAGGCGGCGCAGCACCATCCAGACATCCTGATACGATGGAATCGCGTCACACTCTCGCTTACCACCCACGATGCTGGCGGGCTCACAGAGAAAGACTTCGCGCTCGCTCAACAAATTGACACGCTGCCGCTGCTGTGATCTCGGGTCAAGAACGACCAGCTAAGAGGCTCGCAAGTACAGCCGCTCACGGATGTGCATGATGTCGCGGCGGAGCTGCTCCTCGACCTCAAGGCGCGCGCGAATGCGGTCCACGCCGTGGAGCACAGTGGTATGGTCGCGCCCGCCCAGAAGCGCGCCGATCTCCGGCAGAGAGGCATCCGTCTCCTGGCGCAACAAGTACATCGCTACTTGGCGCGGCTGCACCAGCTCTTTGTTTCGCGAAGGCGAGACCATCTCAGCAACAGAGATGTTGTAGTACGCCGCTACGGCTTCAATGACCTGTGAGGGCGTGATGTCGACGCGACGCCCTGTGAGGTCTGAAAGCGCATCGCGCGCCAACTGCACACTAATTGGGCGCCCGGTGATCTCGGCGGTCGCAAGGAGGCGAGTGAGCGCGCCTTCCAGCTCGCGCACATTGCTTTGGACTTGCCGCGCCACGAACTCCACCACCTCCATCGGCAACTCGCGCCCCATCTGCGCTGCTTTGTGCTGGAGGATCGCCATGCGCGTCTCTAGGTCGGGGGGAGAAATGTCTGCCATCAAGCCCCACTCAAAGCGGCTGCGCAGCCGTTCCTCAAGCGTCACCATCATTCGCGGTGCGCGGTCGCTGGTGAGCACGATCTGTTTGTTGGCGCTGTGAAGCGTGTTAAAGGTGTGGAAGAGCTCCTCCTGAATGAACTCCTTGCCAGCGATGAACTGAACGTCATCGAGCAGCAGCACATCGACAAGGCGATACTTGCTGCGGAAGGCTTCCTGCGACTGTGTGCGTATTGCTGCGATCAGCTCATTGCTGAACGTCTCCGAGTTGACGTAGCGGCACACCAAGCCGCGCTGTTTTACGAAGTTGCCGATGGCATGCAGAAGGTGCGTCTTGCCCAAGCCCGAGCCACCGTACAGGAAGAGAGGGTTGTAGGACTGCCCTGGTCGGTCCGCGACGCTGCGCGCTGCAGCATAAGCCACCTGGTTCCCCGGACCGACCACGAACGCCTCAAACGTGTAGCGAGGAAGGAGACCATCAGAGGCGACGGATGACGCTGCAGCTTGACCGGAGGGGATGAGAGGTGATGGCGTTTGCGTGTGCGCTGCGGTCGCGTTGCTCGCCATCACTACCAGCTTGACGTCCACAGTCCGTCCCATGCGTGCGCTCAGCATGCGCCTGATCTCTGCCAGCTTGCGCTGCTCGATCCATTGCTTGGCATAGCCGTTGGGGACGGCGACAATGAACTGGCCGTCCTCATACGCGAGCAGACGAGCGGAACGCAGCCACGTCAGAAAGCTGCCGCGCTCCATGCTAAGCTCTAGCTCGCCTAGGACAGACTCCCAAGCCTCGTCGGGTCTCATCTACGCACGACCTCGCTCAATGCACGCTCAGGCTCTGCTATCCGCAAGGGCGCTTCGTCCCATCAGGGGAATGCTAACTAGTAAGGCTAGCCCGTTAATTCTAGCCACTCAGGCCGCTGGATCAAGTGTGGGAAGCCTCCGACAGTCTTAAAACCGTGCGCGCGTTATCTTCCACAGGAACATAGGCAGGGTGAAGAAGGGCAGAGTTTGTGAGCAGAGGCACAAGCTCGCCCGCAGGTTATACAAACTGTGTGCCAATCTTTAGATAACCCCGTTGACACGCAGCCATGAAATTGTTACCATCTTGCGTGTTATGCGATACCGACTGCACAAACTGCTCCATGGGTCGGTAGGCAGCACGCAACACGAAGCACTCGCTGAGGGCTCAACGAAGTTCGACGATTCGCTCCAAGTCCCTTTCCTACGCGGCACCTTCACCTTCACCCGCCTGCGTGACTCCATCATGATGCGCGGTTACTTCGAGACCGCTGTCCAATTGCAATGCGTGCGTTCCCTCGAAATGTTCGAGATGCCTCTGCGCATTGCGGTTGAGGACGTGATGTTCGCACTGCCGAACCTCCCCGCGGAAGAGCCAGACCGTGTTGTGAGTGATGACGGGTGGGTGGATATCACCGAGGTACTGCGCGAGGAGATCATCATGGCGATCCCCATCAACCCAGTCCACCCGCGCTTCGCCGACGCCGATCCGGCGACGCTGCTCAGCGAGCTTGGCGCTGAGGAAGAGAGCGACTGGCTAAGCATTCGGCTAGCGAACCACCCGAACCAGACCGAGAGGTGATGGCATGACCCAGCATTACTTCGATGAGGATCAAGTGGTCGCAGCCCTGCTGATCAAAGCTGAGACGCAGGGCTATGTTGTTCTCGAGGACGTGTTTGAGTTGGTTCCTGAGGGGGAGAACAACTACGAGCTGGTCGAGCAGGTGATCCGATCGCTTGAAGAGGCAGGGGTCACCGTGCAAGACGCCCTCGCAGAGGAGGACGAGGAGACATTCGACGATGACGAGGAAGAAGATGAAGATGAAGGCACAGTGAGCACGGCTGATGACGACCTCGCCGGAATCAGCGTAGACGACAGCATTGGGTTGTACCTGCGCGAGATGACGCGCGTGCCCTTGCTCACCAACGAAGAAGAGGTCAGGCTGGCGCGCGCTATTGCAAACGGTCGTGCGGCGGAGGCGAAGCTAAAAGCTCGCGGCGAGCGCCTCTCCGAGAAGACGCGCCAGCGTTACGAAGCGTTGGTGGAAGAAGGTCGCCGCGCCCGCGAGCACCTCATCCGCGCGAACACGCGCTTGGTGGTCAGCATCGCAAAGCGCTACATGAATCGCGGTGTGCCCTTCCTCGACCTAATCCAGGAAGGGAACCTCGGCTTGATGAAGGCCGTTGAGAAGTTCAACTACAAGCTCGGGTTTCGCTTCAGCACTTACGCCACTTGGTGGATTCGCCAAACCATTACCCGAGCCATCGCCGACCAGAGCCGCACCATCCGCGTTCCCATCCACATGAACGATCGCATTCGCCGCTTGTATCGCGTGGCGCGCGAGCTCGAGCAAGCGCTCGGTCGCCAGCCCACCCCGGTGGAGATCGCGCAGGAAATGGGTTTGGAGGTGAACCAGGTGGAGTGGCTGCTGAAGGTGTCCTGGCGCCCCCTCTCCTTGGAGCAGCCAGTGGGTGAAGACGAGGACAACGAGATCGGCGCGTTCGTCGAGGATGAGAGCACGCCATCGCCCTCGCAGGCCGTGTATGAGGAGCTGCTGCGCAAAAAGATCGATGAAGTGCTCAGCACACTCACGCCGCGCGAGCAGCGCATCTTGCGCCTGCGCTTTGGATTGGTGAATGGCAGATGCTACACCCTCGAAGAGGTCGGGCGCAAGTTCGGACTCACGCGCGAGCGCATTCGCCAAATCGAGACGCGCGCCTTGCGCCGCTTGCGACACCCGCTTCGCAGTCGACACCTGAAAGACTACTTGTAAAGCTGGGTTGCTCAGCTGGGGCAGCCCCAATCCTGCACAAAGCCGCGCCTCCGCTGCCGCGCTTTGTGCTTGGCTCAGCGCTGTGCTCCAGCACTTGACCCTAACTAGAGACGCCTCCACTTCCCGAAGGTCGTGCAGTCTCAAAGCGCCGGAGGGTTTGCAGAGTTCGAGCATCTCTGCTTCTGGTTTCAGCGCGTCCTAGCTCCGGCTCGCCGCGCGAAAGAGTGGTGCTGTGTTCCCTTGTGATACACTGCGTCTGACACGAAACAGTGCGCACCTTCCGCCTCCTGGATTTCGTGCTTGGCGCGTTTGTCGCCGTGCTGATCGTAAGCAACCTCGCCTCATCGGCGAAGATCGTGGCGCTCGGACCGCTGACGTTCGACGGCGGCACGCTCCTGTTCCCCGTCAGCTACATCTTTGGCGACGTGCTCACCGAGGTGTATGGCTACGCCACGGCGCGCCGCGTCATCTGGACTGGCTTCGGCGCCTCAGCCCTGTTCAGCCTCACTGTCTGGATCGTGGGTTTGCTGCCGCCGGAAGCCGAGTGGAGCCAGAGAGTGGGCATGGAGGCATACAACGCGGTGCTTGGCAGCACAGCGCGCGTCGTGCTTGCATCGCTCATCGCGTATTGGTGCGGCTCGTTTGCCAACGCCTTCGTGCTGGCAAAACTCAAACTGCGCACGGGAGGGCGCTGGCTGTGGACACGCACCATTGGCTCGACGCTGGTCGGCGAGCTTGTGGACACAGCTCTGTTCGTGTCAATCGCCTTCGCCGGCGAGATGAGCGGAGCGGTGCTGTGGCAGGTGTTCGCCTCAAACTACATGTTCAAGGTTGGCGTCGAGGTGCTCTTCACACCGCTCACCTATCTCGTTGTGGGAGCGCTCAAGCGCGTCGAGGGTATTGATGCTTTCGACACAAGCACTGATTTCAATCCGTTCGCGCTGCGTGTAGCGCGATCAATGTAGCCCACTCCGCTTGGCGGCGACCTTTTGCAAGAAGCTGCGCCAAGCATGCTCCACTTGGCGGCGCGTTTCCTCAAGGCTGCCGCCTGTGTCGATCACCACATCGGCACGGGCGATCTTCTCCGAAGGCGATGACTGAATGCGAATGCGCTGCTCTGCTTCATCAGCGCTAAAGCCACGCTCGCGGATCAGGCGCGCGCGTTGCTGTTCCTCAGAGCAGTGAGTGACCCACACCGCGTCGCATAGCGCATCTAGACCGCTCTCAAAGAGTCGGATCACTTCCAGCACGACGATGGAGTTATGCGGCGCGCTGGCGAGGCGCTCGCGGATCATCGCCCGCACGGGCGGGTGCACGATGCTCTCAAGCTCGCGCAAACGCGACTGATCGGCGAAGACAATCCTGCCCAGCGCGCGCCGGTCGAGGAAGCCGTCAGGCTGCACCACTGATGGACCAAAGCGCTGCACGATCGCCGCAAATGCAGGCGTGCCAGGCACGACGACCTCGCGCGCGATCTGGTCAGCGTTGATCACCGTCGCCCCCAGCTCCTGCAGCATTGCCGCTACCGTGCTCTTGCCGGTGGCGATGTTGCCCGTCAGCCCAATGACCCCAAGCGGCATGGGTGCGCCTATTGTGGCACCTCAATCTTCAGCGTCCAGTTGAAAGGATCAGGTGCGCGCCCGTACTGGATGTCGGTGAGCGTCTTGAACAGATGTTGCGCAACTGGGCCAGGCGCCTCGCGCACGAAGTAGTCCTTGCCTTGATAGCCAAGCCGATCCACTGGCGCGATGACCGCAGCCGTGCCCATGCCGAACACCTCTGTGATCTCCCCGCGCTCAATGTCGCGCAACACGTCGTGGATGTCGAGGCGCGTTTCCTCGGCTTCGTAGCCGAGAGTGGGCGCGAGCTTGAGCACGGAGTCGCGCGTGACGCCCTCAAGGATGCTGCCACTTAGCGCAGGCGTAACGATGCGCCTGCCGTTGTAGACGAAGGCGATGTTCATCGCGCCAACTTCCTCCACGTAGCGGCGCTCCACGGCGTCGAGCCACAGCACTTGCTGATAGCCCAACGGCTTCACCCGTTCGCTTTCAAGCAGGCTAGCGGCGTAGTTGCCCCCAGTTTTCGCGGCGCCCGTCCCGCCGCGCACCGCGCGCACGTAATCCGTGCTCACGTATACGCTCACCGGCTTGAACCCGCTGCCAAAGTATGGACCTGCTGGGCTTAGGATGATGTAGTGGAGGTACGTCTTGCTTGCGTAAACGCCGAGGCCGATGTCGGTCGCGATGAGGGTGGGGCGGATGTAAAGCGACTCGAATTCGCCGCGCGGCACCCACTCGTGCTCCAAGCGCACGAGCGTGACGATAGCCTCGAGGTGAGACTCAGGGTCCAGTTCTGCCATCGCCATGCGGCGCGCGCTGCGGTTCATGCGCGCTACGTTCTCCCATGGACGGAACAAGTTGATGTGACCATCTGGGCGGCGATATGCCTTGGTGCCCTCGAACACCTCTTGCGCATAGTGCAGCACAACGGTCGCCGGGTCAAGGACAAGAGGACGGTAAGGTCCGATGCGCGCGTCGTGCCAACCCAGCTCCGGGGAATACTTCTGGGAGAACATGCGATTGGTGAAGGTTTTGCCGAAGGTGAAAGGCTCAGCAAGCGGTTTTCGAGCATCTGGACCGAGGGGCTCAATCGTGATCTGCATGGCTGCTCAGGATTGTAGCGCGCGCTCGCCATGTTTCGCCTCGCCCAAGCCGAGTAAGAGCAAACTGAAAGCCGCGCGCCGCGCGCTGTGAGCTGGTGATATTTTAAGATTGCTCACCAACATGGTGGAAGCCCTGCGCATGTTCTTCACGACCAACGAACTGATCGTTCAGTTCGTGCACGGGCAAGTGTTTTTCTTGCTCGGCGTGATGATGGGGGTGCAGTGGGTGGTGCAACGGAGCCGCTTGGAGCTCGTGCGCGCGCTGCCATGGCTAGCAGCCTTCGGCGTGCTGGAAGCTGTTGCCACATGGGGCAACACGTTCATCCCCGTGCAGGCGCAGATCCTTCCGCCCGAGATCATCCAGAACCTGCGCTTCACGCAGCTGGTGATTTATTTGCTCAACTTCGCGACGCTGCTCGGTTTCGGTCTGCGGCTGATTGAGCCTAAGGTGCCTGCTTGGGCGGCGGTTTACGTGCCGCTGGTGATCGTGATGGTTGGCGTGGCTGCACTAGCCACCACGCGGGCGCTGGTCAGCGCGCGCGACGTGATCACCAACGCGACCATCGAGGCGTTGATGCGTTACACTTTGTGTTTGCCCTCTGCCGCGCTCGTGTCCTACGGATTGCAAGTCCAAGCAAGCCGTTTGGTCGGCCCGCTGAAGAATGAGCGCCTCATCAATGTGCTGCGCATTGCCGGCTACGGCTTCATCTTCTACGCGCTCGTCGAGGGGGTGCTTGTCCCGCAAGCGCCGTTCGTGCCGGCGAGCGTGCTCAACACCGAAATGCTTTTCGCGCAGACCGGCATCCCCGTGGGCATTTACCGCAGCATGGCAGGCGGCGTGCTGGCATGGTTCCTCTTTCGCTCGCTGGAAGCCTTCCGCATCGAGGCGGAGCGCCAGAACGAGTTGCTCCAGCGGCAACAATCGCTGATCGCGGAGCGCGAGCGCATCAGCCGCGACCTGCACGACGGCACCATTCAGTCCATCTACGCTGCAGGTCTCGTGCTGGATGATGCTCGTCACGCTCTGGCGCGGTTGCAGCTCAGTGACGGCGCCCAGGCAGCGCTGGAACGCGCGCGCGCGCAAATCGAGACCGTCATGCAGATGCTCAGCAAGACCAACGCTGAAATCCGCAACTACATCTATGACCTGCGCGCCTCAACAGCAGGCGATGCAGACTTAGCGCGCGGCTTGCTCGATATCGTTGCCGAGTTTCGCATGCGCGTCGCTTTTCCGGTCGAGTGGCGCGCGGAGGGATGCACAGGTCTGCGTCTTTCGCCAGAGCAACGCCAGCACATCTATCAAATCGCGCGCGAAGCCCTTAGCAACATCGCGCGCCACGCGAACGCAACGCGCGCCACGGTCACACTCGCATGCAGCAATCGCGACGGCGCTCACCTGCTCAAGCTCGAGATTAGCGATAATGGCAAGGGCATCGGAAGCTCAGTGTCGCAAGAAGGACGAGGGCTGTCGAACATGCGGGAGCGCGCAGCGCTGCTCGGCGCGCGCTTGGATGTTGAAAGCGCGCTGGGCGAAGGCACACGCGTTGTGTTGACTCTCGCGCTAACGCCCGAATCCGTGTGAGAGTGGGCGACAAGAGAGAGGAGAGAAAAACATGGCCAAGCTGCGTCTGCTTCTGGTTGACGACCACGAGGTCGTGCGCATCGGGTTGCGCGCGCTGTTGGCGCGCAATCCAGACTTCGAGATCGTGGATGAAGCCGCGACAGGGCAGGAGGCGGTGCGCAAGGCGCTGTTGCACCGCCCCGACGTAGTTGTGATGGACATTCGGCTTGGCGGCATGAGCGGCATTGAGGCTTGTCGTGAGATCACGCGCGCCGCGCCTAACGTGAAGGTGATCATGCTCACCTCCTACAGCGACGACGACACGCTGTTCGAGGCAGTCGCTGCTGGCGCTTCAGGCTATGTCCTCAAGCAGATTGGCAGTGATGACCTCATCCGAGCCATTGAGGCAGTGGGGCGCGGGGAGTCCTCCCTCGACCCGGCGACCACTGCGCGCATGTTCGCCCGCATGCGCGAGATGGCGCGCCGTCGCGAGGAGAGCGCTTTCTCCCAGCTCACCGAGCAGGAGCTGCGTGTCTTGGCGCACCTCGCCGAAGGGCGGACCAACCGCGAGATCGCCGAGCTGCTGATGTTGAGCGAGGGCACAGTGCGCAACTACGTCAGCAGCATCCTCTCCAAGCTCCATGTGAATAACCGTGCCGAGGCTGCTGCATACGCAGCCGCGCATAACATCCGCGATTACCTGTGAACCTACCCATGAAAGCCCATTACATCAACGGACAATTCACATTCGGCCGCGCAACCGCAACCATCCGCGTTGATGACCCAGCAACGTGCGAGATACTGGACGAGGTGCCGCTCGGCACAGCGCAAGACGTGGACGACGCCGTGCAAGCAGCCAAGCGCGCCTTCGAAAGCTGGAAGCGCATCAGCGCCAGCGAGCGCGCTGAGCTGCTGCATGAGGTAAGCCGCCGCATCCGCGCTCACAAAGAGGAGCTCGTGGAGTTGCTTACGCGCGAGGAGGGCAAGCCGCTTCCTGAGAACGAGGAAGAGGTGGTTTGGACTTACAACACCTTCGACTACTACGCCGAGCTAGGGCGCCACCTGCGCGGACGCGTGATCCCAAGCACGGAAGACGGTGTGCTCAACTTCGTGATAAAGGAGCCGTATGGCGTGGTCGGGTGCATTGTGCCGTGGAATTACCCCTTGCTGCTGCTCGCTTGGAAAGTTGCTCCGGCGCTAGCAGCAGGCAACACGGTGGTGATCAAGCCCAGCGAAATGACGCCGCTCACAACGCTCCAGCTATGCGAGATCGCTTTTGGTCACCTGCCGCCGGGCGTGGTAAACGTCGTCACTGGCGACGGCACAACGGGCGAAGCGCTGGTGCGTCACCCCGATGTGCCGATGATCGCCTTCACGGGATCGCTGAGCACTGGGCAAAAGATCGCAAGCATCGCGGCGCCCATGATGAAGAAGACGCACTTCGAACTAGGCGGCAAGGATGCGTTCGTGGTGTGCGACGACGCCGATCCCGAGCTGGCGGCGCGCGTAGTGGCTTACGCGGCGTTGATCAACGCGGGACAAGTTTGCACCAGCACTGAGCGCGTGTATGTGCCGCAGACAATGGCGCACCGCTTTACCGACGCAGTGGTGGACTTCGTGCGCTCGCTCAACCTAGGTCACGGGCTTGATCCCAACACCGACATGGGACCGATGATCGGTGATCGCTATCGCCAGAAAGTGGTGGATCATGTTCGCGATGCCCTCGCGCGCGGCGCACGCGTGCTGACTGGCGGCAACATCCCCAACCGCCCCGGCTACTTCTATGAGCCCACTGTGCTTGTGGACGTCAATCACAGCATGAAGGTAATGACCGAGGAGACCTTCGGTCCTGTCATCCCCATCATGACCTATCGCGATTTCGACGAAGCCATTCGCCTCACAAACGACAGCATCTACGGCCTGGGCGCTTGCTTGTACACCAGCGACGCGAAGAAAGTGCGCCGCTTCTTCGAGGACGTGAAGGCAGGCACGATCTGGATCAACGACCCGCTCACGGATAACTACGCTGGCCCCTTTGGCGGCATGAAGTACACAGGCGGTGGGCGCGAGCTGGGTGAGGAAGGACTGGAGGAGTTCCGCGAGACCAAGCACGTGCACTGGGATATCGAAGCGCGTCCGAAGCCTTGGTGGCTGCCTTACCACAAGAATGCGTAGCGCTCTGGATTGGCTCTGGGAGCATGCCTTACATGCGCCATGTGCGGCTCGTGCACAGCACGGGGAGAACGGCTTGCGTATCCCGCGTGGCAAGCAGGCACGCTTGCGCTCGCTTGATGTGCATCAGGGCGGCGTAGCCTGACTCGCCCTTAACAGGCAAGCCCATGAAATAGGCTTTGCAGCGCGTTCCTGACGTGCTCTAAGCCAGCGACGCAAGGCAGCTATCATCTCGCCTGTGCGCCCACGGTTAGTGGATTGGACGCTGTTGACGCTCTCGCTTGGCGCAGCGTTAGGCGGCTTTGCCACGTGGCTGATGCACGATGAACAAGTCGTGCCCTTTGTCGCGTTGCACGTTGCGCTCGGCACGGCAGCGCTCCTGCCGCTAGCCTGGAAGCTGCGTCGCGTTTCTCCTCGCCTCGCGCGCGCCCGCGCATGGGACTGGAAGACCCCAATCTCCGTTCTGACAGCCGTGGCGGCAATCGGCGCGCTCGCCACAGGCGCGGTGTGGACGCGCTTCCAGGTGCCGACGGGCTACCCGAATGGGATGCACCTGCACATCGCGTTCGGCATTGCGCTGATCGCGCTCGCAGTTGTGCATATGGCGCTGCGCTTCAAGCTGCCTACGCGCCACGACTGGCGCGACCGACGCAGCATACTGCGGTGGTTGGGTCTGGCTGCTTTCGGCGCAGTCGCCGTGCCTGTGCAGAAGGCGCTTGACCATCATTTGAACCTGCCCGGCGCGCGGCGCCGATTCACCGGCTCGCGACCTGCAGGCGACGACACCGCCACGGCGATGCCAGTCACCAACTGGATGTTCGACCACCCAGCGCCAGTGGACACAGCGCTCTGGCATCTGTCCGTCGAGGGCGCAGTTGCGCGAACGCTTAAGCTCAGTTACACCGACTTACTCGCGCTTCCTCAATCCACAGTGCGGGCAACCCTAGATTGCACAGGGGGTTGGCATAGCACGCAGACATGGCGCGGCGTGCGCGTCGGCGATCTGCTTGACCGCGCTGGGGTCAGCCCGTCCGCGCGCTACATCAGCTTCGTCTCCGTCACAGGATATCGCTGGTCGCTGCCTATCTCAGAGGCGCGCGAAGCGCTGCTCGCAGTTGGCTATGGCGACGACCTGCTCACGCATTGGCACGGCGCGCCATTGCGCTTGGTCGCACCCGGGCGGCGTGGCTTCATGTGGGTGAAGTGGGTGACGCAGGTTCGTGCCCTGACACATCCCGATCTTGGGCAATGGCTGAAGATATTCACCAGCGGACTGGAGAGTGCGAATCGCTTCGCCGCGTGATCCTGCGCCTGCTGCACGAGCGCGGCGTGGGCAAGACCATCTGCCCGTCAGAGGCTGCGCGTGCTTGGTCTCCGCAGGATTGGCGGAAGCACATGGACACCGTGCGCCGTGTGTGCTTTGAGCTCGCTGAGGAGGGCGCGGTTGTGATCACCCAACGCGGCAAAGTCGTAAGTGGGCGCCCAGCGCGCGGGCCGATTCGCGTCGCACTGGCACGACCGCGAGAACTCGATGCGGCGTGACCCATCGTTAAGACATGGCTCTAGGAGCTAGCGCTGGTGTAGGTGCGCAGGGCGCGCCGCCAAAGCCAGCGACTGGAGCCCACGGCTAGTGCAGCAACGCCCGCCGCGGCTGCGAGAAAGGGCGGCTCGGCGATCCCAATGAGCGCCTGTGCAGGCACTGTGGTTAGAAAGGCGATGGGCAGGACGAAGGTAAGCAGGAAGCGAAGCACGGTGCTGTATGCGCTGATGGGAAAGCGGGCGGTCTCGAAAATGGATTGAAACAGATCGCTTAGGTTTTCTATCTTGACAAACCAGAACGCCAACGCTGCCATAGCCGCCCAGATGCCGTAAAGCGTGAGCAAGCCCGCAAGGGCAGCGCCGAAAAACGCAGCGAGCGCGCTCCAAGAGGGCTTGTAATCCATCTGCTGCAGCGCTTGGGCGATCACCAAGACGCCAGCAGTCAAGTCGGCAACCGAAGCATACCGTGCGAAGCGCAGCGTTGCGAGGAACTGCGCATCTGCCGGCTTGATCAGAACGAAATCCATTGTGCCTTCGCGCACCATCTCGACAACGCGCTGAAGGTTCGGGGAGAGCACAGCGCTGATCACGCTTTGCATTACGATGAACAACCCGAGCACAACTAGCGCCTGTGCGTAATCCCATCCGCCGACTGTCTCTGTGTGCAGATAGAACACAGCGACGCTGACGAAGCTCACTCCTGCCCAAAATACTCCAAGCGCAGCGCCTGCAATGAGATTAGCGCGGTATTCAAGCTCAAGCAGCAGATTCGCTTTCAAGAAGGTGAGCCACAAACTCAGGTAACGTCTCATGCTCCTACCGCTGTGTAGCTCCGCAGCGCGATTTTCCACATGACGAACGCCGCTGCTGTGCCGACCAACGCCCAAAACCCCTGCATTGCAAAACCAAAAACCAGCGCTTCGCCGTAGACGCGCCCAATGGCGATCTCAGTCGGAAAGCTCAGCATGTAAGGAAAGGGCGACCATTGCAGCGCGCTTTGGATTGTCTCGGGAAACATGCTCAACGGCGCAATCGCCCCGGTGAGCACGAGCGTCAAGCCGTAGAACACTTCGAAGAAGGCGCTTGCTTGTGAAATCCAGAAGGCAAGCATACCCAGCAGAAAGTCAATCATGAATTTAATCAGCCAAGCTAAAAACACTGAAACTGAGAAAGCAAACAACGTGAAAAGATCGAGCCTCAACGGAGCGTCTGGCGTGAGCCAAAACACAAGAGCGGCAATGGGCAAAACGATGAGCGCGCGCAGCCCTTTCTCTGCCAAGTGGATGGCGATGTCGTGGTGAATGGGGTGGAGAGGGCGCAAAAGCATGGGCGAGAGCCGCCCTTCGCGAATGCGGTAATCAAGTTCCCAAGAAGCCCAAACCGCTGTGAGGTTGCGAACCACCCAGCCGACTATGAAGTAGGCGATGAAGTCAGCGCTGCTGAAACCATTGACTGCACCGCTGCTGCTCACGCCAAGCCACACAAGCATCATCGTGACCATCAACAGACTGTTGGTCATCCAGATCACGATCTGAGCGCGATATTCCAGCACGCTTGACCATCCCATGTGCAGCAAGGCGCGATAGACACAAAGCCAGCGTCGCATGGCGCGCGCAACTATACTCGGCGCGTGCGATTGCAGCTCGAGCTCTCGCCGACAGCAAAGTTCTACGCTGTGTGGTTGGCGATCTTCTCATTCACAATGAGTTTCGCTACCACGCTCGTCAACTTTTACCTCGATGCGCGCGGGTTGGATAAGGCGGCGATAGGCGTTTTCCATGCCGCTAGCCAAGTTGGCGGTTTGATTGTGCTGCTGCCCGCGCTGTTGCTGTTCAGGCGGCTTGGCAGGCGAGGTGCCCTAGTGTTCGGCGCAGCTTGGGCAGCGCTCATGCGCATCATCACCGTGCTGCCCCTCCCTCTGCCGCTTGTCCTCCTCGCAGAAGGCGCAAGTGGGCTGGGGTCAGTGCTCTATGGACTAGCAGGGGTGTCGCTGCTTGCTGACGCCACGACGAGGCGCAATCGCGCGCGCGTGTTTGGCGCTGTTGAGGGCATACGCACGGTGCTGATGTTCGTCGGCAGCGTGATGGCTGGGATTGGGCCTGAGATCGCAAGCGCAGTGATGCGCCTAGACGCGCGCAGCGCAGAGAGCTATCGCGCAGTGCTGCTGTTCGCATTCGGCGTGCGTCTAGCTGGCACTGTGGCGTTGCTGCGTCTGGTCCGCGCGCCTGATAACGCAACTGCCCTCCCAGAAGTAAACCCAATGCGCTACATGAACCTACGCGTGCTCCTCGCACAACGGCGGGGCTTGTATGCGCTCGCAGCGCCCTTCGCTGCTTTGTGGCTCGCAGAATCGCTCTTCGTCACGTTCGTCACCTTGTTTCTACGCGAGCAGCTTGGGCTGAGCGATGCTGCCGTTGGCGGGGTCGTTGGTGGAGGAACGCTGCTCGGCGCACTTGGCGCGTTGCTCATCCCTTGGCTGGCGCAGCGTTGGGGCGAGCAGCGCGTCTTGCGCGCCCTAATGCTCGCGGCTGCGCTGGCGCTGGCGGCGCTGGCCCACAGCAGCGCGCCTCTGCTCGGCAGCGGGCTGGTGCTGGCGTTCTCGGCGACGTTTCAAGGGATTGCCGTGTCGTATCGAGCGTTGGCGACGAACCTCGCGCGGCGCGATGAGCACTTCATCCTAAGCGTGATCTTGGCAGCAGCAGGAAACCTCGGACCAACATTCGGACCACTGCTCGGCGGCTGGGTGTTAGCGCACTACAGCTTCGGCGCGTTGTTCACCCTCGCGGCTGGTCTCATGCTCGCCGCGCTGCTTCTGCTCACGGCGGCGTTGCCGCTGCTTCGCTCGCCGGCACCGCTGCAGCATTCAACGCTTCTGCCGGCACAGCGCCCGCAAATACAGCGCGAATGATGTCCTCAACAGGCGGGTCCTCAAAGGTGATGTCGTCGGGCTGCAATTCCGCCAGCAAGCGCATGGCGATCTCGGTCGCTTGTGCGCGCGGCACACGCAGCGTCGCCGTGAACCCGTCGCTCTCCTCAACTGTGCCGAATGCTTGAAGCCGATCGGCAGCGATGGATTGCTCGAAGCGTAGGCGCACGATCTTGTAAGGCGCGACGCGCTCGATGAGGGCGCGGAAGTCGCCGTCGTAGAGCAGCTTGCCTTTGTCAATCACGATGATGCGCTCGCACAGCGCTGTGACGTCTGCCATGTAGTGGCTGGTGAGCAGCACTGTAGCCCCGTGACGGCGGTTGTACTCCGCTATGAACTCGCGGATGCGCGCCTGCATGGTCACATCGAGCCCGATGGTCGGCTCGTCGAGGAAGAGGATCTTCGGGCGATGCAGCAGCGCCGCAGCCAGCTCGCACTTCATGCGCTCACCGAGGGAGAGTTTGCGCACTTGCTTCTTCAGCAGTGGACCAAGCTCGAGAAGCTCATCGAGCTCGCGCAGCGTTGCGCGGAACTCTGTTTCTGGGATTTCGTAGATCGCTTGGTTGACGAGAAAGGTCTCGATGGGCGGCAGGTCCCACATGAGCTGTTGCTTCTGTCCCATCACCAGCGTGAATTGGCGCAGGTAGGCGTACTCGCGCTTGAACGGCTCGAAGCCCAGCACGCGCACCTCGCCGCTGGTGGGGTAGAGCAGCCCGGCAAGCACCTTGAGGGTCGTCGTCTTGCCTGCTCCGTTTGGGCCGAGGAAGCCCACGATCTCGCCAGCCTCGATCTCGAACGAGATGTCGTCCACGGCCTTGACGGTGCGATACTTGCGCGCGAAGAAGGCGCGCAGGCTGCCGAGCAACCCTGGCTCCTTCTCGTGCACTTGGTAGTACTTGCGCAAGTGCGCGACGTGAATCTGCGCCATAGCCTACAAAGTGACAGGGGCGCTGGCAAACCTCAGCGCCCCTGTTGTGCCCCAAGAGAGATTTGAACTCCCGACCTTTTGCTCCGCAAGCAAACGCTCTATCCGGGCTGAGCTATTGGGGCAAGCGCCTCTAATTGTAGCACCCCAGCTCGCGGTGTCAAGGTCTCTTGTGCTTGATCAGCGAAGTCGTGAGAGAACGCGCGCACTGCGCCTATATAATCGCGTCGAACTTTCTGCCAAGGATTCAGACGCACAATGGCTGATGTCTTTGACAAAATCGCAAAGGACCCCGTGCTGAAAGCCGCGCGCATGGGGCGCGAGATGGGGATTTACCCTTACTTCCGTCCCCTCTCAGAGACCGAGGGCACAGAGGTTGTGGTGGACGGCAAGCGGCTGATCATGATCGGCTCGAACAACTACCTTGGGCTGACCACGCACCCGCGCGTGCGCCGAGCAGCCATCGAGGCAATCGAGCGCTACGGCACCTCTTGCACTGGCAGCCGCTTCCTCAATGGCACTCTGGAGCTGCACAAAGAGCTGGAACGGCGCCTGGCGCGCTTCCTCGGCAAAGAGGCTGCGCTGATCTTCGGCACCGGCTACCAAACCAACCTTGGCGCGATCACCGCCCTGATGGACAAGGATGATGTCGCGATCTGCGACAAAGAAGTGCACGCTTGCATCGTGGACGGCATCAAGATGGCAGGCGTGCCTATGAAGCGTTTCCGCCACAACGACATGGAGGATCTTGAGCGCGTCCTCAAAGAGACCGGCGATAAGCCGAAGATGGTGTTTGTGGACGGCGTGTATTCGATGGGAGGCGATCTTGCGCCACTGCCGGACTTGGTCTACTTGTGCAAGAAATACGGCGCCCGGCTGTTTGTGGATGACGCGCATGGGTTGGGTGTGATGGGCGAAGGCGGGCGCGGCACGCACTTCCACTTTAACGTCGTCGAGGATGTAGATCTGATCATGGGCACGTTCAGCAAGTCGTTCGCCTCACTGGGGGGCGTGGTTGCTGGCGACCGTGATGTGATCGACTACATCCAGCACCATGCGCGCTCATTCATCTTTAGCGCTTCCATGCCGCCCGCAAATGTTGCCACTGTGCTGGCGTGCCTCGACATCATCGAAGAAGATCCCAGCTATGTGGAGCGTGTGCATCGCAACGCAGCGAAAGTGCGCGACGGGCTGCGCGCGATGGGCTACAACTGCGGCGAGAGCGTCACGCCCATCGTGCCGGTAATCATCGGCAACGAGATGCACACTGTGTTCATGTGGCAGGCGCTTTTCGAGAACGGCGTCTACACCAACCCGGTGCTGCCGCCCGCCGTGCCGCCCACGAAGAGTTTGCTGCGCACCAGCTACATGGCGACGCACACCGAGGAGCAACTCGACACCGTGCTCAAGGTATTCGCGAAAGTGGGCGAGGAGACCGGATTCTTGTTGCAACCCGCGTAAACGTACGTGCTTGACCGCTCTTGAACGGCATGTTACCGCCTGCTGCGTTGGAGTAGCGCGCAAAAACGAGCAACCCCCTCTGAGGGCATGATATAAACCCGACTGCATGCGCAGCCGTGCTTACCGCCGCGGGCGCAGCGGGCTTGGGTGCCTTTCGACGCTGTTCCTGCTTGGCGCTGCGTTGACCGTGGGCGGCTATGTGCTTGTGCAAGTGCGTTTGGGCAACGTGCCTCAGCTCGGTCGCGGCATGCGCACACCGACGCCTGTGATCACGCCCACGCCGACGTTGAGCTTGGAGACGTTCATCCAACGCGCCGAAGAAGCCGAGCAACAAGGCGACTACCGCACTGCCGTCGAATACTACGACCGCGCCAGCCGTCGCCGCCCTAACGATCCTGACCTGCACCGTCGCGCTGCGCGCTTGCTTGTGTTTCTCGGTCAGCCGCAGAAAGCAGAGCAGCGCGCACGCCGCGCGCTGGAGATCGATCCGAACCACTTGCCCTCGAAAGCGGTGCTGTGTATGGCGCTGGATTGGCAAAAGCGCGTCGCCGAAGCCATCGCGCTTTGTCGCAGTGTAGTGGAAGCCGACCCTAATAGCGCCAGAGGACATGCCTATCTTGCAGAAGCGCTTGCTGATGCGGGCGATTTCGAGGCGGCTCGGCGTGCTGCACAAAGGGCGGTGGAGCTTGCACCGACCGATGTAGATGTGCTGCGCAATCTGGGCTACGTGTATGAGATGTTCGGGCGCTATGACATCGCGCTCTACCACTACCGGCGCGCGCTGGAACAAAACCCGAATCTGCCTCATGTGCTTAACGCGATTGGGCGCATTCACTTCGCGCAGGGGCGCAGCGCTGATGCCGTGAGCACGTTCCGCCGCGTGCTCACGATCGACCCGCAGAACGCGGAGGCATATTACCGCCTCGGCGTCGTTTACCAGACGATAGGCGAATTTGGTCAAGCGCGCACTGCCCTTGACAAAGCCATCGAACTCAACCCCACCTTCGTGCGGGCACTGGCGCAGCGCGGCTCGCTTAACCTCCAGCGCAACAACTTCTTCGGCTCAGTCGAGGACTACGAGCGCGCCATCCAGGCTGCGCGGCTCACAGGCGAGAAGCTCTCCGCCATTGACTACGTGAACCTTGGCTTTGCTTACCGCTGGACTCAGCGATGTGACAAGGCGATCAGCGCATGGGACACCGCGAGCGCATTGGCACCGAGTGACGAGACCATACAGCGCTTCGTGCGCATCGGTTACCAGCAGTGCAGCCGCTAAGCGGCACGCGCTGCAGCATGCCTCAGCAATCGCAGCGCGGAGATGAGGAGCACACCGCCTAGGACCACGTAGAGCAGCTCGCTCGATACAAAGCGCGCTAGCACGCTCCCCGTCAAAGCGCCAAGCACCGACCCCGCGGACATTCGTGTCACTAGCGCGCGCGTCGAGGATGTCGCCACTGCAGCGCCGTGGCGGCGCGCGTAGCGCACCAGCCCCATCAACATGGTTGGCGCGCTCACCGCAAGGCTCAGCGAGCCAGCGAGCTTGATGTCTGCGCCGAAGATGAGCACGATGGCTGGGATGAGCAGTTCACCGCCTGCCACACCTAGCAGGCTGCTGACGATCCCGACCCCTAGGCCGGCGCTCATCCCAACCGCCGCTTGCAGCACGGGCGCAACGCGCAAATGCACAAGGCTCAATACCCACTCATGCGCGAAGAGCACGCCACTGAGGAGAAGCAGCAAGCTCGCAACGGCCAACGTGAGCGCGCGCTCATTCACGTGCATTGCAACGTGTGCGCCAAGATAGGCGCCGGCCAGCGACCCTGCCAGCAAGTTAATCACTATGCCGAAGTGATGGAGGATTGCGCTCCAACCTCCTAGCCCTGCGCGAAAGATCAACGAGAAGACGACCGTGACGAGGCTAACGATGAGGTTGACCATCACCGCGTGCAGCACGCGCTGCTTGAAAACCTCGACCAGCACGGGCAACCGAAATTCGGCACCCCCTAAGCCGATCAGGCCGCCGAGGACAGCGATCAGCCAACCGAAGAGGAAAGCGGAGAAGGCGGACTGCACTGACGATCTCCAGTGCTCAGCGCAGCCCGCGCCGCCGCGCCATTTGCTCCAGTTGTTGTTTCTCTTCGCTCGTGAGGTCAGTCGGCACGGTTACCATGACGCGCAGGTAAAGGTCGCCATAGCTGTCGCTGTCCAACTTGGGCATGCCGCGACCGCGCACGCGGATGAGCTTGCCCGAAGAAGTGCCTGGCGGCACCTTCACCATGATGCGCCCGCCCAATGTGTCAACAGGCACTTCGCCGCCGAGCATCGCGGTGAAGGCGTCTACTTGGATATCGCGGTAGAGATCGTCTTCTCTGCGTTCGTAGATGGGATGCGGCTTGATCTCGACCACGAGGTAGAGGTCGCCCACTTGCCCGCGCGCGTTGCGGCCGCCCAAGCCGCGCACGCGCACTTTGCTGCCCGTGCGCACGCCGCGCGGAATCTTCACCTCAACATTGGGCTGCCCTGGGCGCTGAATAATGCGCGTGGTGCCGTGATAGGCTTCTTCTAGTGTTAGCTCGACGGCTTGCTCGAAGTCGCGCGGTTGGGTTACGGTTTGCCCGCCGCGGAAAATGGACTCAATGAATTCGGCAAGCGTGAGTTCGTCGTCCCAGAAGCCCCTCGTGGCGCCTCCACTCCACCGCGACCAGTCATACTGGCGCGGGTCGCCGCCAGCGCGTTGATACTGGTAGAAGCTGTTGCCCATCTGGTCATACAGCTTGCGCTTCTCGGGATCGCTGAGCACCTCGTAGGCTTCGTTAATCTCCTTGAACTTCTCCTCAGCCTGCTTGTTGCCTGGGTTCGCGTCTGGGTGATATTGGCGCGCCAACTTGCGAAAAGCTTTCTTGATGGTCTCCTGGTCGGCGTTGCGATCGACGCCGAGGATCTTGTAGTAATCCTTGTACTCCATCGCTACTTCTCACCCATTGCTTCCAACGAGACCCTTGGTGCAACACGCCGGGCGTTGTGCTGTGCCCGCCATGCCCACGCCAGCGCGCCGACACCGAGCAACACCGTCATCCCGACGGCGTGTGCCATCATAGGCGGCACGAGGGCAACAGGGTCGCCGTTCACCGGAGGCAATGGTGGGTAATATCCGTAGCCGCCTAAGCGCCCCGCTGCCAGCGGCGCGTAATCCACAACATCGCTTGCCGCCATCCAGGCTAGGACGAGCACAGCATCGCGCACACTCGGACGCACATACTGCGTCATCAACAGTCCCATTATCGTAAGCCCGAAGTGTGTGAGAAACATTATCGGACCACTGAACACGCTCGACAGCTCCACATTGCCCGTGGCTAGCCAGTACAACCCCCAGAAGAGCATGGTCCAAGTGCCGTACTTGATGCAGGCGGCAGCCGCAATGTGGTTGAGCAGATTGCTGCTGCGGCGGTAGTGCATGAGCAGCAGCGCGACTCCGAAGAGCCCTGCCGCCAAGGGGCAGTCAGGGATGAAGGGTATGCTCCACCAAGGCGCGTCAACTTCGGCGAAGAACGCGCCGTACCACCCCCACGTGCCAAAGCCGAACGCAAACATGCACGCGGCAAAAGCCATCCAAGCAAGCGCAGGCGTGCGAACCACGCGGTTGCTCCAGTCGCGGATCGCTTGCGGGAACACAAGCATTGCTCAGAGTGTACAGCACAGATGGGCATTGAGGCGCTGCTTCGTGTCACGCGCAGCGCTTCCGCGGCTGCAAGGGCTGGGTATCTGGATTCTTGAAGGAAGGTCTAAACTTGCCCCCACGATGATTGTGGTAGATGCCTCGCCTGCCGTGCACCGTAAAGCTGGGCTTGGGCGCTACGCTGAAGAGCTGCTTCGCGCTCTGATTGCAGTTCGCGCTGAGCAACCAGAGGCGCATTTGCCGATTGCTGCCTTCTATCACGCTGCTGACCAAGCAGATACGGTAGTCTTGCCCCCAGATGTTCCCCGATTGACCTCTGACCACGATCACTTCTCTTGGCGATTGCGCGCGCTGCTGGCGCACCACCTAAACTACAGCCAAGACGCCATCTTGCACGCTGCTGCCGCTGCTCAGGCGCTGCCTTCGCCTCAGCTCTTCCATGCGACCGAGCACTTATTGCCGCGCTTGCGGAACGTGCCCACAGTTTTCACGCTACACGACCTCATCTTCAAGGCTTATCCTGAGTATCACCTGCCGCGCAACCATCTTTTTTTGCAACTGGCAATGCCGTTTTTCCTGCGCCGTGCCGACGCGATCATCTGCGTCAGCGAATGCACGCGTCAAGATGCTCTCAAGCACTATCGCCTGCCTGAGGAGAAGATGTGGGTGATCCATGAGGGCGTCAGTCCCCGCTTCTCACCCAACCTTTCCGCTGCAGAGCTCAATCGTGTGCGCGAGCGCTTCCATCTGCCCGAGCGCTTCCTGCTTTTCGTGGGCACGATTGAGCCGCGCAAGAACTTGCCCACGCTGTTCCAGGCGTTTAAGGCGCTGCGCGAACAAGCGCCTGACCTTGTCGAGGAGCTGATCATTGTCGGCAAGCAGGGCTGGCTCACTGATGCAATTTACCGCGCTGTTCACGTCAACAATCTCACAGGGCTGGTGCGCTTCGTTGGGCGCGTGGATGATCGTGATCTTCCGGCGATGTATCGGCTGGCAAGCGCATTCGTCTTTCCGTCGCTGTACGAAGGCTTTGGCTTGCCGCCGCTGGAGGCGATGGCATGCGGCACGCCAGTGGTGGCCTCCAACACGGCCTCGCTGCCAGAGGTGCTTGGCGAAGCCGCGATCTTGGTGCCGCCGATGGAAGTCGGTGACTGGCTGCAGGCGTTGCGGCGTGTGCTCACCGATGCAGCGCTGCGTCGCGAGTTAGTTCAACGTGGCTTGCAGCGCGCTGCTCGCTTCACCTGGCACCAAGCAGCAAGCGCTACCCTTCAGGTGTATGAGCATGTGCTTGCGCGCCGCGCGCTAGACCACGCTGAGTGAGGTGTATCACACAAGAGCAGTACGGGCGGCCGAAAGCTCATCGTAGGCGCACTGGTTGCCCGAGCTCAAGCGCGCGGTAGGCTGCTTCGACCACCTCGACAGCGCGCAGCCCATCTTCACCGCTCACGCGCGGCGGGCGATCCTCTGCGATGGCACGCACGAAATCTGAAAGCATGGCTTGATTTGGATCGGATCCCCAAAACGCCCACTGCGGACGTTGCAGTGTATGGGAGAAAACCGTTAAATTCTGCTTGAAGGCATCCACCAACACCGCGCCGCGGCTGGTGACCATTTCAAACGACAGGCCGCCCCATGAGGGCCAGTAGGGTGGACGTGACCACGAACAATCAATTGTCGCAAAAACGCCATTTTCGAAAGTGACCCAAACAATGCCACCCGTCTCCACTTCAACCTCATCTGCGTGAAAAATTCGATTCGCCACCGCGTACACCTCTGCAGCCTCACAACCCAGATACCATCGCATCACGTCCACCAGGTGTACTGTGTGATCCATGATTGCGCCTCCACCTGCCAACGTCTTGTCCACAAACCACTCGCGATGCTTCTTTGGCAGCTCGCCTTGATTTGAGGCATTGAAGCAGTGCACATCCCCTAACTCACCGCTGTCTAAGCGCGCCTTCACTACTTCAAGCGGGGTGGAGAAACGCATGGGGAAAGCTGTCATGAGGTGCACTCCTGCCTTTCGGCATTGCGCTACCATTGCCTCGGCATCGCGCACAGTGGTTGCCAACGGTTTCTCGCACAGCACATGCACACCAGCTTGAGCTGCCATGTTCACCAACGGCGCGTGGCGGCTGTTCTCCGAGCACACGATCACTCCGTGAGGCTTCTGCTCGAGCAGAGCTTCGTAGCTTGGAAAGCGGCGCAGCTCGAATTGGCTTGCGAAACGCTCGCCACGCTGCGCGTCATCGTCGGCGAACCCAATCAGGTCGACCTCTGGAATAGCCCGCAGCGCAGTCACATATGCTTCTGCGTGCAGATGGGCAAAAGAGAGGATGCCTATTTTGACCTTCATAGCTCACACGCTTATCGGTTCAAGGTGTATAGCCTTGCCTTCCGCAGCGGAGCGTACGGCTGCCTCTGCAATCTGCACTGCAGCAAGTCCGTCTTCTGGAGTGACACGTGATGGCGCGCCTTCGACCAACGTGTGATAGAAGGCTTTGATCTCCGTCGTGTAAGGGTCCTCCGCCAGCGGGCTAGAGGGCAAGCCAACTTCGGGCACAGCGTTCCCTGCTGGTCTCAGGATCAAGCTCTCGATAGGAGCGGTTGCCTGCGAGTCGTGGATGATCACGCCGCAGTCGCCAGAGATTTCAAACTGAGTGCGAAACGTTGGCGGTGGATACGCCCATGCGCCTGCCAGGTGGGTTATCGCTCCACTGCGATGCTGAAGGACAACCAAGCCATAATCCAAAGCGCTGTCAGGGCGCACACTCGTGATCTTGCGCGCAAACACGGTGGCAACTTCGCCAGCGATCCAGCGGGCGTAGTCCATGTCGTGGATCATGAGATCCATCAGGATGCCACCAGATTTGCTCTCATCGAGGAACCAATTGCCCACTGGTTTCCGAGGTCGGTAGCTGCCCCGCAACAGGCGCAAAGTGGCTACGCGTCCAATGGCACCTTCGTCAACGAGGGACTTTGCCAGAGCGTATTCGGGGAAGTAACGCACCACATGAGCAACGAGAAGATGCACTCCAGCTTCTCGGCAAGCACGCACAGCACGCAGCGCTTCCTGTGTTGACAACGCAAGCGGCTTCTCGCAGACCACGTGCTTCCGTTTCTCTGCAGCCCTCACAATCATCGAGGCATGCAAGTGGGTAGGCGTACAGATATCCACAACGTCGACGGCATCAAGCAGCTCATCAAAGCTTCTAAACACTGTAGCGCCGTGTCGCTGCGCAAGCGGCAAGTTTGGATCAAAAGTCTCTGTGAGGAAGCCGACCAGGTGTGCTGGCGTTTGTGACCACCCAGCAGCATGGGCTGCACCCATCGAGCCAGCACCAACGATACCAACGCGAAGCATCGCTTTCTCCTCCAAGCTACTTGCTACTTAAGTGCACCAGCAGTTACGCTGCGGATCATCTGCTGCGAGAACAGCACATATAGCACCAAAATTGGCACCATGGCAAGTGTCAAGGCGGAGAGCACTGCGTTCCAGTCGCTGACGAACTGTCCGAGAAACTGTTGCACGCCAAGCGTGATCGTTGCGGTTTGAGCACTAGGCGCGATGACGAGAGGAAACCACAAGTCGTTCCAAATCGGGATCATTGTAAAAATACCTATAGCTCCAATAGCTGGCCTCACTAAGGGCAAGATCAGAGCGTATATGCGATACTCGCTGGCTCCGTCAATGCGAGCCGCATCCTTCAGGTCTTTTGGAATTTGTCGCATAAACTGACTCAGGATAAAAATGGCTAATGGCAACCCCTGAGCAATGTACACTAAAATGAGACCCAGCAGTGTATTCACCAAGCCCAGATTAGACATGAAGCGTAGCAAGCTCACTGTGCCAAGCCGGATAGGGATCATGATTC
Organism: Thermoflexales bacterium; assembly: GCA_025057935.1. Classification (GTDB taxonomy): domain Bacteria; phylum Chloroflexota; class Anaerolineae; order J036; family Brachytrichaceae; genus DRWP01. The sequence goes on from JANWUW010000078.1 coordinate 69,225, forward strand.
CAATTGCTAGATACAGTGCTACCCAGCGGTTGCCTGGAAAGTCGTATTCAGCTAGAGCATGAGCTGCCATAGAACCGAAGAGAATGATAAAAAACACAGCGACAGCTGTGACGATCAAGCTGTTAGCAAAGTTTTGGATGAAATTCGAGCGGCTGAACACAGTCTCATAGCCGATTAGGCTGAAGCTCATCGGGTTGGGCAGAGCAAACGGCTCGCCAAAGATGTATCGCCGCTCCTTTAGAGAGTTGATCACGATCATCAGCACTGGGAAGACAGCAAGCAGCGCATAACCTCCCAGGATCAAGTGGGCGAGCGCCCTTGAGGTGAGGAGCGCGAGCGCAGGAGATAGTAAGTTGCGTTGCGGCGCTGAGGATGCACGAACGAGGCTCATAGGCTACAGCTCTGTGGGTCGGATACGTCGCTGCCAAATGAACATGTATGCCAAGACGCCGCTCAGGATGATGATAAACATCATCCCTGCGACGGCTGCGCCAAGTGTAGGGTTGCCAAGCTGAAGTTGTTGACCGAAAAATGTGCGGTAGAACAGTGTGCCCATGAGGTCTGTCGAGAAGTTTGGTCCAGCGAGGGCGCCCTTAATCGTGTATACGAGATCAAACGCATTAAAGTTGCCTACGAAGGTGAGTATGCCAACAACGCCCACCGTCGGCAGAATCAGAGGAAATTTTATTCGCCAGAAGATATGCCAGCTAGTTGCACCATCTACGCGCGCTGCTTCGATTACTTCCTCAGGGATGCCGATGAGCGCGGCATAGAACAGCACCATTGGGATTCCGACGAATTGCCAAACTGAGATGAGCGAGATAGTGATTAAGGCAGAGCTCTCCAGACCCAGCCAGGGGCGAAAGAGATGACCCAAACCGATTGACTTCAACACCCCTTCAGTCACACCCCAAAGCGGACTCAAAATCAAGTTCCAAATAAAGCCAACGATCACAAAGGAGAGAACTGTGGGCATAAAGATCACAGTGCGGTAGAACGTACGACCGCGCCCTTTTGTGGTCAGCAAGGTCGCCAGCAACAAACCTATCGAGTTCTGAACCACCATGTGGATCACGAAGAAAACAATGTTGTTGCGCAGCGCTCCCCAAAATCGAGGGGCATAGTCAGGGCTTGTTAGCAGGTCAATGTAGTTCTTCAAGCCCACAAAGCGCTCAACGCCAGTGGGTTCAATGGCATACAGCGAGAGGCGCAGCGAGTCTAGCAAAGGATATGTCATGAAAAGCGTGTACACCAGCGTTGCTGGTGCGAGGAAGACAAAGATATGGACTGGAAGCGTACTTGCTCGGCGATGCATGTGCATGATTCGGCCTGCCTCTATTCTGGGGCAGCTCTGAGCTGCCCCAGAATAGAGCAAAATCTCGACAAGTTACTGCTGAGCGGGCTTATACCAGCGTTCCAGACCCTCTTGAATCTCCTTCGCAGCCTGTTCCGGAGTCAGTGTGCCGTTGATCACCGCAGCGCTGACGCGCCAGAGCTCGTTCTCTAGGTTTGGCTCCCCACGCGAGAGGATGTGGTAAGAGTTGCGAATCGTGGACTTGCATTCATTGCGCCAAGAGACAAACTCTTTAGCCAGCTCGTTCTTCAGCTCAACTGGGGTGCTATGCAGCGGGAAGAAACCCGGCAGCGCATTTCCGTATAGCTCCGCGAACTCTGCAGAGGCTACCCACGATAGGAACGTGCGCGCCTCTTGGGGGTGTTTCGTGGCAGCATTCATGCCGAGCGCAATGTCCACGTGGTCGCTAATGTAGCATTCATCCCCGGCTTTCTCCACTGGTGGCTTGAAGATGCCCAGGGGGAAGTTGGCTTGCTTCTCGAACAGCGCGATCTCCCATGAGCCTGTTGGGTAGATCGCTCCGCGACCAAGAGTGAAGAAGGCTTGCGCGTCTGGGTATTTGATGGATTCAAAGCCGGGCGGCAGATAATCGCGCCAGCGCGCCAACTGCTGCCATGTCTTCACGTATGGCTCGTCCGTGAACTTCGCCTGACCTCGGATCAACGCCAACCGCCCCTCCTCGCCTTTCCAGTAGTTCGGACCAATGTTCTGGAAGCCCATGGTAGCTGCTTCCCACATGTCGGCTGTGCCCATAACCAGCGGTACGTAGGTGCCATCGGCCTTGATCTTGTCCAAGACTTGGTAGAACTCATCCCACGTGGTTGGCTCCTGCAGCCCGAGCTTCTCGAAAGCTTGCTTGTTGTAGAAGAAGCCATGGATGACGGAAGCCATTGGCACGCAGAACGTGGTCTTGAGGTCATCTGTGCTCCACGCTGTCTTGGCAAAGTCGCTGAAGTTCTCCATGCCTGGCAAGTCATTCAGTGGCGCTAGGTAGCCTTTTTCGAAGAGCTTCAGAGAGACGTCGAAGGGACGACAGGTGATCAAGTCACCCGCGGTGCCTGCCTCGAGTTTCGAATTGAGCACACCGTTGTAATCGGCTGGTGCTGTGGGGCTGAAGATCACCTTGATGTTGGGGTACTTCTTCTCGAATGCGGGGATGATGACATCCTGCCAGATGGGCAAGTCGTCATTGCGCCAGGACTCGATGATTAGCGTCACCTGTGCTCCGCTGGGTTGCTGAGCGCCAGCGCCTGCTGCAGGCTGGGTAGGTGCTGGCGCTTGCGGTGCCTGCGGCTGGGCGCACGCTGCCAACACCAAGGCGGTTGCAACGAGAAAACTTACTTTTCGCAACATAGGTTTGCTCCTTCTTCACGGTGGTATGCGTCTCAACTAGCCAATACTATCTAAACCTAGCTGAAACGCAACCTAGCCTTGGTGCACGAACGTGCGCTCTGCCGCTCTGACGTCACTGAAGCGTGGCTAAGTCCCTTTGACAGGTAACCTGGGTACATGTAAGATTTAAGCGCAATCAAATTTAGGTTTGAGCGATTCACATGGCCCGAAGACGTGAACATGTGGACGTGGACCGGGTTGGCATTAACGATGCGACCCTGCACTACCTCGACGTGATCTACCGCCTCACGCAGGACGGTCAACCCGCTAACACCACCGAGATCGCAGCAAAGCTCGGCGTCACGCCTTCTGGTGCCAGCGTGATGCTGCGCCGGCTCGCTGAGCGCAAGTTAGTGCAGCTCACTCCCTACAAGGGTGCACTGCTCACCCCTCAAGGGCAGCAGATCGCGCTGCGCACCATCCGCCGCCACCGCTTGCTCGAAATGTTCCTGCACAAGGTGATGGGCTTCGCCTGGGATGAGGTGGACGAGCACGCTCACGCGCTGGAGACTGTTATCAATGAGCAGTTCGAGGATCGCATGGACGAGATCCTCGGTCACCCAACGCGCTGTCCGCATGGTCATGTCATCCCCGCTAAAGACGGCACCATCCCCCCTGTTAACGATGTGCCGCTTCTTGATCAGCCCATTGGCACCACTGCCGTCATCCGCTGCATCGACACCGACAACAACGCGTGGTTGCGCTACTTCAGCGAACAGGGATTGGTGCCAGGCGTCCAAGTGACACTGCGCGACATCGCGCCTTATGGAGGCCCCGTAGTTTTAGAGACCGACAACGGCAACATCATCCTCGGTCGCAACCTCGCCGAGTTAATCCTCGTTGAGGTTATCAACCACCACCCAGCGAAATCATGAACAACACGCCTTCATTCCAAGCCCAGATCGGCAGTCAACATCCCTCTAGCGGCTACACATCAAGCAGTGCTCAGCGACGACTCGAAGAGATCCGCGCTTGGCTCACTGCAGAACGCATCGAAGCGATCTTCGTAGCTATCACTTTCGTCGCCATGATCAGCGGCTTGATCGCGGAGCGCAGCGGTGCGCCTGCGCTTTGGAGCACTGTCGCCTACGTTGTTGCATACATCACTGGCGGCACGTTTGGGCTGCAAGCAGGGCTGCAATCTTTGCGCCAGCGACGCGTTGACGTGGACTTGCTGATGATCCTTGCCGCGTTGGGCGCCGCAGTGGTCGGCTCGCCATTTGAAGGGGCGATGTTGCTCTTCTTGTTCTCGCTTTCGAACGTGCTGCAAGCGTACGCCCTTGGGCGCACGCGAAACGCCATCCGCGCTCTGATGCAACTGCGCCCCGACCGCGCGACCCTCAAGCGCCCCGACGGGCAAACCGTAGTGGTGCCCATCGAGTCGCTGCAGATCGGCGACCACATCCTCATTCGTCCTGGCGAGCGCGTGCCGCTCGACGGCATGATCATCAGCGGCGAAAGCGCGCTCGACCAATCCACGCTCACTGGCGAATCCATTCCTGTCTTGAAAGGTCCAGGCGACACAGTGTTCGCCGGCACGATCAACCAGACTGGGGTGCTTGAGGTGAGCGTGACGCGGCTGGCGCAGGACTCGACGATTGCGCGCTTGATCCGACTGGTGGAGGAGGCGCAGAGCGAGAAAGCACCTACCGAGCGCTTCCTCGACAAGTTCGAGCAGTACTACGCGAGCGGCGTGATCGCGTTCACCCTTGCGCTGATCTTCGTGCCTTGGCTGATCCTAGGACAGCCGTTCGAGCCGACGTTCTACCGCGCCATCACGGTCATGGTGGTTGCGTCGCCATGTGCGTTGATCATCAGCACGCCAGCCGCCATCCTCTCTGCCATTGCGAATGGCGCGCGACGAGGCGTGCTCTTCAAGGGCGGCGCCCACCTCGAGCAAATGGCGAAGCTCGACGTGCTCGCCTTCGACAAAACAGGCACGCTCACTGTGGGCAAACCCACCGTCACGGACGTGACCATCATCCCACTTTCGGGAAACCTGCAAGCTGCGCGCCTCGTCACACCAGCGCACGTGCGCCAAGAACAGGAGAACATCCTGCTCACGCTTGCGGCAGCCGTTGAGCTCATGTCTGAGCACCCGCTCGCCATCGCCATCGTGGAGACTGCCAAGAGCCGCAAGCTACGCCTTCCTGCCGTGAGCAACTTCCAAGCGACGCATGGGAAGGGCGTGCGCGGGCGCGTGGACTTCATGGGTGGAATGGACATCGCCATCGGCAGCCCGCGCTACTTCGCTGACTACCAGACCACTGGCATGGAGGCAGCGCTTGCAGAGATGGAGCGCCTGCAAGACGAAGGCAAGACCGCTGTGCTTGTGGCGAAGCTTACGCACACGAGGGAGGGCGCGCCTCTTGCCCACATCCTCGGTGTAATCGCCATCGCCGACGTAATTCGACCAGAAGCGCCCCAAGTGGTACGGGCGCTGAAGGCGCTGGGGGTGAAGCGCGTGGTGATGCTCACTGGCGACAACCATCGCGTGGCGCGCGCAGTGGCAAAGCAGGTCGGCGTGGATGAATTCTTCGCTGAGTTGCTCCCCGAGGACAAAGTGGCGCGCGTGAAAGCGCTGCGCATCGCCGCCGATGGAAAGCCACAAGCTGTCGCCATGGTCGGCGACGGTGTGAACGACGCGCCGGCGCTCGCCAGCGCCACGATGGGCATCGCTATGGGCGCCGCTGGCACCGATGTGGCGCTGGAGACCGCTGATGTGGTGCTGATGTCGGACAACTTGCGCAACCTGCCTTACGCGATAGCGCTCAGCCGCGCTGCACGACGCGTGATCGTGCAAAACCTGACTTTCGCGATTGCTGTCATTGCGGTGCTCGTGATCTCAGCGCTTGGCTTCCAACTGCCGCTGCCGATCGGCGTCGTCGGTCACGAAGGCAGCACTGTGCTGGTGGTGCTCAACGGTCTGCGCCTACTGGCTTATCGGGCGCCGGAGAGGCTGTTCTCATCTCTTGATGCAGCAGCGTGACAAGCTGGCGCCCATGCAGCGCCAACCAAGCATCCACGCGCCGCAGCCCTACGATCCATTGCTCGATGTCCACGTAGGGCGTGGCGTTCGCAAGGAAACGCCCGATTAGGTGCATGAGCACATGCGCGTTGCGCAGCAGGATTAACACAGGCAGCAGCTCAACCTCGTCGGCATGCAGCGTCTGCGCACGCGCATAGCCCCGGCACAGGGCGCGCACGCGTTCCCACTCCGCTCCGCTGCCGATCGCGTCCCAGCACCATGCATCAATGGCAATGGCGAGATCCAAGGCGCGGGGGTTGAACGCAGCATTCTCGAAGTCCAGCACCCCGCTCACACGCGCGTCCTCCACAAGCACGTTGCCGGGGATGAAATCGCCGTGGATGATCTGATGGGGCAAGCGGCGAATGCGCGCGCGCGCCTGCTCGATGCGCAGCAGGATCGCGTTCACGTAGGCCACATCTTCGGCAGTGGCGAGCGGCAGCAGTTGTTGCATCGCCTTGAGCGGCTCGGGCACAAGAGGATGCACGCGTCCAAGCTCTAGATACGGCTGCGGCAGGGGAATGCCATACGGCTCTAGCGTCGCCAATGCGCGATGAAGCAAAGCAAGCGCATGCGCAGCGCCCTCCGCTTGAGCGGAGTTGGAGGGATCTGGATTGGCGCCGCCGATGAACGGCAGCAGCACGAGCAGCCACACTGCCTGCCCATCGTCCACGAGCGCGTAGGCTTCGCCACGGCGCGTGGGCACTGGGATCGGCAGCGCGAAAGGCAGCGCTTGATGCGCCAGATGAGCAAGGATGCGCAGCTCGTGCTGAATGTATCGAGGGTTCGCGTGATTGCCGTAAGCGCGCAGCACAAAAGGCAATGGGCGCCCCTCGTGGTAAAGGCGGTACAGGAAGTTGTTGTAGCCACCACGCTCCAGCGGTTGGAACGTGCAGCCTTCTGGCAAGCTCCATATTTGCCAGAGCGCAACCGGCGCTAACCCACGCTCACGCACATCACCCTCTGTGTCAAGGGCGTCGCTGTCTCAGCGGTGATCACTTTGTAGCACAAGTCATCACGCGTTGCGAAACCGCCCACGTTGCCCTGCGCGTCCATGATCAGCACGCGCACCCAATCAGCCACACGCATGGGATGCTCAGCGCGCGAGCGCCCGAGCAGTTGCGCCAGTTGCCGCGTGACTTCGACGCCAGCAGCAACCAGCGACCAACCTAGGCGCAGCAACGTCACCGCTTGCGCTGCAGCAGCTAGGCGCATGGCAGCCTCGCCTAGCCCCATGCACGTTGCGGCGCCATAGCGGCTGTCGCAGTAATTGCCTGCGCCGATCAGCGGCGAATCCCCTACGCGTCCGGGGTACTTCCACGCCACGCCAGAAGTGCTCACCGCCGTGCAAAGGTTGCCGTGCATATCGCGCGCGATCACATTCATCGTGTCGTGCCCGCGCGCATGACGCCACGCCTGCCACGTCAGCGCGATGGTGTCAGGCGCATCGCGCAGCATACCAACGTGCTCCTGCCACGCGCGTCTTGCCTCTGGTGAGAGCATCTCGCGCGGCTCGGCGCCGATCTCCCGCGCGAAGCGCGCCGCTCCTTCTCCAACGAGCAACACGTGGGGCAAGCGGCGCATCACCTCGCGCGCGACGCTGATGGGATGACGGAACCCCTTCAGCGCCGCTACGGCCCCAGCTTGGAGCGTTGTGCCGTCCATGAAGGAAGCGTCTAGCTCCACCTCGCCGAGCACGTTGGGGTAGCCGCCGTAGCCTACGGTGTGTTCCTCTGGATCGTCCTCGACCAACCGCGCCACATACTCAGCGACATCGCCGGCGTGTGCGCCTTCGCGCAGCATTCGCATTCCGGCGATGAGGTATTCATCCCTCACTTCAGCGTTGGCGAGGAGCACAGGCATCAGCATCAACCACAAGATGCTACAGCAAAAAGTTCGAGCGCGCTGTTGAGCAGGTGCCTCTTTTGTGCGCTTTGGCTGCCTTGCTTGTGTCACTAGGGTTGCGCGAAGGGCGGCGCCCAGGGCGCAAATGGGATGGGTATACTCCTTGCTTGCGTCAATGGGCACGTGCAATGCTCGGAGCCCCGCGCGAATCCAACAGAGAAGGAGCCGAGACCAAAATGTCGCAGAAGCCTGCTATGCAAGCCGTCGGTGTGATGGGCGAGTTCCAGCGTTTTCTGACCAAGTCGAACGCCATCGCGCTCGCGCTAGGCGTCATCATCGGCGCTACCACGACGCAAGTGGTCAACTCTATTGTGAACGACCTCATCAACCCCATCATTGGGGCATTGCTGGCGAACCTTGACCTATCGCAGGTCAAAATTGTGCTGGGCACAGCCAAACAGGCAGATGGGACAGTTGTCGAGAACGCCATTCGCATTGGCAACTTCATCTCGACGCTCATCAACTTCGTGATAACGATGTTCGTGGTATTTGTCATCGCGCGGTTGGTCGCCAGGCAGGTGCTCGAGAAGTAAACCCGAAGCAAGCATGTTACCCTTAGACTCCCATGCAAGCCTTTGCCTACGTTCGTCCTAACACGCTTGCGGAAGCGCTGGCGGTGCTCGCTCGCGAGGGCGAGGGCGCGCGCTGCTTAGGCGGCGGCACTGACCTCATCGTGCAACTGCGCGAGCGCCGGCGCTCGGCAAACACCGTGGTGGATGTGAAGCGCGTCCCCGAGTTGAACGTCCTCGCCTTCGACCCACAGCAGGGCTTGATCATCGGCGCGGCTGTGCCGTGCTACCGCATCTACAGTGATGCCGACGTGGCTGCCAACTACCCCGGCTTGGTGGATGCGGTGAAGCTCATCGGTGGGGTTGCGATTCAAGGTCGCGCCACGTTGGGCGGAAATGTGTGCACCGCTTCGCCGGCAGGCGACTCAATTCCAGCGCTCATCGTGCATCGCGCTGTGGTGGCAATCGCTTCGCTAGAAGGCACGCGCGAAGTGGCGCTGGAGGACTTCTTCGTTGGTCCAGGCAAGACCATCCTGAAACCTCATGAGCTGGTCGTGCACTTCAAGCTGCCCCCACCGCCAGCGGGCTTCGGTGCGGCTTATCTGCGTTTCACGCCGCGCAACGAGATGGACATCGCTGTGGTCGGCGTGGGCGCAGCGCTCACCGTGCGCGAAGGGCGCATCGTGGATGCACGCATTGCATTGGGCGCTGTTGCGCCGACGCCGCTGCTGGCGCGCGAAGCCGCAGCCGTGCTGATCGGCAGCGCGCCTACCGAAGAGGCATTCGAGGCAGCCGCGCGCGCCGCACAAGCCGTCGCGCGTCCAATCACTGACGTGCGCGGCACTGCGGAGCAGCGCCGACACCTTGTCGGCGTGCTCACACGGCGCGCCCTGAGGCACGCCCTAGCGCGCGCCATGCACGTTGCTTGAGGGTATGTTCACCATCCTCATCCCCGACGACCTCTCCGAAGCCGGGCTTGAGGTGCTGCGCGCCGACCCAGCAGTGAAGCTGGACATCGCCAAGAAGCTCTCCCGCGCAGAACTGCTCGCGCGCGTGCGCGAGGCAGACGCGCTGATCGTGCGCAGCGAGACCAAGGTGGATGCTGAGGTGATCGCGCATGCAGAGCGGCTGCGCGTGATCGGGCGCGCCGGCATTGGCGTGGACACAATTGACGTGGATGCCGCAACGCGCCGCGGCATCATCGTGATGAACACACCCCAGGCGAACACCATCGCCACCTGCGAGCACACCATGGCGATGATGCTCGCGCTGGCGCGCAACATCCCTCAAGCCGATGCTTCGCTGCGGCGTGGCGAGTGGACGCGCAGCAAGTTCATTGGCGTCCAATTGCAAGGGCGCGTCCTCGGCATCATCGGCTTCGGGCGCATTGGAGCGCAGGTGGCGCGCCGCGCTCAGGCTTTCGGGATGGAGGTAATAGCCTACGACCCCTACGTGAACGAGGAAGCGGCGCGCGCAGCAAAGGTCGCGCTGGTCTCGCTCGACGAGCTGCTGGCACAGAGCGACTTCATCACCTTGCACTCCTCGCTCACGCCAAGCAGCCGCGGCATGATCAACGCCGAGGCGATCGCCAAGATGAAGCCCGGCGCCCGCTTGATCAACGTGGCGCGCGGCGCGTTGGTGGACACACAAGCGCTCTACGAAGCGCTGGTGAGCGGCAAGCTCGCTGGCGCCGCGCTCGACGTGTTCGAAGAAGAGCCGCCGCCCGCCGATCATCCACTCCTTAAGCTGCCAAATGTGGTGGTCACGCCGCACCTAGGCGCCAGCACGCTTGAGGCGCAGCGCGACGTGTCGATCCAGATTGCTGAGCAAGTCCTCGACGCGCTGCACGAGCGCGAAGTGCGCAATGCGGTGAACTTCCCGCCGATCGACCCAGCAGCCATGCCGATCATCCGCCCTTACCTCATCTTGGCGGAGAAGCTCGGCAAGCTTCAAGCCAGCTTGATGGAAGGGCGTCTGCAGCGCGTCGAGGTGGAATATCGTGGGCCTGACGTTAGCCCGCACGTTAAACCGCTCACCGTGGCGCTGTTGCGCGGCTTGCTCGCGCCGATGTTGGGCAGCGAGCGCGTGAACTTCGTCAACGCGCCCATCATCGCCCACGAGCGAGGCATCGTGGTGACGCAGGCGGTGAACCTCACAAGCAGCGACTACACCAACCTCGTCTCATGCCGCATCACCACCGATCACGAAACGCGCACCATCGCTGGCACATTGTTCGACGGCAGCGAGCCGCGCATCGTGCAGATTGACGGATTCCGCATTGATGCGGTGCCTGAGGGGCTGGTGTTGGTGATCTCATCGCGCGACGTGCCAGGCGTGATCGGGCGCGTCGGCACCATCCTCGGCGCGAACTACGTGAACATCGCCGAGTACCGTCTTGGGCGCACGCGACCCGGCGACCACGCGCTTTCGTTCATCAATCTGGACAACCCAGTTCCCGATTACGCCATGAAAGCGCTGCGCGACCTGCCTGAGGTGCTGTGGGCGAAGCAAATGACGCTCTGAAGGCTACAGCGTCCCGCTCGCAGAGGCAGCCTCACGCTGCAGCGTGAACGCGCTGCTGGATTCGGTAAGGCGGTGCAAGGCACGCACGGCATCGTCGCAGCGATCCTCAGCGACGATGAGGCTGATCGCGCATTCGGACGAACCCTGGGCGATGGCGAAGACGTTGATGCGTTCCGCGCCGAGCGCGCTGAACACGCGCCCGCTCACGCCAGGCGTCTCGGCGATGCCAGCGCCGACCACGGTGATGATGGAGGCTTGGTCGAAGGAGTACACGCCGTCTATCTCGCCGTGCGCGATCTCCGTCTCGAACTCGCGCCGAAGCGCGTCAACCACCGCCGAGACGGCTTGGCGTGGGATGACGAAGCAGATGTTTTGCTCGCTCGAGGCCTGCGAGATCATGAACACGCTGGTGCCGGTGCGCGCCACAGCCGTGAATGTGCGCGCTGCGATGCCCGGCACGCCCTTCATGCCCGAGCCGGCGACGGTGATCATGCTGACGTTTTTGATCGCTGTGACAGCTTTGATCGCGCCGTCGCTACCTTCCGCGTCGCTGTAGATGATGAGCGTGCCGGGGTGAGAGGGGTTAAAGGTGTTCTTCACGCGCAGCGGGATGTTCTTCTCGATCAGCGGCGCGATGGTAAGCGGATGCAGCACCGAGGCGCCGAAGTACGCCATCTCGCTCATTTCTTTCGCGGTGAGCTTCTCAATGGTGCGCGCCTCGGGGACAATGCGTGGGTCAGCGGTGAGCACGCCGTCCACGTCAGTGTAGTTGAACACGATGTCGGCATCGAGCGCCGCGGCGATGATGCTGGCGCTGTAATCGCTCCCGCCGCGCCCGAGGGTGGTGGGGATGCCGTTCGGTGTCGCGCCGATGAAGCCAGTGACAACTGGGATCACGCCACGCTCCAGCAGCGGCAGCAGATGGGCGCGCGTTTTTTCGCGCGTTGGCTCCATCAGCGGCGCTGCGGACTGAAAGCGATCATTGGTGATGATGAACGCGGTGGCGTCGAGCGCTTCCGCGGGCAATCCTGCGCTGCGCAGCGCGCCAGCGAGGATGCGCGCCGCCATGCGTTCGCCTAAGCCAGCGATGGTGTCGAGGGCGCGCGGGGTCACTTCGCCGAGCACCCGGACGCTGGCACATAGCATCTCGAACCCTGCGAGCAGGTCGTCCACTTCTGCGCTAATGCGCTCCCGATCTTGTGGCAGGGTGATCAACGCTTCGATGGCGGCATGGTGCTTGTCGGCGAGAACGCGTCGCGCGCGGCGGTAGGCTTCCGCGTCGCCAGCGGCGGCTGCACGCGCCGCGTTGAGCAGCATGTCGGTCACCTTGACCGTGTCATTTGGGTCGGACGACTTCCCCATGGCGGAGGTGACCACTACCACGCGTTCGTGTTGCGCTGCCGCTTCTCGAATGACAGCGACGGTCTGCCGCATGGCGCGCGCGTCGCCTACAGAGGTGCCGCCGAACTTGAGCACAGCGAGGGACATGCTTTTGCCTCGATACGTGCGGATGTGCGCGGGGAGGGATTATAGGGCACGCAGTGGCAGCTCAGCAGCCCAGCTTGCGAGCTGAGCTCGATACTCGGGTGTGGAGAAGGTGGTCACAGTCATGATCAGCGCGTCTTCGCGGTTGTTGGTGTAATACGCTTTGCGATAGCCCACCACTTCAAACCCGTGCGCGGCATACAAGCGCTGCGCAGCGATGTTGCTCACGCGCACTTCAAGGGTGACGAGCGCAGCTCTGCGCTGCTGCGCCTCGAGCAGCAGCGCGCGCAGCAACCCGCGCCCGATGCCGCGGCGACGATGCTGCGGGTGCACAGCGAGGTTGGCGATATGTGCTTCGTCCACCTGCATCCACATCACGCCATAGCCGACGACCTCAGGCGCGCGCGCGACCCACAGGCTCGCATTTGGCTTGCGTAGTTCGTCGCGGAAAGCGCGCTCCGGCCAGGGATCGGCAAAGCAAAGTCGCTCGATGTGCGCCACGGCTTCAACGTCCTCGTCGCGCATGGGCGCGAAGTAGAGCGCGGGCAGCACGAAGCTCATGCCTCAGCGGGGTAGATGGCAGCGAGCGAAAAAGCGTCGCTGACGTCGCCGTTCTTCCATCGCTCGTATGCCAAATCAGCGAGGAAGCCAGCGCGGCGCAAGCACAACGCAGGCGGCGCCACCATGACGCGCTGCTGTGCCAGCTCGATGAACTCAGCCGGCATTTCGCCGCACACCCAGAGCGGTGGCTCAAGCGTGCTCAGCAGCGTGCGCCAATCCTGAATCCACCACTCGCTGGCGGCGGCTGGCGTCGCGCCCTGCCACTCGTAACGGCACACCGCGACCCGTGCGCGCCCTGCCTCGAGCAGCACGAGCATGGGCAGATCATGATGCGGCTGTGCGGCGGCAAGCACGTCGAACGCGGTCAAACCGATCATCGGCAATCCGTGCACGAGCGCCAACCCCTTGCCGATGGCTAATCCTGCCCGCACGCCTGTGAATGAGCCCGGACCGATCGCGACGGCGATGGCGTCGAGGTCGCTGGGTTGCACATGGCACGCGCGCAGCATCTCCTGAATGCGCGCGCTGATGAAGGCTGTTTCTTGGCGCTGCGCTTCCCAAGTCAACTCAGCGCGCAAGACACTGCCGTCGCGCAAAGCGATGCTCGCTCGGCGCGTGCAAGTGTCAATGGCAAGGATGAGGCTCATATGGTGGCGGAGGTCAAAAGCCGAACGTGCGCTTGCGGAACTCAAGCAGGATCTGCCAGGTATGAGTGTCTTGGGTGGAGAACACGAGATGACGTTTGGTCTCGCTCAAGGGCGTGATCTTAACGTGGATCGCCTCGGGCGGGATTAGCTCAGCGGCGCGCTCGGGCCACTCGATGAGCACCACGCCATCCTCGGCGTCGAGGATCTCCTCCAAGCCTAGGTTGCGCAAGTCCTCTTCTTGGGCGACGCGGTAGAGGTCAATGTGATAAAGCACGGCTCCGTCGCTGGGGCGGCGATGCTCTTGGATGATGGTGAAGGTGGGGCTGCGCAGCACTTGCTCGGCGCCCCAGCCCTCGCCGATGCCGCGCGCAAAGCTCGTCTTGCCGGCGCCGAGCTCTCCCTGAATGGCAACAACCGCATGGCGCGGCAGGAGCGCACCGAGCCGACTTCCCAAGCGCTGGGTCTGCTCTTCGCTGTGACTGGTGCACTCCACCGAAAGCGGCTCGAGGATCGCCATGGGCTCGGTGGAATTATAGGTTGCGCGATTAGCCGCGCTTCAAAGCGGCCCTCGATGCACCCTACCGGTCATGCGCAGACC
>JANWUW010000082.1 GCA_025057935.1 Thermoflexales bacterium
GCTGCGCTCTTCGCCATGAAGACAATGGACTTCCAGCGCAAAAACCCAGCCTTGGGGAAGAGATAAGGCGTGCGCAGGTCGTGGAAGGTGACCACCACTGGCACGCGGCGCTGCAGCGCCTTAGGCAGCAAGTTGATCGCAGGGTGCATGTGATACGCCGCAGCTTGGTACTGGATGTTCAGCACGTCAGGGCGATGCACGCGCAGGAACGCCTCGACGCGGCGCCGCGTTTGCCAATCCCAACGCGAGACGAGGCGGTGCACCGCGATGCCCTCAGTCTGTTCCACGAGCGCGCTGCCGTTGACGAAGCGCGTGAGCACATACGGCGCATGACCTTTCGCAGCGAGCGCGCGTGCCAACTCGCGCGTGTAGTCCCCCACGCCTCCTTGCAGCGGCGGATACTCTCCGCTCAGCAGCGCGATGCGCATGGCTCGGTGTGCGAGAACAGCTCACACATCAAGGCGATAAGGCGTCTGCTGAGGTCGCGGTTCCAAGGCACGGCGAATGCACAGGTCTGCCATTTTCTCCACGCACCAGCGGTGATACTCGTAGCCGGTGGAATTAATGTCCATATCGGGCGCTGGGTTCATGAAGTCGATGGCGTAAGGCACGCCATCGCGGATCGCCCACTCAATGGTGTTCATGTCGTAGCCAAGCGCGCGCACGAGGCGCAGCGAATCGCGCACGATGCGCTCGTAAAGGTCAGGCGGCAGATCGTGCCGCCCATAGCGGCGGTTGATCGGGTCATACTTCGCTACATACACCTCTTCCTGCCCAATGCACATGCAGCGCACGTAGTTGTCCCACTTGATATATTCCTGCAGGATCATCGTGAGCAAGCCGCTTTCGTTGTAGCGCGCAAACAGCTCGTCCATCGAGTGCACCACATGCACGTTCTTCCAGCCGCCCCCATGCGCGTCCTTGAGCACGACGGGAAAGCCGCCGAGATACTCCACATGCTCCGCCCACGGCACGGGGTAGATCAAATTGCGCAAGCTTTCGCTGTGCACAATGCCGGGCACGTAGTCCTTGTTGGGCAAAACAACGGTGCGCGGGCTCGGGATGCCGAGCTTAGTCGCTAGCGAGGCGCCGAAAAATTTGTCGTCGGCAGACCACATGAACGGGTTGTTCACCACGTATGTGCCTTGCAGCACAGCGTTCTTGAGGTAGGTGCGGTAGTAGGGCACTTCGTGAGAGATGCGATCCACGATCACGGCATACTCACATGGCTCGTTCATGCGCGTGCCGCCGAGCTTGGCGAACTCTGCGATCACGCCCGCCTTGCGCTCGTTGACCTCCTCGATGAATGCAGGCGGCCAAGACCACTCGCGACCGACGATGACTCCGATCTTCAACATGCTTTTCGCTCCTTAGGTTGCTAAGAATTGCGGCTTTCTCATGAGGCCTTTGATGTGGTAGGCGTGGGTTGCGCGTGCGAGACGGCTGGTTGCAACACTGCCTTGAACAGTGGCGCCCCCTGAGCAAACTGGATCGCAGCGCCGATGAACGCAAGAAAGAGCGGGTGCGGGCGATTGGGGCGGCTCTTGAATTCAGGATGGAATTGGCTGCCCACCATGAAGGGATGATCGCGCAGCTCCGTGACCTCGACCAGACGCTCGTCCGGCGACAGACCGCTGAACACTAGCCCTGCTTCGCCTAACGCGCGGCGAAACTCGTTGTTGAACTCGAAGCGATGCCGATGGCGCTCTTGCACGGTGATAGGGGCGTCGGGCGGCAGACCCAGCGCCTGCGCGTAAGCGCGATGCGCGCGCGTGCCGGGCACAAGGCGACACGGGTACGCGCCGAGGCGCATAGTGCCGCCGAGGTCGGTGATGTCGCGCTGGTCGGGCAGCAGGTCTATCACTGGGTAAGGCGTTGTGGGGTTGAACTCAGTGCTGTTAGGCTCGCGGCTGTTAAGCACGTGGCGCGCAAACTCAATGCACATGATCTGCATGCCCAAGCACAAGCCGAGATAGGGCACTTGATTCTCGCGCGCGAAGCGCGCCGCGATGATTTTGCCCTCGATGCCGCGGTAGCCAAACCCGCCAGGCACGACAATGCCTGCCACTTGTCCCAAGATTTCCATGCCCTCGCCGCGCTCCAGCGCCTCACTGTTGATCCACTCGATTTTCACATCGCGACCGCTCGCGACGGCTGCATGGTAGAGCGCCTCGCGCACACTCATGTAGGCATCATGCAGCTCGACATACTTGCCGACGATGGCAATACGCAGGGGCGGCTTGGGTCGGCGCATCTCCGCGCACATCGCGCGCCACTCCGCCCAATCTGGCGCTCGGCATTCGAGGTTCAAGCGCTCGCATAGGTAGTCGCCAAAGCCCATATCCTCCAGCATCAGCGGCACTTCGTAGAGGTAGGGTGTGGTGACCATCGGCAGCACAGCGCGCGGCTCAACGTCGCAGAAGAGCGCGATTTTTTGGCGAAGCTCGTCATCCACAGGGTAATCGCTGCGCGCGATGATGGCGTCGGGCAAGATGCCGGCGCTGCGCAGGTCGCGCACGCTGTGCTGAGTGGGTTTAGTCTTCAGCTCGCCAGTCGCGCCCACCATTGGCAGAAACGTGATGTGCACGTAGAAGGTGTTCTCACGCCCATAATCGCGGCGCATCTGGCGGATCGCCTCGAGGAACGGCATGGCTTCGATGTCGCCCACTGTGCCTCCGACCTCGACGATCACCACATCGGCGTTGCTGTTCTTCGCCACTAAGCTGATGCGCCGCTTAATCTCGTTGGTCACGTGGGGCACAACCTGAATGGTCTTGCCGAGGTAATCGCCTCGCCGCTCCTTGGCGATCACCTCGTTGTACACTTGCCCAGTGGTGGTGTTTGAGACACGCGTGAGGTTTTCGTCAATGAAGCGCTCGTAGTGCCCAAGGTCTAGGTCGGTTTCCGCGCCGTCTTCCGTTACGAACACCTCGCCGTGCTGATACGGGGACATCGTGCCTGGGTCCACATTCAGGTAGGGGTCGAGCTTCTGAATGGCGACGCGCAGACCGCGCGCTTTTAACACGCGCCCGATTGCTGCTGCAGTAACGCCCTTGCCCACCGAACTCACAACACCGCCGGTGCAGAAGATGTACTTGGGCATGCGCTGCTATCTCCTCTAGCGCGATGTGTTCTGTGTCACAAAAAAGCAGGGAGACGCTTTGTGCTTCTCCCTGCGGGCTGTGTCGCTTCAACGCGAGGGACGCAAGACAGGAAGCGATCCGTCTCGGCGCCAGCATTGTGGATTATACGCGCCCGCGCAACCCCGTTACAATACAGAGCCTTTTGCGAGAGGACGATAACCATGGTTCGCATTCGACTTCGCCGTATCGGTTCTCGGAACCAACCGATGTACCGCATCGTGGTTGCCGACAAGGAGGCGCCGCGCGATGGCGCGTTCATCGAAACGCTGGGCGTGTACAACCCTCGCACCCAGCCCGAGTTCATCGACTTCAAGGAGGATCGCGTATATCACTGGCTGCGCGTCGGCGCTCAACCCAGCGAAGCTGTGGCGCAGATCTTCCGCAAGACAGGCACCCTCGAGCGCTTTCAGCGCCTCCTCAAAGGCGAGCCTCAAGAGGCTTTGCTGGCAGAAGCAGCCGCTAGACTCCAAGCGTTGCGCCCGCCCAGCCTGCGCACGCGGATCGGCATTGAGCACAGCGCAAAATCCAAGAACTAAGCGAGCGGCACCATGAAAGCGCTCGTGGAGTATATCGCTCAGCAGCTTGTCCTCGACCCAAGCAGCGTCGTGGTCACCGAGCGCAGCAGCCGCGGCACCGTCTTCGTGCGCTTGCGCGTGCCGAAGGAAGAATTAGGGCGGGTCATCGGTCGGGAAGGGCGGCTTGCTAGCGCGATGCGCACCTTGTTGCGCGTCGCGGGCGCGCGCGTGCGTCGGCGCGTCGTGCTCGACATCACCGACTAACGTGCCTCGAAATACCCTCGTCTCGATCGGCGTGGTGGCGCGTCCTCATGGCGTAGGGGGCGAACTGAAGCTGGAGATCGTTCCGGCATATCTCGAAGCCCTGTTGCATGGAGTACAGCGCGTGTTTCTTGGACCAGCACGCCAACCCTACCGCATCCGCGCCGCGCGCCAACATCAGCGCGCGCTCCTCGTGCAGCTCGAAGGCGTGCACACACGCAACGATGCTGAGGCACTGCGCGGCGCTGAGGTGCTGGTGCACGCTGACGAGCTGCCTCCCCTCCCCAAAGGCGAATACTACGTCCACGAGCTGCTTGGCTTGCGCGTCTTCGACGTGGAAGCGCACGCTGAGCTCGGTGAGCTGACAGAGGTGCTCGCAACAGGCAGCAATGATGTCTATGTGGTGCGCCGCCTGGATGGGCGCGAGTTGCTTTTGCCAGCGCTGCCCCAGGTGATCCTCAGCGTGGACTTGGAAGCCAGCGTGATGCACGTGCGCGTTCCCGAAGGGCTTGAGTGAGGGCGTGTCGCACGCGGAGCTGCCATACTACCTAGCCTTTGCACGTGTGCGCGGCATCGGCGCGGTGCGCCTGCGCCGCCTCAAGACGCACTTCGGCACGCTACGAGACGCCTGGTACGCCAATGCGTTCGACCTCGCTGCAGCCGGACTAGAAGAGCGCCTCATCGGCGCGCTGCTCTCGGCGCGCCGCTCAATCATCCCCGAGACAGAAGTGGAACGCTTAAAGCGCGCCGGCGCAACCGCACTAACGTGGGATGACGAGACATACCCACGCCTGCTGCGCGAGATTGACGAGCCGCCGCCAGTGCTCTTCGTTAAGGGCATGCTCACAGAAGCGGATCGATGGGCTGTGGCGCTCGTGGGGACGCGCCGCGCGACAGTGTATGGCAAGCAAGTTGCTGAGATGCTCGCCGAGGGCTTAGCGCGCAACCACGTCACAGTGGTCAGCGGGCTGGCACGTGGTGTTGATGCTGCTGCGCATGAAGCTGCGCTGAAAGCGGAAGGGCGCACGATCGCGGTGTTGGGATGCGGAGTGGATATTGTGTACCCCGCTGAGCATCGTCGACTAGCGGAGCGCATCGCGGAGCGCGGCGCATTGGTGAGCGATTACCCCCTCGGCACACCGCCCGACGCGCGCAACTTCCCGCCGCGCAATCGCATCATCAGCGGCTTGAGCCTCGGCGTAGTGGTCGTCGAAGCCGACGAGCAGAGCGGCGCGTTGATCACTGCGCAGTTTGCAGCGCAGCAGGGGCGCGAGGTCTTCGCAGTGCCGGGCAACATCCTCAATCGCTCCAGCCGCGGAACCAATCGCCTGATCCAAAACGGCGCAAAGCCAGTGCTCGACGTTGAGAGCATCCTCGAGGAGCTTAATCTCAGCGCTGTTGCTGAGCGCGTCGCTGTTGCAGCAATCGCCCCTGAGAACGACCTTGAGCGCCTGCTGCTCGCGCAGCTCTCTCACGAGCCGTGCGACGTGGACACCTTAGTGCGAAGCGTCGGTCTGCCGACCGAGGCGGTGATCGCGGCGCTGACGCTCATGGAGCTGAAAGGGCTAGTGCGCTCGGCAGGAGGCATGAGCTACGTGCTGGCGTGAGCGCCTCAGCGCGAGATGCGAGCGAAACACACTCCCGCATTGCCTTACAATCGCTTGCGATGAAAGCCATCCGTGTTCACGAATACGGCAGCGCCGACGTGCTGCGCTGGGAAGAAGCGCCGTTGCCTGAACCTGGGCGAGGCGAAGCGCGCGTGCGCGTGCACGTCGCTGGACTGAACTTCATTGACATCTACCAACGGCGCGGCTGGTACAAAACGCCGCTGCCGTTTGTGCCCGGGCAAGAAGGCGCCGGCGTGGTGGAGTCCGTCGGCGAGGGTGTAACTGAGGTGAAGCCCGGCGATCGCGTAGCGTGGACGATGAGCCTCGGCGCCTATGCCGACTACGCCGTCGTGCCCGCAGCGCGATTAGTGCCCGTGCCGGAGGGCATCTCGCTCCATCAAGCGGCAGCGATCCTGCTGCAAGGCATGACGGCGCACTACTTGGTGCATAGCACTTTCCCGCTGAAGGCAGGGCAGGTTGCGCTGGTGCATGCAGCCGCTGGCGGCGTTGGTCTGCTGCTCACGCAGTTGGCGCGTCGGTTGGGCGCGCGCGTGATCGCCACGGTGTCGAGCGAGGAAAAAGCAGCGTTGGCGCGCGAAGCCGGCGCGCACGACGTGATTCGCTACGATCAAGAAGACTTCGAGGCAGCCGTGCGGCGGCTCACTGAAGGCAAGGGCGTGGACGTGGTGTACGACTCAGTCGGCAAAGACACGTTCCTCAAAGGGCTAAACATCCTCAAGCCGCGTGGCTACATGGTGCTCTACGGACAATCCAGCGGGCCGGTCGAGCCGTTCGACCCGCAACTACTGAATCAGAAAGGCTCGCTTTTCCTCACGCGCCCTACACTGCTGCACTACACGTTGACGCGCGAGGAGCTGCTCTGGCGCGCCAACGATCTCTTTCGCTGGCTGCAGGAGGGGTCGCTCTCCTTGCGCATCGATCGTGTGTTTCCGCTAGTGCAGGCGGCAGAAGCCCATCGCTACATGGAAGCGCGCGCTACCAAGGGCAAAGTGCTGCTTGAGATCGTGCCTGAGTGACGCGACGAGAAATCGCCATGGAGACCAAAGCGCAACCTACCGAGTTCTACACTGTGAACGTCGCTGGCGTGGAGCGGCGACTGCCGTTGATGGAGGTGGCGCCGGGTGTGCGCATTGCTGTGCTCAACATCCTCGGTGACACTGAGTTGGTGCAAGCGGCTGCGCGCGCGCTCGCGCCACGCATCCCCAAGGACGCCGAAGTGCTCGTGACGGCTGAGGCGAAGAGCATCCCGCTGGTGCACGCGCTCAGCGTTGAGCTCGGCAACTTGCCCTACGTTGTGCTGCGCAAGTCGCACAAGCCGTACATGGGCAACGCCATCTCCGCAGAGACGCTTTCGATCACGACCAACAAGCCGCAGACGCTGTTCCTTGACGAGAAGGATCGCGTCTTTGTCGCTGGCAAGCGCGTGGTGCTGGTGGATGACGTGATTAGCACGGGCAGCACACTTCAGGGCATGCGATTGATCATGCAGAAAGCCGGCGCGCATGTGATCGCCGAGGCGGCGATCTTCACTGAGGGCGATCGCGCGCGTTGGACCAACGTGATCGCGCTAGGTCACTTGCCAGTGTTCACAAGCTGACCGAGGCGCTCGACGCCGGAGGCTGCGGCGTCGGCGCGTTGACCCAATTCATTGCACGGTCGAGACCTTCGACCAGCCACAAGCGCACTGCCTCAGCAGCGCGGTCGAGGGCTTCTCGGAGCAGCGCGCGCTCTGCTGGCGTGAAATCCTGAAGCACATAGTCTCGCGGCGCCATGCGCCCTGGCGGGCGTCCAATGCCAACGCGCAAGCGCGGAAAGTCCTCCGTGCCTAACTGCGCGATGATCGAGCGCATCCCATTGTGTCCGCCTGCGCCGCCCTTGCCGCGCAAGCGCAGTTGCCCCGGCAGGAGATCGAGATCATCGTAGACGACTAGCACGTGCTGCGAGGGCAACTTGTAAAAACGCACAAGCGCACCCACGCATTCGCCGCTCAGGTTCATGAAGGTCATCGGTTTGACCAGCAGCACCTTGCGCTCGGCGATCTGCCCTCCTGCGATTAGCCCTTTGAACATCATCTTGCTGAAGCGCAGGTTATGCTTGGCAGCAAGAGCATCGAGAACCATGAAGCCAACGTTATGGCGGTGGTTCGCATACTCGCGCCCGGGATTGCCAAGCCCAACAATGAGGCGCAGTGCGTCGTCCATGGTCTTCAGTCACGGAAGGGCTGCTCGCGCTCCGCGAGACGCAGCCAGCGCCCCACTAGCCGCTTGAGCAACAAGTAAGCGCCGAAAGCTAAAAAGGCAAGCAGCGTGAACTGCATGCCTCGGAAGAACGCGCCCGGCGCCGCCGCTACGATCGCGCTGAGCGCTTGGAAGAGGTCGCGCGCAGCTCGAATTTCGCTGCTGCCGCTTTGAAGGGGAGTGGCTGTGCTCGCGGTTGGCGTGGGCACAGGAGCATCCACCACGATCAAGTTGCGCACAAGGCTCTCACTCACGCTGCCATCGGCAGCGAACACCTGCAAGCGCAGCGCGTATGATCCTGGCGTCAACGGCCGTGTGTTCCACACGCCGAGCACACCATTCTCCACAGGCTGCACACTGCCTCCTAGCGAGATCCACGTCGCAAGGTCGGGCTCGAGGGCATACGCCAGCTCATAGCGCACGAATTGGGGATGCGTCGCCGTGCCTTGGATGGTGACGTGTTCGCGCAGTGGCTGATTGCTCGCGGGAACACCGATGCGCGCATAGGGATTTGGCGCTTGAGCCTGCGCCGCTGGCGCGAATGCCAACACTGCAAGCACCAGCGCCAGCAGCACACAACGCAGTGTGCAGCTCACAAGGCTGCGATTGTACGAGCCGCTGCGCGGAAGAAATGCCTGCGTGACAGCGGAGTCAACGACACGTCACCGCTGATTCGCGCAAGCGCCCATTCGCATCAGGCGTGAAACATCTGCAATACTCCGCGTCGGTGCGCAGCGAAAGCCCTGCGCGCCATTCGAAGAGGATGAGCTGGGAGAGCGCACATTGCACGCCCTCTTGTGGCGCCTCCACCGGGCGCGTGTACAGCCAACCGATGCCAGCCGGCCCGCTCCGCTCGTGGATCATCCAAACGCGCGACTCGCGCAGCGGATCGCCGGCGTTGATCTCCAGCCCATCGGTTACGCCAAGGTAGTACACGAAGCCGAAGACGAACGGCGCCGAGAGCGAGAGAAACGCGATCACACCAACGCCAACGCGCTCCAACCACAAACGCAGACGACTCATGACGCCGATACGTTAGACCTGCTGTCGCCCTTCTAGCGCGCGGCTCAGGGTTACCTCATCTGCATACTCGAGGTCGCCGCCCACCGGCAAACCGCGCGCCAAGCGCGTGATGCGCACATCGAACGGCGCCAGCTTGCGCTGGATGAACAGCGCGGTCATCTCGCCCTCCACTGTTGGGTTAGTGGCAAGGATCACCTCACGCACAGGACGCCCCTTGGCTTCAGCGCGTTGCACTCGCGCGACCAGCTCGTTGATCTTGAGATCATCAGGACCGACGCCGTTGATTGGTGAGAGCACGCCGTGAAGCACGTGGTACATGCCGCGATAGACCTTCGCGCGCTCGAGCGCTGCCACGTCGAGCGGCTCCTCGACGACGCAGATCAAAGTGGGGTCGCGACTTGGGTCGGCGCAGATGGGGCAGGGATCGGCTTCCGTGATGTTAAAACACACCGAGCACAGGCGCGTGTGCGCCTTCAGATCGCGTAGGGCATCGGCGAGGCGCAGCGATACCTCCTCAGGGGCACGCAGCAAGTAGTACGCCAATCGCGAGGCTGTCTTCGGCCCGATGCCGGGCAGCGCCACTAATGCCTCGATCAGCCGCGACACTGAAGGGGGAAGCGCGCTTGGGAGCGACACGCGACAGAGAGATTCAGAACAACCCTGGCAGGTTGATGTTCAACTCGCCTGTTACTGCTTCGAGCCGCTTCGCGGAGTACTCCTGCGAGGCGAGGATGGCTTCGTTGATCGCAGCGACCAGCGCGTCCTCGAGCATGGTCGGGTCATTCGGGTCAATCAGCGCGGGGTCGATCTTGATGGATTGCACGCGCTGATGTCCGCTGATGGTGATGGTGATCGCGCCACCAGCAGCCGCGACGTTGATGAGTTCATGCTCCAGCGCCGCCTGCGTTGCTGCCATTTCTTCTTGCAGCTTCTTGATCTTCGCGACGAGATCAGGTTGGAGGGCGCCGCTTGGCGTAGCTGGCTGCGGGCGCCAATCTGCGCGTCGTCCTTTCGCCGGCATGGCTCACTCTTGCTCTATCGCTTCCGATTGTGTGTGCTCGCTCGTGCGCATCCGACCACCCAGCTCACCTACTTTGCGCGACAGAAGCGCATCTTCGTCAGTGGGGGGCGCCGAACCTTGCACGTGCACAATGAAATCATACTCCCCTTTGAACACCTCGTTGAGCACTTCAATGAGGAGCGCCCGCGCGCGGGGAGCTTGAAGGCGATCCTGAACGATGGGGCTGGTAGCGACGAGATGGAAGACGTTGCTTACGACCGCTTGAACCTTGCAGGAATTCACAAGCGAGGCGACGAGCTTATCTCGCCGACTCATCTCATCCTTGACAAGCCTCCACTGCGAGGCGAGCTGCGCTGGGGTAGTGGCGAGCGGCGCTGCCAGCTTCGAGGTCGCGCCGGCAGCCGATCGGGAGGGCGTGGGCAAAGCGCCCTGCTTCTGCTTAACAGACGGCTCGATGTGCGAGCGAGGCGTGTCCCCTTCTGCTGTGGGGACGATGCACTCAAGGTAGGCTAGCTCCAGCGAGAGCTGCGGCTCAGCAATCTGGCGCATCTCGTTAAGAGCGTTGCTGAAGGCGCGCATGGCTCGCGTGAGCGTGGGCAGGTCGAAGCGTTGCACAAGCTGCTCCAAGACCACGCGCTCCGCCTCGCTGAATTCAAGTGGCGTCGCGCGCGCGCCGGCTTTCAGTTGCACCAAGGCGCGCAGCGCATCCAGCAATTGGCGAGCCACTTGCCGAGCGTCCGCGCCATGGTCAAGCGCAGTCTGGATCGCGTTTAGCCCCTTGGCAGCGTCGCGCGCTGCGAGCCCCTCGAGCATTGTGTGCACGAGCGCTGCATCGGCCGCGCCGAGCGCCTCACGCACGTCCTCGGGGGTGATGCGCATGGAGTTAGAAGAGGCAAGCTGGTCGAGCAAGCTCACCGCGTCGCGCAGCGAGCCTGTGGCGTGGCGCGCGATGAGGCGCAGCGCGGCTTCATCCGCCTCAATGCCCTCAGCGTCGCACAGGTGGCGCAACCGCGCCACAATCTTGTCCACAGGCACGCGCCGGAAGTTGAAGCGCTGGCAGCGCGAGAGCACAGTGGCGGGGATCTTCTGCGGGTCGGTAGTGGCGAGGATGAAGATCACGTGTGGCGGCGGCTCTTCCAGCGTTTTGAGCAGCGCGTTGAACGCAGCAGTGGAGAGCATGTGCACTTCGTCAATGATGTACACCTTGTAGCGCAGCTCGCTGGGCTGGAAGTTCACGCGGTCGCGGATCTCGCGCACATCGTCCACGCTAGTATGCGATGCGGCGTCGATTTCGATCACATCGAGCGCACGCCCCTCGGCGATCGCCTCTGCGATTTGGCGCGTGCGTGGGTCGTTGCGCGGCAAGCCTGCTAGGTTGACCTCCTTGGCGAAGATGCGCGCTGTGGTGGTCTTGCCGCAACCGCGCGAGCCAACGAAAAGGTATGCATGCCCGATGCGCCCACTGGCGATCTGGTTTTTCAGCGTCGTGGTGACGTGCTCCTGCCCCACCACCTCATCGAAGGTAGCGGGGCGCCACTTGCGATACAACGCCTGCGCCACGTCTTCAGTGTAGCACGGGGTGCTGCATCTGCCCTCCTGTGCGCTTTAGCGGCGCTCTCTACAATTTCAGCCTGTGGGCAAGCTTCAGCAGAACATCGGCGCGCTCAACGAAGGCGACCGCCTGCGCGAGGCGTTGAGCCGCTGCGAGGTGGCTTTGGTCACGTTGACGCCCGAGCACGCGCGGCAACTGCTTGCCGACCTCGCCGAAGCGGAGCGGATCATCGCAGCGTTGCAAGCGACAGGCGCTGATGTGCGCGCCGAGCAGCTGCGCTTGGAGACCATCCGCACTCGCCTGTTGAGCCGAGCGCGCCCCTTCGTGCAGGCGCTCGGCGGGGTGCGCGCATATCGCGAATTGCGCGCGCAAGCGGCACCCCTCACACCGACGTTGCCGTGGTGGCGCCTAGACGACGTGCTTGCCGAGCAGCGCCGCGCCCGATGGAAGCGCGCTGCAGGTGCGCTCGTAGTGATTGCCATCTTTGCGGGGATCATCTACGCGCTGCGCGAGGTGCTTTTCCCGCCAAACCCCGCTGCCGATGCCATCGCGGCTGCGCAGCGTGCGCTCCAAGAAGGCGACGCCAACGCTGCGCTCGCCGCCATTGAAGCTGGATTGGCACAAGCACCGAATCACCCGCAGCTGCTCATCTGGCGCGGGGTGCTGGTCGAGACTCAAGACCCGACTGCTGCAGCTGACGCCTTCGCGCGCGCGCAGGTTCAGCTCGGGGCGGATGATTTCCACATCGAGCGCGCGCAAGTGCGCCTCATCATGGGCGAAGCGGCGCACGCCGAAGCAGAGCTCTCGGAGCTCATCGCGCGCAACCCCGAGTTGCCCGTGGCGTACTTGGTGCGCGCCGCGGCGTATGAGGCGCAGCGCCGCTACGACCTCGCCGCACGTGACCTCGAACGCGCTGCGGAGGTCGCGCAACGCCTAGGCGATGACATTGCTTTTGCTACTGCGCGCGTGCGGCTCGGGTTGCTGTTGCAAGCACAGAGCGGCCTGCTCGCAGCTACGCCGTCGCCAGAAATGCGTTGATCGCGTCGAGTAGCGCGCGGATGTCCTCCTCCTGCATGTCCGCCATGTGCGCGATGCGGAACGTCTTGCCTTTCAGCGCCCCGTAGCCATCAGAGATGTGCATGCCGCGCGCTTCAAGGTAACGGTTGAGCGCGCTCACGTCGATCCCGCGGGTGTTCTTCACACAGGTCACGGTGTCGGATTCGTAACCAGCGCGCGGGAAGAGCGCGAAATGCTCGCGCGCCCATGCGCGCACCAGCTCTGCCATGCGCCGATGCCGCGCGAAGCGGTTCTCCAGCCCTTCGGCAAGCATGTCGTCGAGCTGCTTATCCAGCGCGAACATCAGCGAGATCGCAGGCGTCGCCGGCGTGTGGTTTTTCTGCAGGAACTGTTCGAGCTCAACGAAGTCGAAGTAATACCCGCGATTCGGGACGCTCTTCGCCTTCGCCAACGCTCGATCGCTCACCGCCGCGAACGCCAAGCCGGGCGGCAAGCCGAAGCACTTCTGCGAAGAGGTAAGCAGCACATCGAGACCTAAGCCGTCGAAGTCTATCTTCACACCGCCGAGTGAGCTGACTGCGTCCACGAGGATCAGCGTCTCCGGCGAGATCGCGCGCACTTCAGCGACGATCTCGGCAAGCGGATTGGTCAAGCCAGTGCTGGTCTCGTTGTGCACGATGGCGATCGCCTCGAAGGGTTTCTTGGAGGGATCGGCGCGGCGCGCGAGCAGCGCCTCTCGCACTAGCTCAGGCGTGATCGGCTCGCCGTCGGACACAGTGAGGCGCATGGTCGCCTTGCCGTTGCGCTCAAACACATCTGCCCAGCGCGCGCTGAAAGCGCCGCACACTGTGGCGAGCACCCCGCCGCGCGGATCATCGCTCACGCAATTGCGCGCTGCGGCTTCCCACAGCCCTGTGCCGCTCGAGGTGCTGAGGTACACGCGCTGCTGCGTGTAAAACACTTGGCGCAGCTTCGCTTGAATGCGCGCGAAGAGCGCCTCGAATGCAGCGCCGCGGTGACCAATCATCCACTGCGCCTGCGCCTCGAGGATCTCTCTACGCACCTCGACAGGTCCGGGGATGAACAACCGAACGTGGTCGTGCATGACTTCGCAATGATACTCTTCGGGCACTTAGCTCGAAGATGCGAGGCTCTGTGCTCGAGCAAGGACAGGTTCTAAGTGCGCTCCGCGTCCCGCAGCGCGCACTGAGCCGCGTGCCACCCCGCCATGCCGTGCACACCGCCGCCAGGCGGCGTGGAGGCTGAACACAGGTACACACCTGGCAATGGTGTGCGATACGGGAAGCGCGCGAGCACGGGGCGCGCGTAAAGTTGTCGCCAATCTTGCAAGCCGCCGTTGATGTCGCCGCCGATGCAGTTCGGGTTCCAGCGTTCAAGCTGCACTGCGGAGAACGTAGCGCGCGCCATCACGCAATCGCGAAAGCCCGGCGCGAAGCGCTCGATTTGCGCCTCGATGCGCGCGCTCATGTCGGCGTCGCAGCCATTGGGCACGTGGCAGTATGCCCACGCCGTGTGATAGCCGCTCGGCGCGCGTGAAGGGTCGCACACTGTGGGTTGCACTACGATCACATAGGGTGATTCGGGCAAGTAGCCGCGCGCGACGGCGTCCTCGCTGCGCGCGATCTCCTCAAACGTGCCGCCGAGGTGCACCGTGCCCGCCTCGCGGCAAGACGCAGCGCGCCAAGGGATCGGCTCGCGGAGCGCGAAGTCCATCTTGAACACGCCGGGACCGTAGCGGTAGCGCGCGAGGCGCATGCGGTATCGCTGAGGCAGCGCTTCGCCCGCAAGCTGCACGAACTGGCGCGGCGTCACATCGCACAACACCACAGCCTCGGCGGGCAAGTGCTCCAGCGCGCGAATCGGTGTCTCGACTTGAAGCGTGCCTCCTAGAGCGCGAAGGTGCGCCACCAGCACGTCAGCCAAGCGCTGCGATCCGCCCACTGCCACGGGCCAACCGCTGAGATGGGCGTTAGCCGCGAGCACTAAGCCGAACGCCGCGCTGATCGGCGCCTCTAGCGGCAGGCAGGCGTGGGCTGCGAAGCCGGCAAACAGCGCGCGTGCACGCGCTTCGCGGAAGTGCAAGTGCGCAAAAGCGCGCGCAGACAACACAGCACGCACACCGAATCGGGCGAGCGCACCGAAGGCGCGCGGCGGCAACGGCAGTGGGCCAAGCACTTGCGGCAGAAGTTGTGCCCAGTCCGCGATCAACGCTTGCATGAGGGAACGCCATGCTGCCCCATCGCGCCCGAGCGTCTCAACTGTCTCATCTAGTGCCGAGCTCACTAGGGCCGCAGTGCCGTCGTCGAAAGGGTGCGCCAGCGCAAAGCGCGGCTGTGCTAGGCGAAAGCCGTATTGCGCCAGCGGGAGGCGACGCAGCGCAGGCGATTGATCAGCCAAACCCAGCACGCTCGCACCCACATCGTGAATGAAGCCGGGCAGCGTGAGCGCCTCTGAGCGCAAACTCCCACCGGGCTTGTCCTTCGCCTCATAGACGCTCACCGACCATCCTGCCTCAGCAAGCGCGATGGCTGCGACTAATCCATTCGGTCCGCTGCCCACCACCACCGCGCGGCGCTCACGCCAACCTTTGCGCACAGGGCTGAGATTGTAGTGTGAGGGTGAACGCCAACGCGCGCTTGTGTTAGAAATCGCCGCGATGGCGGCGGAACCTGTGGTTTTGATCGGCGGCTTTGGGTCACACTGGCGCGACTACCGGCGCGCCGGACGGTTGCTCGCCGAGGTCAGCGGTCGGCGTGTGTTCATCGTTAAGCTCACGCGGTTCTCTTGGCTGTTCGGCGGGTTGCTAGATTACGGCGCGCTGCTCAGCCGCACGCACGCGGCTGTGCTTCATGCCTTGCGGCAAACGGGCGCGTCGAAGGTGATCCTAGTGGGTCACAGCGCTGGCGGCGTGATCGGGCGGGCATACCTCGGCGATCAATCCCTGCGCGCGCACCATCCTGCCTACCATGGTCATCAGCGCGTCTCTGCGCTGTACATGGTCGGCAGCCCGCTCAAGGTGGTGATCACCAACCCGCGTCACCGTGGGCTGCGCGCGGCAGCTTGGGTGGATCGAACCTACCCTGGCGCCTACTTTGCGGCACAAGGTGTGCAGTATCACGTCGTGCGCGGCAGGTTCATCGAGGGCAAGCGCGAGGGCTCGCTACGCCAGCGCGAGGCTTACTTCAACTACCGCTTCATCGCTGGCGACGGCGCACAATGGGGCGATGGCGTTGTGCCGCTCGCTCTGACCGAGCTAGAAGGCGCAACGCTGATCGAACTCGAGGGCGTCTCGCACTCGCCCAACTGGCCGCGTTGGTTCTTCGCCGACGCCGAGACGATCCGCGCATGGTGGCGCACGCCCATCCCAGAGACGATGGAGGAGCGCGTGTCGGCAATGCCGATGTTCGCTAGGGCGTGATCGGCTTGCCAGCCTGGAACGCTGGCAAGAAAGTGCGGAAGGTCAAGACCTCGTAGGCGTATGTGTCTGCAAGCGGCACGCCGCGCATGGCGCCGCCCAGCGCGTAAAGCGTCGTCGGCGAAGCAACCACGCCAACGTAGCGCCACTCACCCAAGCGCGTGAGAGGCATCTCGAACGAAGTCCAGCGGTTTTCGTCTACGTCGTAGCGCTCACTGAATCCTACGAACCCACTCAGCCCGCCTCCCACCACAAAGATGCGCCTGCCGATCGCTGCTGCGCCGTGCCCCGCGCGCGGCGTGATCATCGGCGCACAGGGCTGCCAAGTAAGCGGAGCGTTGAGGTCGAGCTGCTCGCACGTGGCAAGCTCACGCCGACCGTCGAAACCGCCCAGCGCAAACAGACGATGATCCACCACGACAGCAGCAAGCGCGCTGCGCGGCGCCTTGAGCGCAGGCAGCGCCGACCAGCGCTGCGCCTGAGTGTCGAGGGCAAACACCGCTTGGCTCAAGCCCATGTCGGTGCGTCCGCCGAGAACAAAGAGCTTATCTTTGCTCGCTGCAACCGCGTGTCCCGTGAGCGGCACGGGCAAAGGCGGCGCTGATCG
Source organism: Thermoflexales bacterium (assembly GCA_025057935.1). Classification (GTDB taxonomy): domain Bacteria; phylum Chloroflexota; class Anaerolineae; order J036; family Brachytrichaceae; genus DRWP01. Next base: position 16,441 of record JANWUW010000082.1, read on the forward strand.
CCATGCCTGCGCGTCGAGGTCAAGCACTTCGACCTGCTGAGTTGGCTTGCCTGCTTCTGTTGTGCCGCCGACGACGAAGACCTGCCGACCCAGCGCGGCTGCGGCTGCGCCGGTCACCGCTGTGGGCTTGGGCGTCCCCACGCGCCACACATCCTGTTGCGCGTTGTAGATCAGCACCTCGGCACTCGATCGTCCGTCCACCTCACCACCGATGACGAAGATGTTGCCTTCGGCGAAGGCGACCGCGCTCCGCAGGCGCGCGCTGCGCATGGCAGCGCGTGCGTGCCATCGGCTCGGCTCTGCGCTGTTTTGGGCTTCGCCGCTGGTGCGCGCGCTGGTCTCAAGCGCGACGTTCTCAGCGAGCGTGCGCGTTGTTCGTTCCGGCGCTGGGAACCACAACCACACTGAAAGCAGCGCCGCAAAGATGCTGCCTGCGACCAGGAGGGCGCGTCGCCAGAGCGGGAGCGGCGGCGGAGGCAATGGATCGGGCGCGACCAACACCACGCGCTCTACGCGCGGTGCCTCGATCGTCTGCGAAGGTTGTGCCGACGCAGCCTCTTGCTCTGGCTGGAGCACCACCGCGCCAATGTCCACCCAGCCATTGCGCACGGCGATCATGCTGACCTCTGTGCGTGACTGCGCGCCGAGCTTGGTGAAGATGTTGCGCAGGTGGACGCGCACTGTGTTGGGGCTGATGTAGAGCTTGGCTGCGATTTCCTTGTTTGCGGCACCCGTGGCTACCAAGCGCACAATCTCCAGCTCGCGCTCGGTGAGCGGCTCCCCATACTCAGCCATGCCGTGCGGGGATTATAGGGCGCTAGGGCATTCGGGCAATTCGCGAGTGAGGAGCATCAGCGAGAAGCTACGCCGTGCTACGAGAATGCGCACGTCGCGGGTGAGCGCGATCGCGCCGCTGGCTGCTCCGCTATTGAGCACAGCGCGCGCCTCCTCAATGGCAGCAAAGGGAGGTGCGCTTGGCTGATCCTTCAGCAGCCGCACGGCTTCGCGCAAGGTGGCGCGTTGAAGACCTGGCAGCAAACCGCGCCATGCGCTGCGGTCAAACGTGACGCGCCCTGGCTCGACGCGGGCAACTCGGCTCAAGGTCTGCACGGCGCACAAGCGCACCACCTCAGCATCTTCCGCAGCAAGGTCTGCAAGCCGCGCTAGCGCGTGGTGGATGTTGGGGTTGAACGTTGCCATGAGCGGCAGCAGCTCGTGACGCACGCGGTTGCGACGGTAGCGCACGTCAGTGTTGGTGAGGTCGAGGCGCGGTTGCAGGCCAAGCAAGGCGCAGTAGCGCTCCGTCTGTGCACGAGTGATACGCAGCAGAGGGCGCACAGCGATCAGGTGGGGCGCGCCAGGCAGCGGCGCGACGGGGCGCATGCCCGCGAGACCGCTCACGCCTGTGCCGCGCAACAGGCGCAACAGCACGGTTTCCGCTTGGTCGTCAGCATGATGGGCAAGCGCGATAGCTTGGGCGTTGTGTTCGGCAGCCACACGCGCGAAGAAAGCATATCGCGCCCGCCGACCAGCGACTTCCACGGACACTCTCTGGGCAGTTGCGAGCGCTGCCACGTCTGCGCGTTCTACTGCACACGGCACGCTGCGTTCCTCCGCAAAGCGCTGCACGAACGCAGCATCGGCATCGGCATCAGCACCGCGCAGACCGTGGTTCAAATGCGCGACCACGAAATGCCAGCGCTCCCGCGCTACAAGCGCTGCGTCCGCCAGGCAGAGCGAATCTGGCCCGCCCGAGACGGCAAGCACAATGCCGCGCACTGTATTCGGCAACGTCGCCAACACGCGCTGCACTTCTAACCGCACCTCTGCCACGAGGTTAGGAATCATCTTTTCGAGGAACGAGCGCTGAATCGCTCAAGACAAAATCGAGACAAACCCATGTTAACGCTTTTTCGCTAAACTCACATGCATGGTCGAGAAACGATACCCTATCCTCCGTGTCCTCGCCGTCTTGCTCAAAGTGGTCGGCATCATCTTTGGTGTGTTCACATTGTTCGGCACCTTGGGGGCTTGTCTTGCTGGTGCGCTCGCGGGGAGTCTGTCAGGGAACCTAGGCGAAAGCTTCGGCTTTGGCGATTTTGGGCAGCTCGGCGTGCTCGGCGGGCTCTTGTTTGGTCTCTACGTGCTCTTCATCGGTGGGATTTTGACGATCTCTCTGCTTGCTTCGGGAGAGCAAATTGATGTGCTGATCGCGCTGGAGGAAAACAGCCGCGCCATCCGCTTGATGATGGAAGACCAGCGCCGTGCTGCGCAGCCGGCGACTGCTCCGCCCACGCCGAGCTTCACACCCTCGATCACGCCGCGTCCTGCGCCACCATCCACGCCGTCCTCACCCACTGCTTGAGCGCCACCGCAACAACCTTACAATCAGCGCGTGTTTGCCGAGCGTCATCTTGAAACGCTCGAGCTGCCGAAGATTCTGGAGCAGCTAGCGAAGCATTGCACCTTCTCGCTAGGCGCCACTTTAGCGCGCGCTCTGCGCCCGAGCGACGACGCTGCAACCGTCCAGCGTTGGCTCGCGGAGACGCAAGAGGCACGTCAAGCGCTTAACCGCCTCGGTCAGCTCAGCCTCAGCAGCGCGCGCGACGTGCGTGAAGCAGTGCGGCTCGCCGCGCGCGGCGGCACGCTCGATGCGCCAACGCTGCTTGCTATTCGAGACACACTGGAGAGCGGTCGAGCTGTGCAGCGCGCCTTCGCGCGCATGGATGCACTTTATCCGCACCTCATCACCCTTGTGCGCCCAATTGCGCCATGTCGCGCCATCGTGGAGGCGATCAAGCACGCGCTCGACGACGACGGCAACGTGCGCGACGAAGCTTCGCCGCAGTTGGCGGAGATCCGCCGCGAGCTGCGCGTTGTGCACGACCAGATCATCGCGCGCTTGCAGCGCATGATCGCTAATCCAGCGATTGTCGGCTTCTTGCAGGAGGCACTGATCACCCAGCGCAGTGGGCGCTACGTGCTCCCCGTGAAGGCGGACTTCAAAGGGCGCATCCCAGGCATCGTGCACGACCAAAGCGCCAGCGGGCAGACGCTATTCATTGAGCCGCTGGGCGTTGTGGATTTGAACAACCAATGGCGCGAGCTGCAGCTCACCGAGGAGCGCGAGGTGCAGCGCGTGCTCACTGCGCTCTCCGCACGCGTTGGCGCTGAGGCCGAGGCGATCACGCGCACTGTCGAGGCGCTTGCGTATTTCGATCTCGTGCTTGCCAAGGCGCGCTACGCCGAGGCACTCGGCGCAGCCGCGCCCACGCTCGTGGAGAAGCCTGCCCTACCGCGCTTGCATCAAGCACGCCACCCCCTGCTGAACCCGCGCACAGCCGTGCCGATCGACGTGCTGCCCGGTGAAAACGTGCGCGCCTTAGTGATCACTGGCCCAAACACAGGCGGCAAAACGGTCGCGCTGAAGACCATCGGCTTGTTCGCGCTCATGGCGCAGTGCGGGTTGCACCTCCCTTGTGCGCGAGCTGAGCTGCCGATCTACACCGCCGTTTATGCCGACATTGGCGACGAACAGTCCATCGAGCAAAACCTCTCCACGTTCAGCGCGCACATGACCAACTTGCGCAGCTTCATCGAGCAAACCGACGAGCGATCGCTGGTGCTGCTTGATGAGCTTGGCGCAGGCACAGATCCAGCCGAAGGCGCTGCGCTGGCGCGCGCGCTATTGGAGTACTTGTTAGGGCGCGGTGCTTGGTGCGTCGTCGCCACGCACTACCCAGAGCTGAAGGCATGGGCTGCGCTGACGCCAGGCGCGGCTAATGCAAGCGTGGCTTTCGACGCTGAGACCTTGCGCCCGCTCTACGCACTGAGCATCGGCTTGCCTGGGCGATCCAACGCTTTCGCCATTGCCCAGCGCCTTGGCTTGCCCGCGCCGATCTTGGAAGCTGGGCGCACCTACCTCGACCAAAATCTGGCGCGCAGCGAAGACCTCCTCGCAGCAATCGCAGGCTTGCATCAACAAGCCGAGCAGGCGCTCGCGCGCGCCCGCCAAGCCCAGCAGGAAGCAGAGCAAGACCGCGACCGATGGCGCGCGCAGCGTGATGCCCTCGAGCGCGAGCGCGCGGCGATCTTCGAGCAGGCGCGCCAAGAAGCCCTGCGCGAGACCGAGCACCTCCGCGCCGAAGTGCGCCGCTTGCGCGCGCAGCTCATCGCACTGGGTGTCTCGCTAGAGCCGTTGAAGAGCATCGAGCGCGAGGTGGATCGGCTCGTCGCGCGTGCCCAGCAGGCGGCAGCACCCATGCGTGCAACCGTGACGCCGCCATTGCGCACGCTGCAGCCAGGCGCCACCGTGCATGTGCGCTCGCTCAATGCGATTGGCGAGCTGGTTGCGTTAGGCGACGGTGAAGCAGAGGTGCAAGTTGGGCGCGCGCGCCTGCGCGTCAAGCTGGGCGACCTTGAGCTAGCAGACGCGCCGCGCCCCAGCGCAGAGAAAGGCGAGGGAGTGTGCCTCCCACCACCGCCTCCTCCTAAGATTGAGCTGGACTTGCGCGGCATGACCGCCGAAGAGGGTGTAGCGCAAGTAGAGCGCTACCTCGACCGCGCCGCGCGCGCAGGCATGCCGTTCGTGCGGCTGATCCACGGCAAGGGCACAGGCGCGCTGCGCCGTGCTGTGCGCGAGGCGCTCAAGGGCAATCGTTTGGTGCGCGCCTTCGAAAGCGGCACCGACGCTGAAGGCGGCGACGGGGTAACCATCGTCTACCTCAACGATTGAGAGCAGGTCGAAGCGTACAATCCAAGCAATGCCCACAGCTCAAGAAGTGCTCCAGCAAGCTGAGCGACTGCGCCAAATGTTGCCAGAAGGCTTCCGCGACGCACTGGTGCAGTCGCTTTACGCCGAAGCGCAACACATCGCGCAGCGCGCGGTTCACGCCAAAGGCGAGCGACACTACGACCTTGACCAGCGCATCGACCGTTTAGTCACAGGGCCGGTCAGCGGCTTGTTGATCATGCTGCTGCTGCTCGCCGTGGTGATCTGGCTCACGGTCTCAGGCGCGAATGTGATCTCTGATGCACTGGCGGACGTGCTCTTCGCAATCGGCGATGCGGGACGCGGTCTCTTCAATCAGCTCGGCTTGCCTTGGTGGATCACGGGCTTCGTCTGGGATGGGGTTTACCTTGCGCTCGCGTGGGTGGTGTCGGTGATGTTTCCGCCGATGGCGATCTTCTTCCCGCTCTTCACCCTGCTCGAGGATCTTGGCTACCTGCCGCGCGTCGCGTTCAACATGGACTGGCTGTTCCAGCGCGTAGGCGCACACGGCAAGCAGGCGCTCACCATGGCAATGGGTCTAGGGTGCAACGCAGCTGGCGTGATCGCCACACGCATCATTGACTCGCCACGCGAACGCTTGATCGCCATCCTCACCAACAACTTCGTTCCCTGTAACGGGCGCTTCCCAACGCTGATCATGTTGGCGACGGCGTTTGTGGCGGCTGGTTTCAGCGGCGCGCTTGCCGCCTTCATCGCGGCGGGTGCTGTGGTTGCTGTGGTGCTGATCGGGGTGGCTTTCACGCTGCTGATGTCGTGGTTGCTCTCGCGCACGCTGCTGCGCGGCGAAGCTTCCGCATTCACGCTCGAGCTGCCGCCCTATCGCCGCCCGAACTTCGCGCGCATCCTGTACACCTCGTTCATTGACCGCACGATCTTCGTGCTGCTGCGCGCCATGAGCACCGCGGCGCCTGCAGGCGCAGTGATTTGGCTGCTGGGCAATCTCGGTGTGGACGGTCGCAGCCTCGCTACCATCATCGCCCAAGCGCTGGACGGATTCGGACGGCTGTTTGGTCTAGACGGCGCAATTCTGCTCGCCTACATCATCGCGCTCCCCGCCAACGAGATCGTCGTGCCGACGCTGATGATGATCTACATGAACACTGGCGCGATGATCGAGCCTCCAGAGGGCGTCGAGGCGATCCGCGCGCTGCTCATCGGGCAACAAGGATGGACGCTGCTCACGGCGATCAACCTCATGTTGTTCGCGCTGCTCCACAACCCCTGCGCCACAACCATCATCACCATCTACAAAGAAACACGCTCTGCCTTCTGGGCGGCGATCAGCGTGGTGATCACGCTGGGCACAGCGTTCCTCGTCACGTTCCTCGTTGCAACGACTGCGCGCGCGTTGGGGCTAGCCGCGTAGTGGACAGATGCTTGTGCGACAATACGCGGCTGTATGCTGATCCGCGACGTCATTGCCCACAGCGTTGCCGAAGCAATTCGCGCAGCACAAACCGAGGGCGCTCTGCCAGCATTCGCAGTGCCGCAGGTCGCCGTCGAGCATCCGCGCGACCCAAAGCTGGGGCACTACGCCACAAATGTGGCGCTACACCTTGCGCGCGCCGCGAAGCTGCCCCCGCCGCGCATCGCCGAGATCATCGCTCGCTTCGTCAATCACCCAGCGTTCACGGCTGAAGCAGTCAACGGCTTCGTCAACTTCAGGCTCTCGCCGCGCTTTCTCGCAGAACAAGTCGCGCACATCCTCGAGCGAGGGGATCGTTGGGGCGACCTCGAGCTTGGCAAAGGGCGCAAGGCACAAGTTGAGCACGGCAGCGCCAACCCCACTGGCTATGCCACGCTCGGCACTGGGCGCAACGTGGTGATCGGCGACACACTGGCGAACACGCTCGAAGCGGCTGGCTACACGGTGCATCGTGAGTGGTATGTCAACGATGCCGGCTCGCAAGTGCGCGTCTTCGGCGCGAGCGTCTTCGCGCGCTACGCGCAAGCGCTGGGGCACGACGAGCCAATGCCAGAGCACGGCTACATGGGCGAAGACGTCGCCGAGGTCGGTCGGCTGATCGCCGAGCGCGAAGGCGACCGCTTCCTGCATATGCCGCGCGAGGAAGCAATGCGCGCCGTCGGGCGCCTCGGCATTGAGCTGGTGATGGAACGCATCCGCCAGACGATGGCACGCCTCAACGTGCGCTTCGACAACTTCTTCAGCGAGAAGAGCTTGTGGACCAGCGGGTTGGGCTACGAGATGATCGAGCGCCTGCGCGCCAAGGGATTAGTGATCGAGCACGAGGGCGCGCTTTGGTTCAGCGAGGACGGCTCGCCAATTCGTAAAGGGCAGGGACAAAAGCGCAGCGACGATGCCTACGCTGAGGAGGAGCATGAAGCGCGAAGCGGTCCCCTGCCGGTGCAAGCCGTCCTCGTCCGCTCGCCGCAGGTGATCCCAGAGCCTGAGGAGCGCCCCACCTACTTCGCCAGCGACATTCCGTACATGTGGCACAAGGTGATGATCCGCGGCTTCAACCCAGCGATCTACGTGTGGGGCGAAGATCATCAGGGCGACGTGCCACGCATGTATGCAGCCGCGCGCGCGCTGGGCATTCCTGAGGACGCCATCCGCATCGTGATCTACCGCTTCATCACACTCGTGCGCGGCGGCGAGGAAGTGCGCATGGGCAAGCGCAAAGGCAACGCCTTGCTGATCGACGACGTGCTCGACGAAATCGGCGCCGACGCCTTCCGCTACATCATGCTCTCGCGCAGCGCCGACACAAAGTTCAGCTTCGACATCGCACTGCTGCGTGAGCAGAACGAGAAGAACCCGGTGTACTACGTCCAGTACGGGCACGCCCGCATCTGCTCGATCGAGGCGAAAGCGCGCGAGGAGCAGTGGGCGATCGACCCAACTGCGCCCTTGCATTACGATCACCCCGCGGAGCTAGCGTTGATCGCCAAACTGATCGAGTTGCCCGAAGTTGTGCACCTCGTTGCCACAAGCCTGCAGCCGCACCACTACACGACCTATGCGCGCGAAGTGGCGCAAGCGTTCAGCAAGTTTTACGAAGAGTGCCGCATCAAGGGTGCCCCGCCCGACCAAGCCTTTGCGCGCCTGCAGCTAGCGCGCGCCACTCGCCTCACGCTCGCCAAGACGCTGCGTCTCATGGGCATGAGTGCGCCCGAACGCATGTGAAGCAAAACCACCAACCTCATGGCAGGTCGTTGCAAATCCGTGCCATGTCGCTACACTGCAATTGATTCCTAATCTCCCAGAGGGAGTGACATCATGGCACGACCGGTCACGCTTTTCACTGGTCAATGGGCAGACCTGCCCTTTGAGACAATCGTGGCGAAAGCCAAAGCGTTTGGCTACGACGGTGTCGAGCTTGCCTGCTGGGGCGACCACTTCGACGTCGAGAAAGCGCTCAGCGATGACGGCTATGTGCGCCGGCAGCGCGATGTGCTCGAGAAACACGGCATGCAGTGCTTCGCGATCAGCAACCACCTCGTTGGTCAAGCCGTGTGCGATCGCATTGACGAGCGCCACAAAGCCATCTTGCCGCCCCGCGTGTGGGGCGATGGAAAGCCCGAGGGCGTGAACGAGCGCGCTGCCGAGGAGATGAAAAACACGGCGCGGGCTGCAAAGCTCTTCGGCGTCACTGTGGTCAACGGGTTCACCGGCAGCAGCATCTGGCACTACGTCTACTCTTTCCCGCCTGTGTCCCCAGCGACGATCGACGCTGGCTTTGCCGACTTCGCAGCCCGTTGGAAGCCCATCCTCGACGTGTTCCACGAGAACGGCGTGCGCTTTGCGCTGGAAGTACACCCAACCGAGATCGCGTTCGACATCGCAAGCGCAGAGCGCGCGTTAGAGGCTATCGGCGGTCACCCCGCCTTTGGCTTCAACTACGACCCCAGCCACTTCGGATATCAGGGCGTGGACTACGTGGGCTTCATCCGCAAGTTCCGCAACCGCATCTTCCACGTGCACATGAAGGACGTGTGGTGGAGCGACGTGCCGACACAAGCCGGCGTGTTCGGCGGGCATACCGCCTTCGGAGACGCGCGCCGCTACTGGGACTTCCGCAGCGTTGGGCGCGGCAAGATCAACTTCGACGCGATCATCCGCGCGTTGAACGAGATCGGCTACGATGGACCGCTCTCGGTCGAGTGGGAGGACCCGGGCATGGATCGTGAGCATGGCGCGACCGAGAGCTGCGCCAATGTGCGCCGCTACGACTTCAAACCCAGTGCTCGTGCCTTTGACGCTGCCTTTGAACGCAAGTGACGAGAACCCCGCGCAAGGAGCAAAAGCCATGCCAGAAGAAGTCGGTTTCATCACCATGGCTGGCCCTAAGGCGGAGCGCGAAGCGCCCACCTTGGGAGTTGGAATCCTCGGCTACGCCTTCATGGGCAAGGCGCATAGCAACGCGCTAAAGAAGCTGCCTTACATGATGTACCCGCCTGTCGCCGTCCCAAAGCTTGTCGCCATCGCTGGGCGCAACGCCGACGCTGTGCGCGAAGCAGCTAAACGCTACGGCTACCAGAAGGCATACACCGATTGGCGGCAGCTCATTGACGATCCCGAGGTGCAGGTGTTCGACAACAGCGGACCAAACAACATCCACGCCGAGCCGAACATCGCTGCCGCTAAAGCCGGCAAGCACGTGATCAGCGAAAAACCGCTCGGGCGCAACGCGGAAGAGAGTTGGGAGATGTGGCAAGCCGCCAAGGCGGCTGGCATCAAGCACATGGTCGCGTTCAACTATCGCTTCGTGCCTGCCGTGCGCTTGGCGCGCGAGCTCATCGAAGCCGGCAAGCTAGGGCGCATCTACCACTTCCGCGCGGTGTATCTCCAAGAGTGGATCGCTGACGAGAACTTCCCCATGGTGTGGCGCCTTGACCAGAGCATCGCTGGCAGCGGCGCGCTGGGCGACCTCGGCTCACACATCATTGACCTAGCGCGCTTTCTCGTCGGCGAGCCGAAAAGCGTGATGGCTTTGACTAAGACGTTCATCACCGAGCGCAACGCTGACGGGCGGCGCGAAAAGGTGACGGTGGATGATGCATTCGTCGCGCTGGTCGAATTTGAAAACGGCGCCATCGGCACCCTCGAAGCCACACGCTTCGCGCCAGGTCGCAAGAACTACAACAGCTTCGAGATCAACGCCGAGAAGGGGAGTCTGCGCTTTAATCTCGAGAACTTGAATTATCTCGAAGTGTTCATGCGCGATCAACCGCGCGAGATTCAAGGCTTCACCCAGGTGCTGGTGAGCGAGAGCTACCATCCTTTCTGGAAGTATTGGTGGCCGCAAGGACACATCATCGGCTGGGAGCACACTTTTGTGCACGAGTTCCACCACTTCTTCGATGCGATCGTGAACAACAAGGACGTGCGTCCCTACGGCGCTGACTTTGAAGACGGCTACCGCAATGCAGTGATCTGCGACGCTATCCTGCAGAGCGCGCGCGAGCGCCGCCAAGTGGACATCCGCTACCAAGCCTGAAGCCGACGCTGCGCAATGCCAAAACGCAACCGCCGAGCACACTGCGCTCGGCGGTTGCTTCTTTTTACAGGTCGAGGCGCGCAGCTAGCCCACTTTGACGTCGCCGCACAGATGCACCTTGATGCCCATGCCGGCAAACATGGCGGCTTTGGCAGCGAGGGCTTTATCGGCGCTCCTCGCATCGGGCGCATAGGCGACTTGAATATGGTTCGATTTGTGTCGAGCCATCATCTGGTTGCGGGTCACGCCGTGCAGCACTGCGTGCATGATGGGCCATTGCGGTGTGGTCATTTGCCAGCGGCGTTCCGTCTCCTCGCGCGGCAACTCCACCACCGTCGCGCGCCCGATGTCGGCATGAAGCTCGCCGTTTTCGATGAACACGCGGCTCCACACGATCTCGCCTGGCTTGCTAACGCCCTTCAAGGTGCCGCCGCCGAGGCGGAAGTACATGGGCGGCTGGCGCTCGCTCACTGCACCTGCGTAGCCGCCGATGAAGTGCGAGGGCGGCGCAGCGCCGCTGATCTCGAACACCCACACAAAGGCGTCAAGTTTGTCATCTTTGTAGTGCTCGCCGTAGCGCAGGTCGTGCAGAGTGGTGGCGGGGTCAAACCCCATCGCCGTCCACACCCAGTTGGTCACCAGCGCATCTACGGCTGCGCCCTCGTCCACTTCGTTGAAGTGCGGCAGCGGGCGCCCCGGATACAGCTCTTCGCGCGTGCCACGGCGATACACAGGCGGGCGCTCAGCGTTGTTGAGCAGCCCCTCAGCGAGGTCGCTCGCAGGCGTCATGTCCTTCAAGCCCTGCTGATACTGAATGCCGATGGCGTCGCAGGAGAAATCCGCTGCTATGCGCACTGCAGCGATATACATCTTGAGCTGCTCACGAATTTGCCAGTCGGTGAGCTCAGTGGCTTCGTCAGTGCCGGTCTTGAAGGTCATGCCGCGCTCCTCGAGCCAGCGACGAGCCGCATCCGCTTCTTCATCGCTCACGTTGCGCATCTCGGCGACTAAGGCGCTTTGGCTAAGGCGCTCTTTGTAAATGCCTGTAGGGTTGAGCAACTCGTCGTCAATGATGGCGTTGTACATGCCCATGCAGCCTTCGTCGAACACGCCAATGATCGCCTTGCGGCGCTTGAGGTACTCCGCCAGCGCCAGCCCGAGCTTACGCTCCGCTGCGGGCAGGCGCTCGAGGTTAAGCGGGCGTACGTGGCTCGTGTCGTGCTTGATGCGCCCCGTGCGCACCCACTGACGAATGCCTTTGCGGAAGAAGTCGTCTTCGAAAGTCTCGCTCCAGATCGTGCTGTATTTCACGCCCATCTTGGTGAGGCTGCCGTTCAGATTGAGCATCCCCACCAAGCCGGGCCACTGCCCGCTCCAGTTAGCGACGGTGAGGATGGGACCGCGATGATCGCGCAAGCCGGGCAGGATGTGATAGCTGTACTGCCACACCGCTTCGGCGACGATGAGCGGTGCATCAGGCGGGATGTTCGCAAACACATCCATACCCATGCGCTGGTTCCAGATGAAGCCATGCTTGAGCTCTGGGTCGTATGAATGCGCACGGATCACCTTGATGCCCTCTTTGGCAAACGCAGCGATCACGCGCTGCTCCATCTCCTCTTGCGCAGGCCAGCACACTTGATTTGCAGAGAGACGCAGGTCGCCATTTGCGATGAGGTAGGCTGTGTTCGGCTTCGCAGTCTTTGGTTTGGGAACCTTGGGAATGGCGTACGGCATACGAACGAACTCCTTAAGGATATGGAACTCCTTCCGTGGTTTCGGCTTTGGGCACTGGGCGCAGCCGCTCGCCCAGCGGCGCAAGCACTGCAAGCACGACAACAACGAGCAGCGCCGTAAGCGCGGCGATCACGTAGAGCGCTGCACCACATGCCATGCCGATCGCTGCGCTCGCCCAGATGCTGGCAGCAGTGGTCAGCCCATGCATGTGATAGCGATCGCGCCGCTGCAAAATGGCGCCGGCGCCGAGGAAGCCAATGCCGCTCACGACCTGCGCGGCAACACGAGCTGTGTCGCTGCCAGGGAAAGCGTAGAACGAGAGCGCTGTGAACAGCGCCGCGCCAAGCCCGACCAGCATATGCGTGCGCAGACCAGCGGCATGTCCGTGGCGTTCGCGTTCGACGCCGATCAACGCACACAAGACAGCACCCGCAAGCACACGGAGAAATAGGCCTAGCTGCGCCTCGAGCGTAAGCGGCATGATCATCAACTGCGTTTTATAGCCCTGCTGCGCCAAATCAGCAAGGCGGGACGTGGCTAACAAAGCAGTTGGCACATCGTCACCCCGCCCCCTTGGAATCCGTTCTAGTAGGGCTGCGATCGACGATCGGTGAGCTACTCCTGCGGAGCACGTAGGACAGCATCTGTGCTCAACTCGGCTCGTGCCCCAGGTCTGCCGGCAACTCTGGGAGCAGTTCTAGGCGACCTCGGTACACGACAACCTCACCCTGCGCCCAGAGCGTGTCGCCAATCAGCAGTGTCTGTGAGAAGGGCAATTGAACCCACAGGTCGTCGAATACGACGACGTCGAGCGTGTGGCGTGCGTCATCCTCCAGCATGATGCGCATCCCAGCGCTGAAGGGGCGCAGCTCGGCGACCTGTGCGCGCACGCTGACCCAGCGACCTACCTGCTCGCGTGTGATGTCGTCGAGCCCAAAAAGCGCCTTGCGAGGCGGAGCAACGACTTTGACATCGTCAGCGTTGCGCGCGAGCAGTTGCTTGGCGTCGCGGTATTCGCCGACGCCGCCGCTCACTTCGATCCACTCGCCCAAACGCACGAGGGGCGGCTCACCCCAAGGCGCAGGGCGCAGCGGGAACACCACGTCGGCGGCAACGTCACCGTCGCGCAAAGTGAAGATGCGCAGACCGGCTACATCGCGCACGCGGCGCACCTGTCCGCGCACGCGGACATGCTCGCCCAGCGCGGCGCGCGGAAGCTCTGCAAGAAACGTCTCTCGCGGTGACGAGCGTTCAATGCGCAGCAGCTCCGGAGCTGCGAGGATCAGCATCGCATCGTCTTCGCGCACGCGCAGCGTGCCTTCCACGTAAACACGATCCCCTGGCGCTGGAATGCGCCTCGCGCGCTGCAGTGCACTTGCGACCTGCCGATACGCCACTACGCGCACTTCGCCGCTTTCGTCGCGCAGGCGGAACGAGAGATAACCTTCTTCGACTTTCGGATGCGCTGGGATCGCGCCGCGCAGCCCAACAAAGGCGAAGTTCATCGCCGGTTGGACTGCGTCAGCGGTGATCACCGGGCGTGCGCTCAGCCGCGACGCCAACACCAACGCAGACGTGCTGCTGATCGCGAGAAACAGCACCAGCAGCTTGATCAGCCGCATGTCTCGCTTGGGCTAATCCGCAGGCGGAGGAACAGGCAAGTCCTCAGGCTTGACGTGCATCCACCTCTCGCCCTCATCGATCAGCATGACGGGGATCCCATCTTTGATGGGGTACTTGCGCCTGCATTGCTCGCAGATCAACCAGTACTCTTTGTAGAACGTGAGGCGCCCGGGGTCATCACCAGGCTGGCGGGTGCTGCTGCTGACGCAATAGGGGCATCGGAGGATCTCAAGTAGCTCTGCGCTGATTGCAGCCATGTGCAAAAGTTTAACGTAGTTGCTGAACGAAGGCAGCATGCGCTGCGCTGCGCAGACCTTCGTTCAGCCGCGTCAACATTGCGGCGAGATCGCGCCGAAGGAGCGCAGGCACGTCGAGCCACAGGCCGGGGAACACCTCGCTGCGCAGCACGCCTTCGGCGTCGGGCTCGAGCGCTCGGTATCCCGTCGGCGTCAGCGTCCACCAGCTAAACGCGGCTTCGCTTACTTGCCACACAGCGTATTCCTGCACGCCGGCACTCTCGTACACGCTGCGCTTGACGCCGAGGTCGCGCTCAGCTGTGCTCACCGCGACTTCGATGACCAGCTCTGGGGCGCCTGCCAAAAAGCCTTCGCCGTCGATGTGCGCGCGCCCCGTGCGCAGCATGAGCACAAGGTCAGGCTGGAGCTCGTTGTGCTCGTCAACCCGATAGGAGATGTTGTCCAGCGCTAGGGCGTCGGGGGTGTGAGCAGCATACACGCCGAGCCAGGTGGCAAGCAGCAGATGCGTCTGAGCATGCTCCAGCTTGAGCACTTTAGCGAGCGGCGGCACGTGGACGACGCCATGAATAAGCTCAGCTTTGAGCCTCGGCGCTGCAGCGTGTCGGCGCTCAAATTCGTCGCGCGAGAGAGGCTCGCCGGGAACAAGAGGCGGAACGAGCGCTTCGCCAGATGCCATGAGTGGCTCGATAGTAACATGAACCAAACCGCAGCGTGCCGCATACGTCCCGGCACGTGGGCGCTGCACCACTGCTATCATGCGCAAAGCCATGCAGATGACAGCCCGCGCGCTGCGCCTCAACGACGTTGTGCTGCGCTTAATCAGCGGCATCTTCATCGTGGCTCTGGTGTTGGGGTCAGGCTGGTTGAACTTGTGGGTTTTCGCAGCCGTGGTCGCCGTGGCGCTCGTGCTGGCGGGGTGGGAGCTTGGGCGGCTGCTGGTTCAAGCGGGGTATGCGGCCTCGCCGAGTGTGATCTTCTCGGCGGGATTTGCAGCAGCGCTCAGCCTCTACTTAAGCGCCCCATGGAACACACTGTGCCTCTCCGTGTTGTTGCTTGCCTCGCTGGCTTGGCAATTGCGCCGTTGGCGGCGGCGCACCGTGGGTGACTGGGCAGTGAGTTTTGCAGGTGGCTTCTACCTCGGTTGGACAGGCGGACACCTTGTGTTGGTACGACTGGGCGAACAAGGGTGGTCGTGGCTGCTGCTCACGTTGATCTCCGTATGGCTCTCAGACAGCGCGGCGTATGTCTTCGGGCACTTGCTTGGTCGCCATAAGCTCGCTCCGCACATCAGCCCAGGCAAGACGTGGGAGGGGTATGTCAGTGGCGCTATCGCCGGGCTGTTGGGCGGCGCGGCGATGGGCATGCTCACGCCGATCGGATTGCCACTGGGGCTGGTCACAGGAGGGCTAATCGGCACGTTGAGCGTGCTGGGCGACCTCATCGAGTCCATGATCAAGCGGCTGGCACACGCGAAAGACTCAGGCCACCTCATCCCTGGACACGGCGGCGTGCTCGATCGCCTCGATTCGTTGCTTTGGGCAGGGGTGATCGCATACTACGCGCGCGTGCTTCTGTGAAGCAGTTAGCTGGCGCGCTGGTCACAACCACACGCGCGCTGCTCTTGGTCTAGACGAGCTGGTTGCGCTTTTTTGACCCTCGAGTACACTCGCCTGCACCAACTGAGTGCGGGAGGATACTCATGAGTCGCGCGAAACGCTTCTTGCTGAAAGGCTTGATGCTAGCCCTTGGTCTCGCCCTTGCCTCGTCGCTGGCAGCGCCTGCTTCCGCGCAGCGCGGACGCAGGGCACCCGACTTCCACGTTCTTGATATCAATGGACGCGAAATCTGGCTAAGCAAGCAGCTCAGAGGCTGCGGCGTAGTGCTCTACTTCTTTCACTCACGCTGTGAGACATGTGCTAGGCTCTTGCCAAAGCTTGTAGAAGCACACCGAGAGTTTCGCGATAAGGGAGTGGTGTTCATCGGCATCGCAACTTTCGACGATGGCGTGCGCGAGTTCGTTGCTCAGCATGGGGTACCGTTCAGCGTAGTGACCGAACATGCCTATGCAATTGGGGAAGCGTACAAGGTCACAGTTGAAGTTCCCCAGAACTCACCCACTTATCAAATGTGGGTTCAGGATGGGTCTATCGAGCCAGGCGAGAAGGTCTGGATCCATCTCCCAAGCAGTGTAGTACTCATCTCTAGAAACGGCATCATCCAGCTTGGTCCAGAAGAGTGGTCGTTAGGATCAGATGGCAGTTTGCGTCGTAGGCGCATTGACCCCCGAACCGCCGAAACCCGCCCAGTTGCTGGTCCACCTACTGACGTGATGAGCGCAGTGCGCGCCATCGTGGCAGACAAGACTTGCAAGGTTGGGCGCGACGTGTTACCATGATTGGCAGGTAAACTCCTCCGCTGCGTCCGCGGCATCGCGCCACACTGCAAGCGCAAACGCTCAGCAGTGTGGCGTTATTTGTTCGACAAGCACACCGCTTGGGTGAGGCATCTCGAATGAAGAAGCGAGCGTGGCACGTGCGTGTGATAGCATAGAAGCGCGGTTCTATGACAATCATCTATCCCTTCACTGCCATCGTCGGCCAAGAGCGGATGAAGCGTGCCCTGATCCTCAACGCGATCCATCCGCAGATCGGCGGCGTGCTCATCCGCGGCGAGCGCGGCACAGCGAAGAGCACCGCGGCGCGCGCGCTCGCTGCTCTCCTGCCTGAGATCGAAGTCTTCGAAGACGACCCCTTCTCTTGTGACCCGCATAACCCTGCCACCTACACCGAAGACCTCAAGCGCCGCATCGCTGCCGGCGACGTGCCAAAGATCATCAAGCGCAAAACCCGCTTCGTCAACCTCCCCGTGAGTGCTACTGAAGACCGCGTGGTGGGCACTCTCGACATCGAGAAAGCCATCCAGAAGGGCGAGAAACACTTCGAGCCGGGCATCCTGGCGATGGCAAACCGAGGCGTGCTTTACGTGGACGAGGTGAACCTGCTCGACGATCACATCGTGGATTTGCTGCTGGACGTGGCGGCGATGGGGGTGAACGTCGTAGAGCGAGAAGGAGTGAGCTTTTCGCACCCGGCGCGCTTCGTGCTGATCGGCTCAATGAACCCGGAGGAGGGCGACTTGCGCCCACAGTTGCTCGACCGCTTCGCGCTCTGCGTTGACGTGGTCGGCATCCGCGACCCGAAAGCGCGCATGACCATTCTGGAGCGACACCTTGCCTTTGAGTCAGACCCTGCCGGCTTTGTGCAGCAGTGGCAGCCCTACGAGCGAGCGCTTACACAGGAGATCGCTGAGGCGCGCGAGCGCTTGCCGCGCGTGCAGCACACGCAGCAAGACCTAGCGTTGATTGCCAACCTCGTCGCCTCGCTGGGCGTAGACGGTCACCGCGCCGATTTGGTGATTCTGAAGACAGCGCGCGCACACGCCGCCTTCATGGGGCGCGAGCACATCACAGAGCAGGACATCTTGATCGCTGCTGAGCTAGCGCTGCCGCACCGCCTCAAGCGTCATCCGTTTCAGGACACTGAGCAAGCGCTGGCGATGCTGCACGAGAAACTACGCCAGATCGAGCAACAAACACAAGCCAACCACAAGCCGCAAGAACAGCTACCGCCTCAAGCGGGTGAAGAGGCAAAAAAAGCGAAGCGGGGCTGAACGACGGCGCGGAGACGTCGGACAGCCCCTCGCAGCCGATGCAGCAGACAGTGCCCGCCGTGCCGCAGAGCGCGCAGGATTGGGTCGGCGGGAAGAAGGTGGAGAGCGGTGCCACCTTTCGCACACGCAAGCTCAACACGCCGCTGGACAAACTCACGCGCAACGTAGCTGGCAAACGCAGCATGACGCGCACCAAACGCAAACGCGGTCGCTACATCAAAGCTGTGCCGCTGAGGGGGCGCGTGGAAGACCTCGCTTTCGACGCGACTTTGCGCGCTGCAGCACTGCATCAACAGGCGCGCCGCCGCGAGGCGCTGATGAGCAACGGAAGCGATGCAGCGCTGCCCGCCTTCTTCGTCCGCCCAGTGGACTACCATCGCAAAGTGCGCGTGCGCCGCGCAGCAAATTTGATCCTGTTCGTGGTTGACGCCTCGTGGAGCATGGCGGTTGCCGAGCGCATGGCAGCGACGAAAGGCGCAATCATGTCGCTGCTCACTGACGCTTATCAGCGCCGCGACCGCGTGGGATTGATCGTGTTCCAGAAGAACAGCGCCACGTTAGTGCTGCCGCCCACATCCTCCGTCGAGCTGGCGCAGAAGGCACTGCGCGAAATCCCTGTCGGCGGCAAAACGCCGCTCAGCGCGGGGCTGGCGCTGGCGCTGCATGTCGTGCAGCGCGAAAGGCGCCTGCACCCTGAGGTGATGCCGCTGCTCATTATCCTAACGGACGGCGCGGGCAATGTAAGCATCGGCAACCTGCCGCCGCAAGTCGAGGCGCATCGCATCGCCAACCAGATCCGCGACGCGTGCATCCGCGCTGTTGTCGTCAACATGGAGCACGCGGCGTTTGATCAAGGGCTTGCGCGCAAGCTCGCAGAGCAAATGGACGCGCGCTGCCTCTCGCTGCGCGAGCTACACGCCGACGTGCTCTACGAGGCAGTCAAGAAGGAGCTGCGGTAG
>JANWUW010000098.1 GCA_025057935.1 Thermoflexales bacterium
ACCACCGCACGTGACCATCGCCTTCGCACACCCATTTGTAGCTAGTCAGCTCGCGCAGCGCCATCGGACCACGAGCGTGGATGCGCTGCGTGCTGATCGCCACTTCTGCGCCAAGGCCGAATTGCCCGCCGTCGTTGAAGCGCGTGCTCGCGTTCACGAAGACGGCAGAGGAATCAATCGCGTTGACGAAGCGCTCGATCACTTCGGGGTCGCGCGCGCAGATGCCGTCGCTGTGCTCCATGGTGTGAGCTTGAATGAACGCGATTGCTTCGTCGAGTGAATCTACAATCTTCACGCCGAGGATCAGCGCGAGCCATTCGGTGTCCCAGTCGCGCGCGTCATCGGCAAGGCGCGCGAGCGGGTAGATAGGCTGCAGCAAGCTGAGCGCGCGCGCGTCGCAGCGCAGCTCCACTTGGCGCTCTGCGAAACGCTGCGCGAGGCGCGGCAGAAAGGTCGCCGCTACATGTGAGTGCACCAACAACGTGCTGAGTGCGTTGCACACACTCGGTTTGCTCACTTTCGCGTTAAACACCACCTCCACTGCCTTGTCCAACTCCGCCGAAGCATCCACGTAAATATGATTGATGCCCATGCCGCCAGTGATCACGGGGATGGTGCTGTGCTCGCGGCAGAAGCGGTGGAGGCTCTCGCCGCCGCGGGGGATGATCAAATCCACATATTCGTGCAATCGCAGCAGCTCCAGCACGCGCGCGCGGTCGGTGTCCGCGATGAGCTGCACGGCGTCAGTCGGCACGCCGCTTGCTTCCAGCGCGCGATGGATCGCCGCGACCAAGGCGCGATTGCTGTGGATGTTGTCGCTGCCGCCGCGCAAGATCACCGCGTTGCCGCTTTTCAGCGCCAACGACGCCACGTCGGTCGTCACGTTGGGGCGCGCCTCGTAGATCACACCAATCACGCCGATTGGAATGCGGCGCTTGTGAAGACGCAGCCCATTTGGCAGCGTGGTGTGGTCGAACGACTCGCCAACTGGATCGGGCAGCGCTGCTACCGCGCGCACATCGTTTGCCATGCTCTCCAGGCGCTGCGGCGTCAGCGTAAGGCGATCGAGGAACGCGGGCGCGGCGTTTTTTTCGCGCGCATTCACCACGTCACGCGCGTTGGCAGCAAGGATCTCCCGATGACAGCGCATGAGTTCATCGGCGATGGCGAGCAGCGCGGCGTTTTTCTGGGCAGTGGACACGCGCGCGAGGAGCTTGCTCGCGGCGCGGGCACGCTTGCCGATCTCAATCAGCGACGGGGTGTGCTCACTCATCTCAACACAAAGTGTAGCGCAGCAGGTTACGCACAACCTTCGTAGCCGCAGGGATGGGCGCGATGCCACTCCCAAGCGCTGCGAATGATTGACTCAAGGTCGGGATACCTTGGCGTCCAGCCCAGCTCACGACGGATGCGCTCCGATGAGGCGACCAACACTGCAGGATCGCCGGGGCGACGCGGTCCAACCACGGCGGGAATTGGGTGACCTGTGACGCGGCGCGCCGTCTCAATCACTTCCTTGACAGTGTAGCCAGTGCCGTTGCCCAAGTTGTAGTGCCGTGCGCCGAGACGGTCGAGTGCTTCAAGCGCCAAGAGGTGTGCTTGCGCCAAGTCGGCAACGTGGATGTAATCGCGCACGCAAGTGCCGTCGCGCGTGGGGTAGTCGTCGCCAAAGATAGTGATGTGCGGGCGCTGACCCAACGCCACTTGCAGCACCAGCGGGATGAGATGTGTCTCCGGCTCGTGATCCTCGCCACAATTAGGCAGCGCGCCTGCAGCGTTGAAGTAACGCAAGCTAACATACTTCAGGCTGTGCGTGCGGTGCAGCCAGTGCAACGCGCGCTCCACGAAGAACTTGCTCTCACCGTACGGCGAGCCAGGGGCGATGGGAAAGTCTTCCGTGATCGGCAGATGCTGTTGGTCAGGCGGCAGGTCGAAGAGGTTTGCTGTGGAGGACAGGATGAAGCGTTGAATGCCGCGCTCCAACATCACCTCGAGCAGGTTGCAAGCATTGACAAGGTTGTCGCGCAGATACTTCAGCGGCTTAATTATGCTCTCGCCCACCAGCGTGTAAGCGGCGAAGTGCATCACCGCATCCACGTCAGGATGCTGCGCGAACACAGCACGCAGCGCGTCCTTGTCGGCGAGGTCTGCGTACGCCCACGTAGCTTGGGTCGGCACAGCGGCGCGATGCCC
>JANWUW010000106.1 GCA_025057935.1 Thermoflexales bacterium
CCGAGAAACGGAAGACGCGCGCGCAGATAACAAAGCGGCAAGCCGATCACGTTGAGCGGACAGCCGCGAATGATCGCCACGGGGCGAAACAGCGGATGTTGCACGGCGTAGCTGCCCGCCTTGTCGAAGGGATCACCGCTAGCGATGTAGCGCTCGATCTCATCGTCGCCGTACTCGCGCATCACCACTTCCGAGATCACCACATCGAGCGTCTCACGCTCTGCCTGGCACACGACCAGCGTGGATTGCACACAATGCGCACGCCCACGCAAGGCGCGCAGCATCGCGCGCGCCTCGTCAGCGCTCGCAGGCTTGTTCAGCATCACGCCGTCGAGCAAGACCGTGGTGTCGCATGCGATCACAACAGCTTGCTCACCATCGAAAGGTGCGGCGCACTGCGCGCGCTTCGCCTTCTCGCGCGTGATGCGTTGCTGGGTCTCAAGCGGCGTCTCGCCGGCTCGCGGCGTCTCATCCACGTCCGCGGGGCAAACCTCGAAGGCGACATCCAGCGCGGCGAGCAAGGCGCGACGTCGTGGGGACGCTGAGGCAAGGACCAGGCGATGATGGGCAGCGCTCACGGGATGGCGAATTCGGTGCGCTTGAGCACATCGAGGTTTTCGAGCGCGCGCCCTGTGCCCAAGGCGACGCACAACGTCGGCGCATCAGCCACATACGCTGGCACACCCATCTGCTGCGTGATGAATTCATCCAGTCGGCGCAATTGCGCCGTGCCGCCAGTGAGCGCGATGCCGCGATCAATGATGTCCGAAGCAAGCTCGGGTGGCGTGCGCTCCAGCACCGACTTGATGCACGCGGCAATTTGCGCAAGCGGCTCCATCATTGCCTCGGTGATCTCGTTCGAGGAGACCTCGATGGTCTGCGGCAGCCCAGTTACCTGATCGCGCCCTTGCACCTCCATGAACAGCTCCTCATCGAGCGGCAGGGCGCTGCCGATGCGGATTTTGATCTCCTCTGCAGTTGGCTCGCCGATGGCGAGGTTGTACTTGCGGCGGATGTAGCTTTGGATCGCCAGGTCGAGCTTGACGCCGCCGATGCGCACGCTGTTGGCGACCACGATGCCGTTCATCGAGATCACCGCTGCCTCAGCAGTGCCGCCGCCGATGTCCACTACCATGTTGCCGGTGGGCGTGTCCACCGGCAAGCCGGCGCCGAGCGCAGCAGCGAGCGGCTCGCGAATCAAGTACGCTTCGCCGGCGCCAGCCTCGAGCGCCGCCTCGCGCACAGCGCGCCGCTCCACACTGGTCACGCCGTAAGGCACGCTGACCACCACACGCGGCGGGAAGAGCGTGAAGCCCCGCGCGCGGCGCAGGAAGTAGGCGAGCATGCGCTGCGTGATCTGGTAGTCCGCAATCACGCCCTCGCGCACAGGGCGCGCGACCTCGATCACGTCGGGCGTGCGCCCGTACATCTGGCGCGCCTCCTCGCCGACCTCGATCACCTCATCTGCGCCGCTGAGGATGGCGACCACGGAGGGTTCTTGGATCACGATGCCCTTGCCGCGCACGTAAACCACAACGTTCACCGTGCCGAGGTCAATGCCGATCTCTGCGCGAAGGATGCTCATGGCGGCGGTGTGTGTTGCGCCCCCGGCGGCGCTTGCCGGGGGCGCGAGGGGTCACGAGGATTCGCTGCCGTACTGGCGATGGTAGCGCCGCGCCACTTGCAACCGCACGCGGCTGCGCTTCAGCGCGGCTTCGATCTGGAATAGGTCCTCCTTGCTTGCGGGCGGGTTCTTCAGCATCTCCTCCGCGCGACGTCGCGCGGCTTCGGCGCGCGCGATGTCGATCTCGTCTGCGCGCTCAGCGCTGTCGGCGAGGATGATCACACGGTTGTCGTGGATGTCTACGAACCCGCCACCGATGGCGTACTCGTAGACCTCGTTGCCGATCTTGACGCGCAGCTCGCCAGGGCGCAGCGTGGAGAGCACTGGCGCATGATGCGGCAACACCCCCATCACCCCGCCACTTCCGGGGACGGTGACCATGTCCACCTCGCCGCTGAACACCACGCGCTCGGTCGTGACGATCTCCAGGTGGAGCGGCATGATGCGAAACGCCTCCTGTTACTTCTGCTCAGCGCGCGCCTTCTCGTATTCCTCCCACACCTCGTCAATCGTGCCCTTCATCAGGAAGAAGCTCTCGGGCACTTCGTCCAGCTCGCCCTTGAGGATGCGGTCGAAGCCGTCCACGGTGTCCTTGATCTTCACGTAGCGCCCATCACGCCCAGTGAAGGCTTTGGCGACGAACATGGGCTGGCTGAAGAAGCGCTCGATCTTGCGCGCGCGCGAGACGAGGATCTTGTCCTCTTCGCTCAGCTCATCCACACCGAGGATGGCGATGATGTCCTGCAAGTCCTTGTAGCGCTGCAGCGTGCGCTGCACCTCGCGCGCCACGCGGTAGTGCTCAGGACCGACGATGTTGGGATCGAGGATGCGGCTGGTGGACGCGAGCGGGTCCACGGCTGGATAAATGCCCTTCTCGGCGATGCTGCGCTCTAGCGTCACTGTTGCGTCGAGGTGCGCAAAGGTCGCCACGGGCGCTGGGTCGGAGTAGTCGTCCGCTGGCACGTAGACCGCCTGCATCGAGGTGATCGAGCCGCGCTTGGTGGAGGTGATGCGCTCCTGCAACTGCCCCATCTCGCTAGCGAGGGTGGGTTGATACCCCACGGCGCTCGGCATGCGCCCGAGCAACGCGGAGACCTCTGAGCCGCTCATCACGAAGCGGAAGATGTTGTCGATGAACAGCAACACATCGCGCCCCTCGTCGCGGAAGTATTCCGCCATGGTCAAGCCGGTCAGCGCCACGCGCAGGCGCACGCCCGCGGGTTCGTTCATCTGCCCGAAGACCATCACCAGCGAGTTGATCACGCCAGCTTCGTTCATCTCCTTGTAAAGCTGGGTGCCCTCGCGCGTGCGCTCGCCGACGCCGGCGAAGACGGAGTAGCCGCTGTGGAACTTAGCGATGGAGTTGATCAGCTCCATGATCAGCACCGTCTTGCCCACCCCAGCGCCGCCGAAGATGCCCGTCTTGCCGCCTTTGGTGAACGGCGCGATGAGGTCAATCACCTTGATGCCAGTTTCGAGGATTTCAACAGCAGCTTTCTGCTCTTCCAGGGACGGCGGTGGGCGATGGATGGGATAACGCAGGTCAGTCTGCGGCGCAGGCTTGCCGTCGATTGGGTCACCGAGCACGTTGAAGATGCGCCCTAACGTCGCCGGGCCAACGGGAACGCTGATTGGTCCGCCGAGCCAGCGCGCCTTCTCACCGCGGCGCAAGCCATCGGTGCTGTCCATCGCCACGGTGCGCACGACACCATTGCCCAACTGCTGCTGCACTTCAAGCACAAGACGCCCCTCTGGGCGCTCGATTTCCAACGCGTCGTAAATCTCCGGCAGGTGCTCGGGCGGGAAAGCCACATCCACCACGCCGCCGCGAATGGCGATCACCGTGCCATACACTGCGCCATTGCCGTTCTGAGTTGCCATGCTCTGCTCCGTCACTCGCTTGCAGGGTTTGTTTTAGATTTCGGCCGCGCTTGCAGCACCACGTACACGGGCAAGCCGCTGCGCTCGTGGGCAATGAACACCTCCACGACCTCAAGCCCAAGCCGGTGCGCAAGCTCGGTGAAAGGTTGGCGGCGATTATAAACGGCGAAGCGCTCCCAGAGCACGATGTAATAGTGTTCTGGGTTTTGCAAGGCGCTCAAGGCGCGCTGGCGGAAGCCCTCGTCGGCTTCGGGCGTGAAGCCGAAGATCTCCACGGGGCGCACGCGGTCGGCGGTGAGCACGCGCACGTTGCGCTCAATCCCCCAGTCCAACGCAATCGGTCGTGCGATGCGGTTCTCGTCGAGCCAGCGCGCCAGCTTATACACCGCGTCGGAGAAGCGCCCCGAGCCGCCCGTGCGCGCCAGCGTCGCATGATGCTGCTCGCTCACCCACAGGTCGCGGCTGAAGGGAACGATCAGCAGCGCCACTACGATCGTTACCACAGCTCCTACCCTCAATGGCGGCGAGGCAGGCAGTCGCGCTGCTATTGCTTGCGCCAGCCACACGGCTGCGCACGCGACCGCAAGTTGCGGCAAGGGCAGAAGGATGAAATGGTGTGTGCTCCACAACCCAGAGACGGTGAACGCGCCTTGCAGGGTGATCGCCGCCAAGCCTGCCAACAGCGCGAAGAACCGCCCGCGCTCCTCCGCCGCCCGCTGCCACGCAAGCACGCTCCCCACTGCGCACGCGAGGAGCAGCGTGGGCACGGCGTAGACGTTGCTGAACGGCACGCCGTTGTACCAGAAGTAGCTCCCGTCCACAAACACGCGCACGTCCTCAATCGCCTTGCGCAGGTTGTTGAGCACATCGAGGTTGTTCACGCCAAACTGTTGGGTGGGCTGTGTGAGCGACTGCGCCAGCAAGGTGAGCGTCCACGGCTGCCCATCGCGCAGCAGACCGACGACGTTGTAGTAGAGCAGCGGCGCTGCGCCCACTCCGAAACCGAGCATCACCCATGGCAGCAGCCGCTTCAACGCGCCTGCGCGCGCCCAACCCGTAAACGCGCCGACCACCATGCCCATCGCCGCCAAAGCCACGATCCAGCGCAAAAACAAGAACTTCGCCCAAAGCCCAAGCCCAAGCGAGAGGCCGGCTGCCAGAGCAGCCGCGCGCGCGCGCTGCGGTCGCACATCCGCGTCGCGCAGCGCTTGGTCAAGGAGCAGCGCTCCGCCGACGGAGAACACCGTCATCACGCTGGTCACGCTGATGCCTTGGCGGCTGAACCAGATGAACGAGGGCTGCGCCGCAAGCAGCAACACCGTCACCGCCGCGACGGCGCTGCCGAACCATCGCCGCGCCAGCCAGCCGCTCAACAAGATAGTCATGCACGCGAAGAAGATTGGCTGCGCGCGCGCCGCGACGTACCCCACGCCGAAGACCCAGAAGAACGGCACGGTGAGGTAGCCGCCCAAGCTGCCCATGTAGTCCAGCAGCATCACGGGGTAACGCCCCGCGCCGATGCCGCGCAGCAGCTCGGGCGCCTCGCCGCGCATGAGCTCTAGCATGGGCGTCAGGTCAAGCGCCTCGTCGTAGTAAAAGCCGGGCAGGTCGAGTTGGCGCAGGGCGATGCTCAGGAACAGCGC
>JANWUW010000010.1 GCA_025057935.1 Thermoflexales bacterium
TCAGAGCGACCGCTGACGAGCTGGAGTGTGTGGGCAGTCTCCCCACCCAAGACCGCTGCAGCCTCCAAAACCTGACGTGTGACTGGGTCGAGCGCGCGCAGGTTGATATGCAGTGCTTCTTGCAGCGAAGTGGGGCAGCGCCTCTGTCCTTCGCGGCTCAGTATCAAGGTAGCGCGCAACAACTCGAGCGCCACTCTCGGCGAGCACTCTGGATGCTGTCTCAGAGCTTCGAGGAGCAATGAGGCGTGGACGCGCCACTGCTCCAACAACTTCGCGAGTGTTGCTTCATCAGGTGGTGTCAGTTGTAGCAGTTCCACACGCTGCTTGGTGTGCAAGTGCTCCCAAAGCGCCTGCAGGCGAGGATTTTGCGCACGGGCTTCTTCACGCAGCGTGCAGACCAACGCAGCGGGTGCGCCGGCTAATCTATCCGCAAGCCAGGCGACAGCTTTGAGGGAGAGCGGGTCGGCTGCTTCTAAGTCGTTCATCACGATCACCACTGGGCGATCGTGCGCGAGCGCGAGTAGCGCGCGGGGCAGGGCTTGCAGCAGCCGTCGCTGAAGGATCGCCGAAGAGATTGTTTCGGTCGTGTTCGCCTCCCCGTGCGGCAAGAGATGCGAGAAGGCGGCGCGCAGCTCCGGCAGCAAGCGCACTGCTTCAGTCATATGGGGGTCATGCTCGGAAGTCTCTGCTGTCGACGCGAACGGCGCGCGTGAAAGCCAGTCTCGCAATGCGATGTCGAGCAAGGCTTGCATCATGCTGAGCGGTGCCGACCTCACGCTGCGCGCGCTGACGACCCACCTGAGCGCTTCAGGACGTGCCTCGTGCACACGCGCAAGCGCGCGATGGGCAAGCGCATTTTTGCCTGCGCCCGCTGGTCCCTGCAGCCAGATCACCGCGGTGTTACCTTCGAGCGCGCGCTGGATTGCCTCGCTAAGGCGTCTCTCGAGCTCAGCGGGTGGCGGTGCAAGATCAGATAAGCGTGGATACGACGGCGTGCTCCGAATAGGTGCTGCCGAGATGTCGTTCTTTGCTTCGTGTTCAAGTTCGTGGCGGAAAGCCAGCGCTTGTGCCTCGTCTAAGCGACCTTGCAGCACTGCCCGATATACCATGTGGGTGAGGGGATCAGGCTCGACGGCGAGCTCGCGCTCCAGCAAGCTGACGCACAAACCATACTGCCGCACTACATCGCTCCGCCGACCCATAGCAGCGTAGAGCCAGATTGCCTTGCGGTGCAAGTCCTCGGAAAGCGCGTCTAGCTTCAGCGCTTCTTCGATGGTGGCGATCGCGCGTGAGTAGTCTTTCAGCGTGACGTAGCTGCGCACCATGCGCTGCAAGGCGCTGAGCCGCAAATGTGCAAATTGCTCACGCTGCTGCAGCAGCCAATGCTCGAATTCCGGGGCGTCGCTTAGCTCAAAACCTTGCAGCAAAGGTTCCGTGCTCAGTTGGGCGGCTTGTTCGGCTGCGCGTAAGCCGTGAGGATCGGGCAATCGTTGCGCGCGGTTGAGGAGCTGCAAGAATTCGCGCGCGTCGATGCGGCAGCACTCCACGTTGAGTTGCAGCACGGTGCTTGAGGCATGGGCTTGAACGAAGAGGCGCTCGGACACGGCGCCAAGCGAGCGTCGAAGCTCAGAGAGCGATCGGCGCAGGCGTTGACGCGCTACTTCCTGCGGGGCGTCCGGCCACAGCAAGTAGCACAGCTCGTCTCGCGTGATGGGGTGGTCGTTGAGCGCCAGCACAGCGAGGATGGCAAGTGGTTGCCGCCGTCGAAGGGCGATGCGCGTCTCTCCCACGCTTAAGCTCGGCGCGCCGAAGAGGCGGAACTCAAGCCGTTGAGCCGATGCCGTGCCGACGCTCATGACCTACCCCTGCTCTGAGAGTGCCGCGAAATCGCTATAGCGACACCCCAAGTGTAGTGCGTCGTGCTTCGCTTGTGGGCACGTTGCTCGTCGTTGCGCCGTGTTCTCTCTGCTGTGCAAGTGTAGCAGGCTCTGTCGCCTCGAAGGATAATACGATTCATGCGCTGGTTTAATTTCGCAGGCGGGTTTGCTGTTGGCGCTGTGTTAGGCGCTGCGCTAGCTTTGCTGCTCACGCCGCGCTCCGGTGCAGCGCTGCGCGCGGCGATGCATCAAGAATGGCTGGCGATCCGCGAAGAAGTGCGCAAAGCTGCAGAACAGCGCCGCCGCGAGCTTGAAGCGCAACTCGCACAACTGCGACAGTGAGAGGATGAGCGCGCTGATCATCAGCGGCTACGAAATTGACGAGAAGCTTTTGCAGCGCTTGCCCATTCAGCGCTGCCGACTCAATGTGTGTCGCGCGGCGTGTTGCGCAGACGGCGTGTGGGTGGATTGGGGTCAGGCGCAGCGCATCCTCGAGCATGCCGCGCTGATCCAGCCCTTCCTGCCGCACTCCCGTCGCGATCCTCAGACTTGGTTTGCTGAGCTGCACGATGATGACCCGAGTTTTCCCTCGGGGCGTTACACAGGCACCACTACTGTAGCCGATCCAGATGATCCTGAAAAGACCACATGTGTCTTCTTGCGCCCCGAGGATCGACTGTGCGCGATTCAAGTCGCGTCGCTCGCACACGGGTTGCCAGCATGGTCGCTCAAGCCGTTCTACTGCTGCTTGTACCCGTTGGTGGACGAGCACACTGACGAGCAAGGGCAGCGCTTGGCGCAACCTAGGCTTACGCTTGACGATGAGAACGACCTGTTCGCGCGTGGTGGAGGATGCCGCGAGGCATGCGCGCACGCGCAGCCGGTCTTCCAAGTCTATGCAGAGGAAGTCGCGTTCATTCTTGGCGCTGAGGGCTATCGCGAGTTGTGCCGCCGGGCTGGCGTCGTGCCACGTCTGTAGCGCTTCAGCGTGCGCCAAGCAGGTCGAGCGCGAGGCGCAAATGCGGATCGTCTTCCTCGGTGAACGTCTCCCAGGCGCGATCTGAGGCAGGGTTTGGCGTCACGCCGGCGCTGCTCTGCCAAGTGCGGCGGGTTAGGTCTAAATACTCGCCGGTGGGAATGACGAGCTGCGCGCGCGACACCGGAAGGGTAAATGTCTCAACGAAGAATGCTTGCTTTGCAGTAGGTGTGCCGACCACGTATGCGCGACCTAGTGACTGCAGCAGCCCAGCAAGCGCTTCGGCGGGACCGCTGGTGAGCTCGCTCACAAGCACAACGAGCGGTATCTCCTGCGAGCCAGCGATTGCAATGCCGCGCATCTCCAGCGGCTTGAACTGTTCACGCTGTTTGATCCAGCCTACACGTCCATTGACGAACAAGCGCAGCAGGGCTTCGACAGGGAACTCGTTGCTGCGGGTGACGCGCAGGTCGAGGATCAACCCGCCAAGCTCCGCGTCGGCATCAAGCGCGCGGAGCGCGTCGGCGATATCCTCGGCGGCGCGCTGAGGTTGCGAAGGCGCCGGCAGGATGTAGCCGATGTCCGTGTTGGCGATGCGGCGATAGCGCGTGAAGTCTGTGGCTTCGATGACTTGGCGCGTGAGGCGCACAGTGCGCGTGCCCTGCCCGGGGCGGCGCACGGAGATAGTGACGCTGGTGCCCGGCTCGCCGCGCAAACGCGCGAGCAGCGTGTCGCGCTGTTCAAATGTGACAGGTTCGCCTTCGATGGCGATAATCGCATCATGCGGGCGAATGTCGGCGCGCTCGGCAGGGGAGTCCGGATAAACGCTGAGCACCAAGATGCGATCCTTGCCGGGGCGCGGCATATCCACCAGCACGCCAATGCCGCCGTAGCGCGGCGTGTTGCCTTGGGGCGAAGATGGAGGCAGAAGCAATGTGTTGTCGTCGCCCAATGCCTCAATCACTGCGCTCAGGGCGCTCACAAGGGGCTCGAGCGACTCGCCATCGCTGCGCGCAATTGCCTCGCGCCCTTGGTTCACCTCGCGCTCCCAGGCTTCGTTGAGGACCTTGGGATTGTAGTAGCGCGTGCGCAGCGTTTCCACTGCAAAGTCGAAGTCGCGGAGCTGGGCGAGCACGCGCGCCGGAAGCGCCTCGCTGCCGATCGGCGTGGGCGTGGCGTTCGCGCGCAGCAACCGATCGCGCAAGGCGCCGCCCGTGCAGCCACTCGCTAGCAGTGCAACCGCAACCCCGACAAGGAAAGCCTGCGGCTTCATCTCGCCGTGTTAGAAATTGTAGGATGCGCTGTTGCCGCAGAGCGCCAATTTGGCGACCCCTTATCCTTTCAAGCTGCCCGCCAACAAGCCGCGCAGGAAGTAGCGCCCGAGGAAGATGTACACCAACAGCGTCGGCACTGCCACGATCAGCGCGCCTGCCATTTGCACGTTCCACTGCGTGAACTGGCTTCCTGACATGTTCTGCAGGGCAACCGTCACCGGTCGCAGGCGCGGGTCGTTGGTGATGATCAAGCCGAACAGGAACTCGTTCCAGATCGAGGTAAATTGCCAGATCGCCACCACAACGAAGCCAGGCGCTGAGAGCGGCAACAAAATGCGGCGGTAGATGTCAAAGAAGCCGGCGCCGTCAATCTGACCTGCTTCGACCAGCTCGCTGGGCACGTTGGCGTAGTAGTTGCGGAAGATCAACGTGGTGATGGGGATGCCGTAGACGACGTGCGTCAAGATCAGCCCCGGCAGCGTCGCGTAAAGCCCGATGGAAGATAGCACCATCACCAGCGGCACCAGGATGCTTTGGTAGGGGATGAACATCCCAAACAGGATGAGTGTGAAGAGTGTCTCGCTGCCGCGGAACTTCCATTTGGAGAGCACGTAGCCGTTCATCGAGCCGAGCAGACAAGAGATGACTGTGGCGGGCACGACGAGGAGCACGCTGTTCACGAAGCTGCCGCGCATGCCCGTTGTGCCTTGTCCGCCATTCCACGCGCGGTCGAAGCTCTCTAGACTGAAGCGCGTGGGCAGGTCCCACATGCGGCTAAGGCTCACTTCGCTGAAGTCCTTGAACGCGGTGATGAGCAGCAAGTACACGGGCAGCAAGAACCACGCTGCGAGAGCGATCATCACGGCGTAAAGCAACAGCCGCCCGATCCGATGGCTTAGCGGTTTGCCGTGGTGGTGGGTCTGAGGAAGGGAGGGTGCGCTCACACTCATTGCTCTACGCTTTGGGCGCGTCGGTTGTAGACGAGATAGGGCACGGTGAGCAAGCTCACCAAGATCAGGAGAATCATGGCGACGGCAGCTGCCTGTGCCGTGTTGAACTGGCTAAAGCGCAGCTCGTACATGTAGAGGCTGGGGAGCTCGGTCTTGTTGCCAGGACCGCCGCCAGTCATGGTCATGATCAAGTCGAACGTCTTGAGCGAGACGTGGGTGAGGACGACGATGGCGCTGAGTGTGACGGGGCGCAGCATCGGCAGAATGATGTGCCGCAGCATCTGCCACTCTGAGCAGCCATCCACGCGCGCCGCTTCCTTGATTTCCTCCGGAATGCCGCGCAGCCCAGCGAGAAACATCGCCATGGCGAACCCTGACATTTGCCACACCGCAGCGACCACAACCGGGATGATCGCCATTGGCACCATCAGGCGCACCTTCAGCCAAGGCACCTCGAGGTTGGGCCAGACGCTGGTGTCGGCGATCCAGCGCGCCTTGAGGAAACCTAAGCCGACCATCTCAAATAGCAGGTTTATCCCGGTCGGCTCTAGGTCGCCCGGCGTGAACAACCAACGCCATGCAACGCCAGTCACGATGAAGGAGATCGCCATTGGGAAGAGGTAAATGGCGCGGAAGACAGACTCGCCTTTTACATGCGCGTCCACCATCAACGCGAGCGCTAAGCCGAACACCAGACACACCGCCAAGAAGAACAGCGTGAAGACGATGAGGTTGCGAATGTTCTCCTGGAATCGGCGCTCACCAAACAGGCGCACGTAGTGGTCGAGGCCGACAAAGCTGAGGTCTATGCGCGCGGTGGTGTAGTTGGACATCGAGACGTAAGCGGTGTAAGCGATGAAGCCGTACACGAAGACCGCTATCGCCAGAATGGAAGGCACGAGCATGAGCACGGCGATCAGACGGTCGCGTTGAACCGCGCGCCGGCGTAGTGCGGAAGTGGCAAGGGCAGGGCGAGCGATAGCCATCGTTTGCTGCACAAAGGGTGTGCCGAGGCGCTGCGTCGCGGGAGCGCCTCGGCACGTGAGGGATGAAAAGATACAGCCTAGCGGTTGTTGTCCGCCACAGCTTCCTTCAGGCTTTCCAGCGCAGACTTTTCGTCGAGGTCGCTGGAGAACACCTCAAGGGTGTTGTGGAACTTGGCTTGATAAGCGTTGGTGGTGCTTGCGCCGTGAGCTGCGCTTGGCACAAGCGGCTTGCTAGCGAAATCGGCGATGGCTGCCTTGAGGTAGTCGTCATACTTGCTGAGGTCTGGGTCTGTGCGCGCGGGGATGGAGCCCTTCTTGGGGTTGAAGGCGTCTTGCCCTTCGCGCGAGCCGCATACCTCGAGCCAGGCGCGCGCCTCGTTGGGGTTGGGAGCGCCCTTCGCTAGGCAGAAGCTATCGCTCAGCCACATGAAGGCATCGCTGCCGGGAGCGGGCATCCAGCCGTAGTCTTGGTTAACCTTCGCGCCCTTGCTAATGCCCAAGCCATGTGCCCAGTCGCCCATGATGGTCATCGCAGCTTTGCCCTCGAGCACCATGGTCATCGCGTCTGCCCAGCCTTGCGCGGAGCGGTCGCTGTTGGCGTAGCTGAACAGGCGCTTGAGCTGCCCGAGCGCCTCTGCCGCGCGCGGGTCGTTCCACATGGTGTCGGTGCCGTCCCACAACTTGATGTAGTCCTCGACGCCGAACACGGCGAGCAGGATGCTCTCGAACGTATGCGATGCCTCAAATTTGTCCTTACCGCCGACGGCGATTGGGATCACTTTGCCCTGTGCCTTCAGCTTGTCCAACGCAGCGAACAAGCTGTCAAGCGTGGGGAACTTTGGTTCGATGCCCGCTTCTTCAAGCACCTTCGGGTTGTACCAAAGCACGTTCGAGCGGTGGATGTTGACCGGCACCGTCCAGATCTCGCCGTTGATCTTGAGCTGATTGAGCAGGAACTGCGGCATGACCTTGTCGAAGCCCTTCTCGGTGAAGAACTCGGTCAGCGGCTCGACCTGTCCGGCGTTGACGTAGGAGAGCGTCTCGCGTCCAGCGTGCACCTGCCAGCTATCCGGTGGCTGCCCACCGGCGAGGCGTGTCTGCAACACCGCTTTGGCATTGGTGCCTGCGCCGCCAGCAACGGTGGCGTTGATGATCTCGACGCCGGGGTTCTTCTGCAGGAACACCTCGTACATGGCATTCAAGCCATCCGCCTCGCCACCGTTGGTCCACCACGAGAAGATCTCGAGGCGGCGCTTGGGCTGCTGAGCGGGTTGTTGGGGTTGCTGCTGCGCAGGTTGCTGCGGTTGTGCAGGTTGTGCCGCGGGCACCGCGCAGGCGGCAAGCGCAGCACTCGCTGCACCTGCTCCGAAGAGCTTTAGAGCTTGCCTCCGGGTCAGTTTGCGTTCTTGCTTCATGGCGACATTTCCTCCAAAACGAAATTCATCTCAGGCACGAGTAAGTCTACAGCAGAAGCCCTGCTTGCGCAACTGAAAACGTTTTTGTCGCTGCGCACGTTTGACCCAAAGAGCAAGGCGAGCACTTGCTCTTTTGCACCTCTTGGGCGACTTTTCTCCCGTATGCCGATCAACATTGGCACAGTGCGCACTACAATGCTTATCCCATGTCACCGAGCGCCATCCAACTGATCGAGCAGCAGCACACCGCCGGCGTATATCCGAAACGCGATCTGGTCATTGTGCGCGGCAAGGACGCTGTGCTTTGGGACGATCAAGGGCGGGCTTACGTGGATTGCGTGGGCGGGCAAGGCGTGAGCATCCTCGGGCATGCCAACGAGGCTGTGGCGCGCGCGCTCGCGGAGCAGGCGCTCACGCTCGTGTCCTGCCCAGAGATTTTCTACAACGATCGGCGCGCGGCGTTTGAGGCGCTACTGGTCTCGCTGCTGCCAAGCGGCATGCAGCGCGTGTACCTCTGCAATAGCGGCGCCGAAGCCGTTGAGGCAGCGATCAAGTTTGCCCGCCTGAGCACTGGGCGCCCAAACATCGTCGCTGCAGTGCGCGCTTTTCACGGGCGCACCATGGGCGCGCTCAGCGCTACTTATGAGCCGAAATACCGCGATCCATTCAAGCCGCTGGTGCCTGGCTTCGTGCATGTGCCGTTTAACAACATCGCGGCGCTGGAACAAGCGGTTGATGACCAAACGGCAGCAGTGCTGCTTGAACCTGTGCAAGGCGAGGGCGGCGTGCACCCAGCAACAGCAGCGTATTTGCAAGCTGCGCGCAGCATCACCGAAGC
This sequence comes from Thermoflexales bacterium, assembly GCA_025057935.1. Lineage (GTDB taxonomy): Bacteria > Chloroflexota > Anaerolineae > J036 > Brachytrichaceae > DRWP01. The sequence continues at coordinate 8,317 of JANWUW010000010.1, forward strand.
GCGCGGCGCTCTGCTGATCGTCGACGAAGTGCAAACGGGCTTCGGGCGCACAGGGCGCTGGTTCGCCGTGGAGCACAGCGGCGTTGTGCCAGATCTAATGGCGATGGGCAAAGCGATTGCAGGCGGCGTGCCGATGGGCGCAGTGGGCATACGAGATACAGTGCGCAACCTTGCGCCAGGCGTGCATGGCAGCACCTTCGGCGGCAACCCGTTGGCGTGCGCGGCAGGCATCGCAGCGATCCAAGAGATGCAGCGCCTCGATGTGCCGAGGTTGGCAGCCGAGAAGGGCGCGTACTTCCGCGAACGCTTAGCAGCGATCCACGCGCCTGTCGTGCGCGAGGTGCGCGGGCTGGGCTTGCTGATCGGCGTCGAGTTGCGCACGAAGGTAGCGCCGTACTTGCGCGCGCTCCAAGCGGAAGGCGTGCTAGCGCTGCCAGCCGGTCTCAACGTGTTGCGCTTCTTGCCCCCTGCGGTGATCACCTACGAGCAAATTGACTTCGTGGTGGAGAAGGTGGCGCAGGTGCTGCACACAGCGGTCTTGGAGCAAGCGTAGAGGAGCGCGCAGTGCTGAGCTTCCCTTTGTTAGATTCGCTGCCGCCGTGCGAGGAGCACTGGATCACTTCATCGGTGGGCACGAAGCTCTTCGTGCGCCACTGGCTGCCTCGAGGAGATGCGCGCAACACAGTGGTGTTGGTGCACGGCATTTACGAGCATGGCGGGCGTTACCATCACATCGCGGAGCGCTTCACGCGCCACGGGTTCGACGTGTGGATGGCTGATCACTACGGTCATGGTCGCTCCGAGGGAAAGCGCGGTCACATCTTGAATGATGACCACTACCTCGATGACTTGGCGCTGGTGATCACACATGCGCAGCGAGGAAGCGCAGAGAAGCCTATCCTATTCGGGCACAGCATGGGCGGCGCGATCGCGGCGCTCTATGCTGTGCGGAACCCAACGACGCTGCGCGCGCTCATCCTCTCCGCGCCGGCGCTGAGCGTGCGCGCTTCGTCGCTGATGATTGCGCTGGGGCGCTTGGCATGCCTCTTTGCGCCTTCAGCGCCGCTGCCGCCGCCCAGCGGGCTTCGCCTGCCAGCGACGCACAACGCGGCTTGGGAAGCTTGGAAGCAAGCTGATCCGCTCAAGCACGACGTCATGACGCTGCGCACTGCGCGCTTCGTCGTGGACGCAGGCGCAGAGGCGCGCGCCAAGGCGTCCACGTTGGCAATCCCTGTGCTGATGCTGCTTGCCGAAGTGGACACATACGTGGACAATCGCGGCGCGCGCGAGTTCTTCGCTAAGCTGCCGCCAGGTATGAGTGAATTGCACGAGTATCCGGGCTTCTATCACGAAGTGTGCAGCGAGGTGGAGCGCGAGAAGCCGCTCAGCGAGATCGAGGCTTGGTTGCGGCGCATCGGAGTGTTGACATGATCGAGCTACTGGAGCAGTGCGTGCGCATTCCCTCACTAAGCGGTCAGGAGCGCGGCGTTGCTGAATTCTTGTGCAGCGCCATGCGCGAGCGCGGCTTCGATCGCGCCTTCATTGATGAAGCGGGGAACGCCGTTGGCGTGATCGGTAAAGGTGCTCAGCAAATTGTGCTGCTTGGGCACATGGACACAGTGGGCGGCGCAGTGCCAGTGCGCTACGCCAACGGCGCGCTGTATGGGCGCGGCACTGTGGACGCGAAAGGAGCGCTCTGCGCCTTTGTGCTTGCAGCCGAGCAAGTCGCGGCGCAAGCGCGCGAGCGCGATTGGACACTGATCGTCATTGGTGCTGTTGAAGAAGAGTGCGCCTCGTCCAAGGGGGCGCGCTTCGCTGCGACGCAGTATCAGCCGCGCTACTGCATCATCGGCGAGCCGAGCAGCGCAGAGGGCATCACCCTTGGATACAAAGGGCGCTTGCTGATCCATGCGCGCGCCGAGCATCCATCGCGGCACACGGCTGCGCCGCTGCCGAACGCCATTGAGCAACTCGTAGCGTTGTGGAATCACGTCGCTGCTCTCGCCGAAGCATGGAATGAAGGAAAGCCGCGCGCGTTTGATCGCATTCTGCCCTCCCTGCGCCGCGTCCAGTCGGGCGGCGACGGGTTGCGCGAGTGGTGCGAAATGACACTCGCAGTGCGATTGCCGCTTGAGTTTGGTCCGCAGCAGCTCCGAGAGGCTGTTGAGGCGTGGTGCCGATCGCAGCGTGACCGCTCCAATGTGCCGCTCGTTCAGGTGAGCTTCGAGGGTGCGGAACAAGCGTGGGTTTCGCCCAAAGACTCGCCGTTGGCGCGCGCATTTGTGGACGCGATCCGCGCTGAAGGGATGCGCCCAGCGTTCAAATACAAGACGGGCACTGCAGACTTCAACGTAGTAGGTCCTGTTTGGCGTTGTCCCATCGTCGCTTACGGACCCGGCGACTCCGAGCTTGATCACACGCCGGAAGAACATTTGCCCATTGACGAATTTGAAAAGGCGGTTAGAGTACTCGCTCGCGCTTTGCGCATCCTGATGGCTTAGTCGTTGTCCAAAAAACCCGTCAGTAAGCGCCATGTCCAGACCGTACACTTTCCGACAGTATCGCCCGCGTCCGTTAGAGATCATTGACACCACGCTGCGCGAAGGACAGCAATCTTCGCTGCTCCATGACCACCACAAGTACTTCTTCACCACGCAGGACAAAGAAGAGATCGCGCGCGCGCTGATCCTCTACGGGGTGAAGTTCATCGAGCTGTTCGCGCCGAACGTCAGTGCGCAGGAAGCCGCTGATTGGGAAGCGATCAAAGCTGTGCGCGACGACCTGATCACGCAGAAAGGCTACACCTTCCTGCTTGCACATGTGCGCTGTCACCCCGCAGATGTCGAGGCAGCGATTAAAGTTGGCGCTGACGGGTTGAACATGTACATCGGCACCTCGGAGATCGCACGCAGCTACAGCCACGGGCGCGGCCTGGACGAGATCGCTCGAGACGCGCGAGAGCTGATTGAGGACGTGCGGCGCAATCATCCCGAGCTGGTGCTGCGCTTCAGCGGCGAAGACGCCTTCCGCACGCGCGAGAGCGACCTATTCCGCGTGTACGACGCGCTCGCGGCGTGCGTTGACCGCCTTGGCACGCCAGATACGGTGGGCGTGGCGACACCAGCGACGGTGGCGCAGCGCGTGCGTGCGCTGCGCGCGCGCTATCCAAACGTCGCCCTCGAGGGACACTTTCACGACGACCGTGGCTTCGCGCTGGTCAACGCGCTCGAGGCAGTGCGCCATGGCATGCAGTACATCCAGACCACCTTGCTCGGCATTGGCGAGCGCAGCGGCATCACCAGCATGACAGCGCTGCTGTTCAACTTGTTCGTGGATCGCGAATACGACTGCTTGGAAGGCTACCATTTGCGCGCTTCTTACCCGATCAACGTGATGATGGCGGATAAGTTGCGCATGCTCGTCCCGTCAAAAGAGCCTGTCAGCCTCACCAATCGCACCCATGCCGCTGGCGTCCACCAGAAAGCTGTGATCAATCACGCTGCGACCTACGAAGCGCACCCGCTTGACCAGTTCGGCGTCACGGAGTCTGAGGTGTTGCTCGGTCCGCTCAGTGGCTGGAACGTCGTGCACTATTTCCTGCGCGAGATCTGCGGCTTCACGCTGGACGAGGCGACGGCGAAGGCGATCACGGCAGACTTCAAGCAGCGCGTGTATCAACTCAAGCGCGGCATGTCACCCGCGCAGATGCTGATCGACCTTGCGCAAAACAACTACGGTCTTCAGTCCATCAACGTGCCGGAGCAATTTCGCAATGCTGTGGAGCAGAACATGACAGATAGCAGCAGCGGCAGTGCTGAAGTGAGCGAGGTGCGCCACGCGAGCGGCGTGATCTTGCGATCGCGCTGAGGCGCAGCTAGAGCATCGGCTGCCAACGCAGCGAGAGCACAACACCCGCCACTGCCAGCAGCGCGCTCAACGCCGCGAAGATCGCGCCAATCTCTGTTTGCTGCGTGCGCGCAGCAAGGTTGGAAGGCAGGCTGTCGAACACCTTCAGCAGCTCCTCGAGGCTTTCAGCGGCAAAATATTGACCGCCGGTTTGCTCAGCGACGTAGCGTAGGGCATCTTCGTCAATGCCGCGCCGAAACTGATTCGGTCCACCAGCGATGCCGCCGGGCCCCCACTGATTGCGATTGACGTAGAGCGGACGCCCGCCCGTCTGTTCTGCGGTGCAGAACAACTCGTCGAGCGTCCGCGCTGTCCCAAAGCCGATGGTATACACGCGAATGCCGCGCTCTGCAGCGAACCCAGCTGCTACCTCAGGGCGTGGCCCTGTGTTGCTCACCCCATCGGTGAGCAAGACGATGATGCTGGGCGCGTACGTGCCCTTCGGCGCTTGAGGTGTGGATTGCTCCAAGCTGCGCGATACGGGTGGGATGGTTTCGTCATTCTCAGCGATGGCGTCGATCGCGCGCAAGATGGCGCTGCCAATGGCAGTGCGCCGTCCGACAGTGAGGCGTTCGATGGTGCGGCGCACGGCGCTGTGGTCAGTGGTCGGTGGCTGCACCAATTCCGCGAAGCCCGCGAAAGCAACGACGCCGATCTTCACCTCTGGGCGCTGGCGCTCCACGAAGCGCAGGGCAGCTTGCTGCATCGCGGCGAGCCGGTTGGGATGGATGTCAGTGGCGCACATGCTGAGCGAGACATCGAGCGCGAGCACGATCTGCGTGCGGTCGAAGGGCGCAACGGTGACGGCAACGGGGCGCGCGGCTGCGACCGAAGCACTCAACAAAGCAGCGCTGAACAACAGCGCTGGGATCCACGTGCGCCAGCGCGATTGATGTCGTGCAGCCTCACCCAGCAGCGCGAAGCTGGGGAAGCTCACCGCGATCGGCTTGCGCCTCCGACGCATCCACGCGTAAAGCGCCAGCGCCAACGGCGCGAGCAACATGAGCATGAGCGCGCTCGGCATTAAAAATTCCATTGACCCGTCACCTCCATCAGGGGAATCGCCCAAACCAAAGCGTGGAGAGCACGCCAGCCGTGAGCAAGAAGAGCAGCGCAGCGGCAGCAAACGCTGCAGTCAACTCGGTTTGTTGTGGCTCGACCACCAGTTGCAGGCCCACGTTGTTGTAGATCCCGCGCAGGTCTTCTTGGCTGCGCGCGTTGTAGTAGCGCCCGCCTGTTAGCTCAGCGATTTGGCGCAACGCCGTTTCGTCGAGGCGTGACACAACGGTGAAGCCGCCCTCAAGCTGAAGCAATGCGCCCTCCGGCGTGCCAACGCCGATCGTGTTCACGCGCACACCTCGGCGGATGGCAGCCGCGACGCCTTCGAGCGGGTCGGGAGGCGCAGTGTTCTCGCCGTCGCTGATCAGCACGATGATCTCTGGCGCGTAGCGATCGGGGCGCGGCGGGAGCACATCGCGCGGGTCTTGTGGCTCCTCGGGCAAGCCCGAGGCAGCGCCCTCAACATCGCTGTTCAAGTCGTCAATGACGCGCAGGGCGCCAAGGATGCCGCTAGCGAGCGAGGTGCCGCGCGTGGGCTGCAGGCGATCAATCGCAGCGAAGAGCGCGGCTTTGTCAGTGGTGGGCATTTGGACCGTCAAGCCACCCTCGCTGAAAGCAACGATACCGATCTCCACTGTCTCGGGTTGGCTCGCGATGAACGCGCGCGCAGCACTCTTGGCTGCGTCCATGCGGCTCGGTTTGACGTCGTCAGCCGCCATGCTGCCGGAGACATCGAAGACAAGCAACACGATGCCGCGCAGACGCGGGAGTTGCAGAGTGGCTACGGGGCGCGCCGCGGCAAGCACAAGCCCGATCAACCCAAGCCCCATCATGAGCGCGACAGTGCGCTGCCGCCAGCGCGGTATGGAGCGCAAAGGCGCAAAACCAAGCTCGGCGGCGCGCTGAGCGGCAAGCGCGCGCTGGCGTTGAACGCGCGCGTAGAGAACGCCCGCTATCACCAGCAGTGGCAGCGCAACTGCAAAGGCGAAAGGCCACTCAAAACGCATGGCATCAGGCAAAGGGCACACGCTGTCGCTTGCGCTGCAGCGCGAAGCGGACGATGCTGCGCACGAGGTCGTCCTCGGTTGAAAGCCGCAGCTCGGCAACGCCAGCTCGCTGAAAGGCGCTCTGAAGCGCGCGCTCGCGCTGTTCAATCCGCTGGGCGAAGCGTTGACGGAAGCGCGGGTCTGAAGTGTCAACGAGCATTTGCGCGCCAGTCTCTACGTCTTGCAGCCAGATCGGACCTAGATCGGGGAGTTGATGCTCGCGCGGGTCGTAGACGCGCACTGGCAGCACATCATGGCGGCGAGCGAGCAGCGCAAAAGGCTGCTCCCACCCAGGCGCGAGGATGAAGTCGGAGAGGATGAAAATCATGGAACGTCGCCGAAGCGTGTTTAGCGCAATGCGCAAGAGGGGCGCGAGATCGGTGAGCGCGTTCGTCTTTGGCAGCGGGACGCGCAAAAGGTCGTTAATCAAACGCAGCACGTGGGGACGATTGACGCCAGGCGGGATAGTGCGCGCAAGCCGATCCGTGAAGAGCATCGCGCCGACGCGGTTGCCCTGGCGAGTGAGCAAGCGCGCCAAGGTCGCCACGAAGTCCACGATCACCATGCGCTTCTGCCGCTGCGGCGGACCAAAGCCAAGCGAGGGGCTGAGGTCAACCAAGAACCAAGCTGTCACCTCGCGGTCTTCAAGATACTCGCGCACGTAAGGCGTGTTCAGCCGCGCTGTCACATTCCAATCGATGCGCCGCACATCGTCTGTTGGCTGATACTCGCGCACGTCGGCGAGATCAAGCCCGAAGCCGCGGAACAGCGTGCGGTAATTGCCCTGCAGCACGCCGTCGAGGCGGCGCAGCACATGCCACTCAAGGCGCAGCAAGACGCGCTCAGGCGGTGGCGCGGGCGTTGGCGTGTTCATGGAGCGGCACTTGAGGCACAGGCACGCGCTGCACGATGCTCCAGATCACCGTGTCGGGTGTGACGTTATCGGAGAGGGCTTCATAGGAGAGCACGATGCGGTGGCGAGTGACATCGAGCACGACGTCGAGTACGTCTTGAGGGAGCACGTAGGTGCGACCGCGCATGAAGGCAAGGGCGCGCGCCGCGAGGATCATGTTGATCGAGGCGCGCGGGCTCGCGCCGAACTGAATGTAGCGCGCAAGATCGGGCAGCCCCACTTCCTGCGGACGACGCGTAGCGTTGACGATGCGCACAGCGTACTCAATCAGCGCCGGGTCCACGTACACGTCGAACACGCGGCGCTGCATCTCGAGCAGCTGCTCGATGCTCAACACTTTTTGCACTGGCGGCAGCAGCCCAATCATGCGCTCGACGATCACGAATTCCTCAGACGGTGACGGATAGCCCACGATCACTTTCATCATGAAGCGATCAACTTGCGCCTCGGGGAGCGGATACGTGCCCTCGGATTCGATAGGGTTCTGCGTCGCCATGACGAGGAAGGGATTGGGCACCTTGTAGGTCTCGCCGCCGATGGTGACCTGGCGCTCTTGCATGACCTCGAGCAGCGCGCTCTGCACTTTCGCTGGCGCGCGGTTGATCTCGTCAGCGAGCAGCAGGTTAGTGAACACTGGTCCGAGCACAGTGTTGAACTCGCCGGTCTTCTGGTTGTAAATGCGCGTGCCCACGAGGTCTGCGGGCACAAGGTCGGGCGTGAACTGAATGCGCTTGAATTGACCGCCGAACGCTTCAGCGAGCGTCTTGATCGCCAGAGTCTTCGCTAAGCCGGGCACGCCCTCGACGAGAATATGACCGCGCGCAAGCAGGGCGATGATCAAACGCTCAAGCAGGTGATCCTGCCCGACGATGATCTTCTTGACCTCGTAAAGCAGATGCTCAAGCGGCAAACGGTGCGCTGCGGTTGTTTCCAGATGGGCCATAGGTCACTCCTCGCGTGTTTAGTACGGCGGCAAGCCAGCAGCGCCGCCAGCAACATCAATCGGCACTGCTAGCCCAATGCCGGCGAAGGCGCGCTGCTGCACTGGGCTAAGCAGTCCAATCACGATGCCGACTACTTCTCCATTTCGGTTCACTAGCGGACCTCCAGAGTTGCCGGGATTCACGGCGGCGTCAAACTGGATCAAGCCCTCCAGACGCGTGTCAAGCCCTTGCGGCGTTGCCGTGCGCTGCAAGCCAGAGACCACTCCGGCAGTTAACGAGGCTGTCAAGCCCATTGGGTGCCCGACGACGAAGACCTCGTCGCCGACGCGCAGCCCGCTTGGGTTGCCCAGCACTGCTGGCTGAAACGACGAGGGCAAGCGCGCGGGTCTAAGCACAGCAATGTCTTTCTCGGGCTGGGCGTTGGTGAGAAACGCCGGCGAGCGCGTGTTGTCAGCGAAGGTGACCTCGATGGAGCGCGCACCGCGGATCACGTGTAGGCTAGTGAGGATGTCACCGCGCTGGCTTACGATTACGCCGCTGCCGAGGTCGGCTTGCGACGCACTTGTTCCTTCTCGGCGCGCCTCAACGATCACAACGGCTGGCAGCACGGCGCGATAAGCCACAGCGCTGTACGGCGGAGCAGGCGTCGCCATCGCCATCACCTCTGCGGCGATGTGCGCCACTTCGCGCGGGCTGAGGGGGCGCGGCTCCGGCCAGACGAGGCGCACGAGGATCGCCATTAGTGCTGCGCTCAGCAACCACACGGTGATTACGCCAATGCGCCGCGCGTGCTGCTGCCAGCTCAGTGGGAGGTGCCATCTCTGAGGTTGTGCGCCGCCTGCCGACTCGTGCATGGATCTGAAGCTTAGCAGAGCAGGCGACGCTCAGTAAACCAAAAGTGAGAGGGCGCTCTGAAGGGATGCTGTATGGGCTTCAGCGTATTCGCAAGGGCAGTTCGATGACGTCCCGTCCTTCCGATGTGAGCAATCGTTTCTGCGATGCTGCGTCGTAAAGCACGACGATCGCGCGTCCCTCGCCGTGAACGGCTTCACGGAAGATAACCTCGTGTCGGTCTTCGATGTACTCTCCGCTGACCCACGACGAGGTTGGAATGTGCCCGGGAGGATGGTCGCTCTGACCAATGAGACGCCCCTCCGCGTTCAGCACTTGCACTGAAACAACGTAGTCTTGCTCAATTGGCGCAGCGTTCAGCGCTTTCCAAACCAGCGACACCACCATGCGCTGCGAGTTGGGGTCATAGGCTTGCTCGAGCGTCGCGCCGACCAGCTCAGCGAGGTTGGGGTAGCGTGCGCCAACAGGCTGCGCGAATCTTGGAGGCTCGAAGCGACGCGCGCGTCCGCTGATCTCGATTGTGCCGATGCGCAAGGCGGGGCGGTTGCCCCAACGCACGCGCACTTCTGCGCTTCCGTGTGCTGCCTCTGGGTTGAGCAGCACAAAGCGCCGTTCGAGGACTGGCAGCCCAACGCGCCACGCCGAAGTTGGAAACCGTCCGTTCCCTGCGTGTGCCGTGGCTTCGCCAAGCGCTACCTTGTTGCGCATTATCTCAACTGTGATAGGGTCGTCAGGCAGCATGGGGCGCTCGGCAGTGAGTAGAAGCACCACTGGCAGCCGCTCGCCCGGTGCGGTTCGCGTGATCGGGAGAAGCGCGCTGCGCAGCATGAGTCCCTCACCGAGTGATTGAGAAGGCATCGAGGGCATGCCGTCCAGCGTTGCGTAGGGGTCAGACACACTGCGCGGCAGGTGGACTTCGAGCGAGCCGAGCTCGAAGACCTGCCCCGCTGGGTTGCCTGCGCGGTCAAGCACGTCCAACCGACGCACGATGTTGCCTGTCGCCTCGTCTTCTTCGTAAATGCTGATCGCGATGCGGTAGGTGCCCGGCGGCGTGCCGAGCGGCACCGGCACGACGTGGTAAGTGGTTGTGCGCAAGCCTGGCTCCCATCGGAACGTGTAACGATGCCGCTCGTCCATCAGCAAGATGTCGCGATTGCTAAGCACGCGGCGATCGTCATCCATGATCGCAACGGCGACCTTGTGGGCGCGCTCAGTGGGCGAAAGCAGCTCCCACTCGAGAGCCACGCTCACGCCCTCGCCGCTGTGCGCGAAAGGCTCGTGAAAGCTAGCGTGAAGCTGGAGCTTGTGGCTGAAGTTCGCCTCAACGGGCTTCAACGTAGGCATGGCGACGGGGCGCTCCAAGGCATACAGCCAAACGTCGTAACCGTGGAACGCGCGATGCTCGCGCAAGTGTCCAGCGTGCTCGAACAGGAAGGGGATGAAGCGCCGATCGTCGGTGCGGGAAAGGTCCCAGCGGACGAGGAAGACGCGCGCTTTGCCCGCAGTGAGCGTCTGGAGTTCAGCCAAGCCTTCGGCTTCGCGTGCCAGCATCTTGATCCCGCGCAAGGGAGCGCGCCCCGTGTAGTACTGCTCGATGGTGAAGTCAGGCGAGTCAATCACTACCGCATCCGTGGCATGCGCTTCGCTGCTTAGATACCGGGCTGTGCCTCGGGCATCCGCGCGGAAGTACGACGCGTCGGTGTAGACGATCCACAAGCCGCGCGCGCTTGTCGCGGCGATGGCAAGGGCAAGCGCGGATCCGATCGCGAAACTTGGTAAACGCCAGTGCGATCTTGCGCTCATCAGCCCAGCGAGCGTTGTGCCAGCGGTGAGAAAGATCGCGGGCGTCACCATCAACACGTAGCGCGGATGGATGGTCGGCTTCCAGAACATCAAGCCAAACACGATAAGTACGGGAATCACGAAGCTTGCTCCCCAGAAGAGCAAAGCATTGCGCTCGCGCTTGCATGAGCGGCGCGTCCACATCACCAGCGCGAGCGCTGTCCCCAGCAGCAGCAGCGCGCCAAACCCGCTCGAGGCGATGATGAATTCGGGATGCGGCGGATCGCGCCGTGGGTTGCCGATGGCGCCGCGAATGCCGAGGTTAAAAAAGTGCCACACCAAGCCAACGAAATCCTCGAAAGGCAGCGGTCTGGCGCGGTCGTCCTCATAGGCAAGCGATTGGCGCAACGCGAACGGCAGCCACGGCAAGTAAAGGGCGAGCGCGCCGACCTGAGCACCGATCCACTGACGCAGGCGTTGAAGGCGATCAGATGCGTGCCGCAATAACACCGCCACCAACGCAACGCCGTTGATGAAAGCGATGCCAACCACTGAGAAGTAGTGCGTGTACAGCATCATTGCCTCGACAACAGCGAGGGCGGTGAGCGTGCTTCTGCTCCACCGCGTAGCGCGCAGCAGCCGCCACACCAACCACAGCGCGGCTAGATACTCGAGGGCAAACAAGGTGTACATGCGCGCCTCTTGCGAGTAGTAGACGTGGGCGGGCGCGACAGTAAGGAGCAGGGCGGCGAGTAATCCAGCGAGCGCGTTCACACTGCGCTTGCCCACTTGGTAAATGAACGGGATCGTCGCGAGGTTGAAGAACGCGGAGAGTAGGCGAGTGGTGAACTCGGTGTATCCAGCGAATGCGCCCCAGATCGAGAGCACGAGGTAGTAAAGCGGCGGGTGAATATCCACAGCAGTGAGCCGCAATGCTGCGACGAAGCCGCTGCGCGCTAGATAGGTGCTATATCCCTCGTCCCACCACCAGCTCTGGACGTCAATGTGGTAAATGCGCAGCACGAAAGCAAGCAACACAAGCGCAACGACAACGCTCTTGTCCCACGAGACTTTCATGCCCCTTTGTCGGCGTAAGCATACCTGAGCTTGTGCCTTCGCACCTCGCGCGAAGCATCTCTCTGCCTCGACGCGCTGTGCCCTGGGCGTGCTTGCGTACAATACTGAATCGTGAACATGAAAGCCGGTGGCGCCTGCTGCGACTGGTCATCTGGCTCCTCGCGACGCGGACCCGCGTGTCGTACGCGCTTGCGTAGTGTTTCAATGCAGTGGATGTGATGGGTGCAGTGGCGTTTGCGGAACACCTCGCAAAGCGACGCTGAAGTATCGAGTCCTAACAAATGTTGCTGTTGTGCATACAAACGCATGATTTTGAACACAACCCGCCATGGACCGAGAAAGCTTGATTTCCCTTTACCGGCAGATGCTCCTCATCCGCGTCTTCGAGGATCGCGCTGCCGAGATGTACGCTAAGGCAAAAATTGCTGGTTTCCTGCACCTCTACAACGGTCAGGAGGCGATCGCAGTTGGCGCAGTCTCTGCCCTTAACCCTGACGATGAGATCGTGGTGAATTACCGCGATCACGGCTGGGCGCTGGCGCGAGGCTGTTCAGCGCGCGCTGTGATGGCTGAGCTGTTCGGGCGCGCCACCGGCACCACGGGAGGGCGCGGAGGCTCGATGCACCTCGTGGATGTGTCGCGCCACTTCTGGGGAGGCTATGCCATCGTCGGCGGTCACTTGCCGCTTGCAGTGGGCTTGGGCGTGGCGGCACAGTATCTGGGCACTGGGCGCGTCACGCTCTGTTCTATGGGTGATGGCTCTACCAACATTGGCACTTTCCACGCAGCGATGAACTGGGCGAAGTTGTGGAACGTGCCCGTCATCTTTGTGGTCGAGAACAACCAATACGCCATGGGCACTGCCTACGAGGTGCATAGTGCTGTGCCAATGCTCACGAAAGCCGCTGGCTACAACATGTATGCTGAGGAGGTGGACGGCATGGACGTGATGGCTGTGCGCGAGGCGGTGTGTCGTGCAGCCGAACGCGCACGCAGCGGCTTAGGTCCGTCCTTCTTGAACATGGTCACCTATCGCTTCCGCGGTCACTCCATGGCAGACCCTGACGTGCAACGCAGCAAAGAGGAGATCGCTGAGTGGCGAAAGCGTGACCCGATCACGCGCTTCGCTGACGAAGTGCTCCTCAAGCGCGAGCTGGTCACCCAAGCTGATCTCGACGCCATCCGAAAGTCTGTGGAAGAGGAAGTCGAGGATGCGATCCAGTTCGCCGATCAGAGTCCAGAGCCGCCGCTGGAGAGCCTTTACGACTACATCTACATGCAGCCGGTCAGTAACATGCAGATTGGCGGTTCGCTGATTCGGCCGCCGAAACTGGGTGGGCGCGTAGCGCCGAACGGCAAGCACCACGTTTCAGCACAGACAAGCTATGCCTGAGATCACCTATCGCGAAGCCCTAAAGCGCGCGCTGCGCGAAGAGATGCAGCGCGACCCCACCGTCGTCATCTGGGGCGAGGATGTTGTCGCCTACGCAGGTGGCGGTGCTTACGGTGTGACCGCTGGCTTGGCGAAAGAGTTCCCCGGGCGCGTGCGCGATACGCCTATTGCTGAAGAAGCGATTGTCGGCGTTGGTCTAGGCGCAGCGATGGGCGGCTTGCGACCTGTGTGTGAGATCATGACTGTGAACTTCACGCTGGTGGCTTGGGACCAAATCGTCAACCACGTCGCAAAGCAGAGCCACATGTTCAACGGTCAGATCAAAGTGCCGATGGTCATCCGCACGCCCAATGGGCACGGTCGCACTGCGGCGACGCACTCGCAGAACTTCGACGCCTGGTTCGCCTCAATCCCGAGCCTCAAAGTGGTTGCGCCAGCCACGCCTTACGATGCCAAGGGGTTGCTCAAGACGGCAATCCGTGACGATGACCCTGTGATCTTCTTGGAGCACCTCCAGCTTTACAGCACGCGCGGTGAGGTGCCCGATGAAGAGTATCTCATCCCGATCGGCGAGGCGGACTACAAGCGCCGTGGCAAAGACATCACCATCGTCACCTGGGGACGCATGACCATCGAATCGCTGAAGGCGGCGAAGATCCTCGCCGAGGAAGGGATTGACGTGGAGATCGTGGACTTGCGCACGCTGCGCCCGATGGACGTGCCGACCATTCTTGAGTCGGTGCGCAAGACAAACCGCGCCATTGTTGTTGAGGAGGGATGGCGCACATGTGGTTTGGGCGCGGAGATCGCCGCGACCATCCAAGAGCAAGCCTTCAATTACCTCGACGCGCCCGTGGCGCGCGTTGCAGGCTTAGAGGTGCCAATGCCCTACGCGCGCAACCTCGAACGCGCCACCATTCCATTCGCTGAAGACGTTGTCGAGGCAGTGCGCGCCATGATGCGGAACGAGTACTAGCGCCAGTGTCTTAGAACGCCATGCCCACGAACATCACCATGCCTCAAATGGGCTTTGATATGACCGAGGGCACCATCGCCGCATGGCTGAAGAAGGAAGGCGACATGGTGACCCGCGGCGAGCCCATTGCCGAGATCGAAACCGACAAAACCACAATCCAAATCGAAGCGTTTGCGAGCGGTGTGCTGCGCAAGATCATCGCTCAGCCCGGGCAGCGCGTGCCAGTGGGCGAAGTGATCGCCATCATTGCCGATCCGAGTGAAGCGATTGACGAGCCTATTGCCAGAGCAGCAACACCGCAGCCCGAAAGTAGTGTGCTGCCGCAGCCTGCAGAGAGCGTAGCTACCTCTGTAGTGGTTAGTGGTGTGGTGCCTGAAGGGAGCGAGCGCATCGTTGCCACGCCTGTTGCAAAGCGCATCGCGCAAGAGCACGGCATTGATCTGCGGTTGGTGAAAGGCAGCGGTCCTGAGGGGCGCATTACCAAAGCGGATGTGGAGGCGTTCCTCGCCAGCATGCCGAAGGCAGCGCCTGCGCCACCCGCGCCTGCGGTCGCGCCGGTTGCTGCTCCTGCGCCTGCCGCACTGCCTCCGCAACCACAGCCTGAGCCAGTGCCCGTGGTGGGCATCAAGCAGCCACTCTCGCGCATGCGCCAGACCATCGCGGCGCGCATGGCGGCGAGCAAGCAGCAGGTGCCCCACTTCTACATCACTGTCTCAGTGGAGATGGACGCTGCGCTTGCCTTGCGCGAGCAGATCAATGCCGCTCTCAAGAGCGAAGGCGTTAAAGTCTCTATCAACGACATGGTGATCCGCGCTGCAGCGCTGGCGTTGAGGCGCTTTCCTAACCTGAATGCCTCATTCATGAACGATGGCATTCAGATGCATGACCACATCAACATTGGCGTTGCAGTCTCTGTGCCTGATGGGCTTGTCACGGTCACTGTGCGCGATGCTGATACAAAGTCGCTAAAGCAGATCAGCCAGGAGATGACAGCGCTTGCGGCGCGCGCAAGAGAAGGCAAAATGCTGCCCAGCGATTATGGCGGGCAGACGTTCACCATCAGCAACCTTGGCATGTATGGCGTGGACAACTTCATCGCCATCGTCAACCAACCCGACGCTGCCATCCTTGCTGTGGCGACGGCGCAGCCCATGCCGGTGGTGCGCGAAGGTCAGATCGTCATTCGCACCATGATGAACCTGACGCTCTCTGGCGATCATCGCGTCACAGATGGTGCTGAGGCTGCGCAGTTCCTCAACGAGATCAAGCGGCTGCTGGAGAACCCTTGGGGACTTGTGTTGTGAATCTGAAAAATTGAGCGCAGCTCGCGCTCGAAGAGGAGGCACAGTTCTGAACGCAGGGCTGCTTCCCTCACAAGGGGGAAGCGCTCTTTTTCGTTGCCACCACTGCTCTGTGGAATGATTGAGGCGAATCCTTGTGCATGCCAAGCAAATGCCTACGAGCGTGAGGAAGTTAACTTTCTCTTGATGCATTTGTGTGATAAGAAGGGTTTGTAGCGCCCAACAGGAAGAGGAGAGTTCGTCTTGCTTCGCATCGCAGCTGTCGCGTTGGCGATCTTTGTTTCCCTGCTCTGCACGTGGTTGTCCCCATCGCTCTCTCCGACCAGGGCTTACCCAACAAGCGCTCAGAGCATCTCCTACTCGCCTGACCCCAACGATGTCCTCAATCCTGAGCGCGGTTTCCGTCCGTCATACGATGACCTGCTTTTGCTCAACGACTGGCATTTTGCGCAGGCTCGTTCCAATGGGCATTCGCTGGTGTATTCCTACATTTATCTTGCTAGCTATCGCAACAGCGACACACTGCCGACGAGCCTGCTTCAGGGCATCAGCGACGCGCTTGACGCTGCGCGGCGTCAGGGTGTGAAGCTGATCCTGCGCGTGGCGTATAACTTCGGTCCGTACCCGAACAGCGAACCTGACGCGCCGCTTTCGCGCATCCTAGCCCACATCCAGCAGCTTGCGCCTGTGTTCCAAGCGCACGCGGATGTCATCGCGTGGTTCCACGCGGGCTTCATTGGCGCGTGGGGTGAGTGGCACTCGTCCACGCATGGGCTGCACAATGATTGGAGCGCGAAATCTCAGG